>NZ_CP178620.1:635980-953971 GCF_047305925.1 Bdellovibrio sp. HCB290 | reverse complement strand
CTGCCACTTATATGGCCGACGATAACTTCTATTTTGCAGGTTATAGTACGAATGCTTACACGCAGAATCTTGCCATCTATCGCTCGCTGGCTTCGACCAGTACCAATGGCATCGTCGCCATTGCCGGCAAAACCGGCGCCGCAGGTGCGACTTCATTTACCGATGGCGCGACGGCGTTAGGTGTGGGTTTTTCCAGAATTTACGGAATGCAGGAAGACTCCAGTGGCGAGTTGATGGTCTTCGACGAGGGCCGTGTGCTGCAGATCACTGCGAAAACAAGTCCGGCTTCACCAAAAATCTATCTGGTTCATGACTTAACTACGTTTACGAACTATCCCACCGGAAAAACCTGGATCGATGCGGTCCATGACAATGCCACGGGATGGAGCTACTTCCTGGCTAATGATGCCGCGGGCGAAGTCACGGATGTCTATGCCGCTCATGATACGGCAAAAACCTTCGTGAAGATTTCAACTTCTGGTTTGGATTTGCCCGGAGTAAAACCCGGTAACCGCGGTAAGGCGTTCTATCTGAAAGTCACTCCCCTGGGCCTGCTGATGCAGGATGCTTACAAGCGACGTATTCTTACGACTCCGCTGATGCCATAAAAAAAGGAGGACCAAGGTCCTCCTTTAAATTTCCCACCGTCTTAACTGAACGAATTAGTATTCGTTCAATCTTGGAAACAAGTTTGTATCAGCAAGGTCAACAAAGCGGTAACCTTGGTTTTCAAGCTTGGTCATCAAACGATCCAGGCTTGAAGCTGTGTTCATGTGAATATCATGCATCAACAAAACACCACCATTAGTTTGACCAACAACGTGGTTTACGTAACCAGCATAGTCGGAGCGCAGGCTTGAAGGTGCCTGGCAAGTTTTGTTGGAAGCATCAGACACGCTGCCTGTGTTCGCAAAGGCCCAGTCACAGGTATCGATATTCCAGCCAACGATGTTATAACCCAAAGAGTTTGCATAGTCGTTTGCTGCACATGTGGAGTTACCATATGGGTAACGCAAGTAATTTGGAGTTGTGAATTGGCGTAAAAGTTTATCAGTTTGGTAAATCTGATTTTTCGCGTCAACTACAGACAACTTATGAAAGTTCGGATGATTGTAAGAGTGATTTGCGATGTGGTGACCCTCGTTAAGAATACGACGGATCAAACCTTCGTTACCGGCAACTTTACCACCTAGGATGAAAAAGGTAGCTTTGGCTCCGTGCTTTTTCAAAGTATCCAGGATGATTGGAGTCGTCTTCGGGTTTGGACCGTCATCAAACGTCAATGCGATCGTACCGCGAGTCACTTTATCTGGAACTCTGATACCGAATCGGCAGGTGTCTACGTTAGCCCATTGAGACATTTCAACGCGTCTTTGAATAGATTCTTGTTCCTGGCGCAGGATCAATTCCTGATCTGAAGGTACCGGTCCCAATAGGGCCGTTAGATCAGCACTTGTCTGAGCAAATGCCGTATTAAAGGAAAGAACCGCGAAAGACAACGCCAACAAACGTTTCATAGAGCCTCCAAGCAATATGGCGGCATCCTAACCGAATCCGGGGGAAATCTCAAAAATTCGGGCACTGTCAAAAGTTTGATCACGCCTTTTTACATTAAGTAACCTTATTTGCCCACGGCATCTACACTTCAGGGGCGGGAGCTGTTAATTATAAGCCCATGTCGACACCTAAAAAGATCCCTAAGAAGTACCAGCCAAAAGGATTCGAAATCCTGCACGATGATTTGGATATCATTGTCGGCAACAAATCACCCGGCATCCTGACGGTCGCTGCCAAATGGGAGCGGGAAAACACGGTCCATGGGTTGTTGAATCAGTTCGTGCGTAAGGGGAATCCCCGCTCCACCAAGGTGGTGCACGTGGTTCACCGTCTGGATCAGGCGACTTCAGGTGTTTTGGTTTTTGCTAAAACTGAAGAGGTCATGAACAAGCTTAAGGACAACTGGAAATCCTTCAACAAAACTTACTACGCCATTGTTCACGGTAAGCTTGAGAAAAAATCTGGCACTATTCAAAGTTATTTAAGTGAAGACGAAGATTACGTAGTCCATTCCAGTCAGGATTCAGACCAGGGAAAATTGGCCATCACTGAATACACGGTCTTAAAAGAAATCGACAAGTTCAGTCTTTTAAAGATCAATCTTTTAACGGGAAAAAAGAATCAGATTCGCGTCCACCTTTCAGAACAAGGCCACGCTATTGTTGGCGATACAAAGTACGGAAGACCGCAGTCCCCGTTTAAGAATCTATTTTTGCATTCTGCGGAACTTGAGATCAATCATCCACACAGTGGGAAAAGAATCAGCTTTAAAGCACGCGTTCCCGCGTACTTTAAAAATCTGATCGAATTTGAATACTAGATTTCAACGTCAGAAACACGCCACAAACTAACAAGATCTTTTAAATCCAAGTTAATGCGGTTGATAACATCTTCCGCATTTTTGCCGTCAGTGCCATAAGTGGAGTGAGCATCACTGACCAAGGTGACACCGTATCCAAGCTCATTAGCTTTGCGACATGTCGCTGCGATACAGGTCTCTGATTGCAGACCCGCGATAATCAATTTATGGATGCCTTTTTTCTGCAAGACACTGTGCAATTCTGTCCCCGTGAAAGGCTCAAACTGGGCCTTCTGCACTATAAGATCACCGTTTTCAATTTCGATTTCAGGATGTAACAACCAGCCTTCAGTGCGGGTTTCATCGGCTTCGCCGACTTGTCCGTTGTTTTGCACAAAGATCACCGGAGTGCCTGAAGCCCGCGACAAGCGCAGCAGCTTTTGGAACTTTTCAAGATAATCGTCAGCCTCGTGCACGGGTTTAAAGGGAGCAAACATCTTTGCCTGGACGTCGACAAGTAATAAAGCAGTATTCAAATTCATACACACATATTATCCCAAACTGAACTATTAGGCCACTGCTTGGTCCAATGCCCCTACAAAAACTTGCTAAGCTCGTCTTTTGCTTTCAAAATAAAAGCCATGCTGGAATTGAATCGAAAGACCCTCTTTATTGGCGCCGCCATAATCGCGGCATTCCTGCATTGGAACGGTCGCCCTGTGGCCGTTCCTGATGGCGTCTTGATCAAGGAAGACCCTGACCAGCAACTGATCCCTGAAAATGAACGCAAAGCTATTGTTCTTGATGTCGGAATTGCGGAACCCCAAGCTCGATATAAAATTCGCGCCCGTGTGCTTTCCACAAATCGCTATTGGTTTGACCCGGGGGCTGCGATCTCTCCGATTGATCTCGCTTTGGGCTGGGGTCCGATGTCGGACTCGCGAATTTTAAACGAATTAAGTATTGGGCAATCGCTGCGCTACTATCACGTGAAGTGGCGAAACCCACCACTCCCTACTAATGAAATCATGCGCCATAGCGCTAACGTGCACATGATTCCCGCGAATCCCGTTGTCAGGGATCTGCTGTTTTCGTTGCGTGAAGGAAATCTGATCGAACTCAACGGAAGTTTGGTCATTGTCAGTAGCAAGAATGGCGGTCAATGGAGCAGCTCACTGAGTCGTGACGATCGCGGTGCTGGTGCCTGCGAACTGATGTATGTCACTTCAGTTCGGGTCCTGAATTAACTTTTGTTCAGCGTCAAAACACACATTTTCCCCCTAAAGCAAGCGAGTTGAAAAGGCATTGAAAACCAAAAGTTTAATTTGGGTGGTTTTCTTGCTCTTTTCAAGGTTCTTGATAAAACACCTCCACGTTATTAATAAATTCCTTATGGAGGATACACACATGAAATCAGTTCTAGTATTGCTAGCTACTTTGTCTCTTTCTTCTGCATTCGCAGCACCAAACGAAGATTTGACTCTTCCAGGTGAGCGTTGGATGTCTAAATTCACAGCATTCGTTTGTGACGATGGCAACACTCAAACTCAATCCGTTCCAGCTGACTTCGCAGCTTACAATGTTCAATTGGCTACTGCGACGACTGACTACTCTTTGGACAACCTTTTGATCAAAGGTACGTTCTCTGAAGAAGGTTCTGTTTGCAAATACTCTGCATTGGTTCTTGCAGACAACGTTAACAAAACAGCTCAACTTGTTGACTCTCGCGCTTACGCAATCGAAGGCACTTCTGCTTGCGCTAATGGTAAAGCATTCCTTGATGCTTCCTTGAAGTTCAACAATTACAAATACCTTCACGGTCGCGCAGCGATCTACGTTCCAGCTTCTGATGCTGCTCTTCAATGCGGCGCTGGTGCAACTACTGTAGGTTTGCACTTCCAGGTTACTGGTAAAATCCAACAATAATTTTCTCACGAAAATTGCTGGTCAAAAGAGCCGCTGATTCAAGTCAGCGGCTTTTTTTATTTTCAGCCAACACTGGATCCCGGCCAGAGGGAAAATAACATTTTGCCACCAAAACTTCCCTTCATGATCATAGGAAAAAAAAGGGGGTATTTGTGAAAGCGATATTTTTACTGGCAGCCTCTCTGTTCATGACTGTGCCCGTTTTTGCCGAGGACATGGAAGCCTTTACTGCCGCCGATGATGGGGTGATTACCATCACCGATGATTCGATCTCTGTGCAGGAATCCTATAACTACAATTTTGGTTTTGTGCGCAAAGGTAAAAGCGAGTCCGCACGATTCCGTCTGCGTAACAACGGCAGCTATCCGTTCTACATCAATGATATTGATACCAACGGCAAATACTTCAGCCACACCGAAAACTGTGGCGGCGTTTTATGGCCGGGGCAATCCTGCAGAGCCACGGTGAAATTTGCACCAAAACAAGTGGGACAATTCAGCGGCGCCTTGCATTTTGATCTGATTGGACGCTCGGATATTTGGGTTTACCTGCGCGGAGTCGGATACAACTTCTGATGTGAATCATACAAAGACGGCGATAAAAAACTCCTCGTCGTCTTTGCCATTTCACTTGTGGATTTTGCGATATCTTCAAACTGAAAGGGTTGCACGAATTACAAATTTGCCCTTAGATAAAGGAATGACAATTCATTTCCGAGGGGCATATGGATAATAGCAATCTGCTGAATCAGGAAATCGATTTGCACGGAGCGAAAATTCTGGTCGTGGACGACGTCAGTGACAACCGCATATTGATCGATATGTACATGCGCAAAACTCACTCGCTGGTTCTGCAGGCAACCAATGGCCTGGAAGCGATCGAGATGACCGAAAAGAACAATCCGGATCTTATTCTCATGGACATCCAAATGCCGATCATGGACGGCTACGAATCTGTTCGGCGTATTCGCGCTGCGGGCTTTACCAAGCCTATTATCGCGCTGACCGCCCACTCTATGAAGGAAGACTGCCAGATGTGCGTGGATGCAGGTTGTGACGACGTCCTGACCAAGCCAGCTCGACGTAAGGAGCTCCTAAACAAGATCCAGGGAATCCTTATTACCTAGGTCTGGCAGACGCGACTGACGAAAGGTCTAATAGTCCCGGAATATCTTAAGAAACACTCAGAAATGACCGATGGATTCATATAGTTAAAGGATACAGAACTATGAAATCCATCTTCTTCAGCTTCATTTTTTTGTTAAGCGCGCCCGCTTTTGCACAAGAATATCGTGCACTTCAAAACGTGGGTGCAATTCCTCAAGGCTCTGAAATTAAGGTGCAAGCCGTAAAGCCTAAAAATGAGTTCTTCAATCCCAAAAATCTGAATCCAGAGTCTCCAACGGATATTCCGACAATCAAAAGAGACACCCTGCTTTCCGTAAATTCCATTAAGAGCAAAACCAAATCAGCAGATGTGGATGTATTAAAAGACCTCGCAGAAAATGATGGCTTGGTTGTTGAAAAATCCGCGTTCTCCGCTAACGATCAAAGTTGTATCACCAAAGGCACTTGTACCTTGAATAGTGATACAAAGGTTTATCAGTCCAGCAGCTTTAACTTCTTTGACTGGCTTCGCGATATCTTTGGCATGGGTGAAGTGAAATCTTTGGTAACTCCGACTATTGATGAAAGAACGAATCCAAAATCCGCAGCGGCATTAGTCATGAACGAAAAGGCGACTCAAGCCAATCGCGCCATGAGTGGTCAGGATAAATCCTGCACAGAACTGGCACCGGAGCTTAAGTACAATCGTCTTTTCCAGTGTGGATTGGCGCAGGCATTAGATGCCCACAGAAAAAACATGGCCACTGGCAAAGTTACTTCAGACACCTTTATATTTAATGACTTTAAAAACGGTGAATTAACCGGAAAAATGTACTTCTTTAACTCCAAAGGCGAATTAGCGCAGGTTTTACCAAAAAGCCCAATCCCTGTTGCCCGCGGCGTTAATGAGTTCGGTGCCAACTTCAGACAAACTCCGAACGGCGCCATTGTAACTCGCGCGTATCGCCCTCCCCGTGCTGGTAACATCAATGACGGCATTGAGCTATTGGGCTTGGAAAATGGAAATATGAATATTCATGGCCGGGGCGTATTACTGCATGGAGCCGATCCCTACGCCCCAACCTGGGGCTGCTTGGGAGTTGCCGGATCCTATGATAGCGACAGCGCAGGAAAAGAAGAGCGCGGCGGTCGCCCCCTTTACTTGGATGAGCTAAAATCAGGTCTATTAAAGAATGGCGGGGTTATGATCTACAACTTCACCCCGAACAAAGCCGCTCAATGTAAGTAAGTGCCGCCTACAATGGCCTCCCAAATAAAAGGGAGGCTTTTTTTATTCCGAAATCCCACCGGTAATATCTCAAATACTTCGGGACCAGAATTTAGATTCTGTTGTCTTTTTTTGGCGAACTGATAGTTTCCGCCCACTATGTCACCAGCATTATTATCCGTTCGTCAGCCCGTTTTTATTCTATCAATCGTTATCCTGATGCTTACCTTGGGGGCGATCTCCCTTAAGAAACTTCCCATCGATTTGTATCCGGATGTCACCTTCCCGACCGTGGTTGTCCAAACCACCTACGCCGGTGCGGGGCCACAGGAAATTGAAACGGAAGTTTCCAAAATCCTGGAAGATGAACTTGCCACTATTTCTGGTGTGCAAAAAGTTTCTTCTCAAAACATGGAATCCGTTTCCGTGGTTATGGTTGAGTTCAACCTGAAAACAAACTTGAATTTCGCTGAACAAGAGGTTCGCGCCAAAGTTCAAAACGTTCTGCGCGATCTTCCCGATGATATCGATCAGCCGGTGATTCGTAAGGTCTCCCCTTCTGATGCTCCGATCATGTACATCACTTTGTTGTCGCAAATGGAAGACGGCAAACTGTATGATTTGGCCAAAGAGGTCATCTCTCCGCAATTCGAGCAGGTTTACCAAGTTGGTCAAGTTGACATTCTGGGTGGTCGCAAACGTGAAATTCATGTGAGCATGGATTACAACCGTCTGAACTCTGCCGACGTTTCCGCAACCAGCATTTCCAATGCTTTGCAATCAGGCGGACGTAACGTTCCGGCTGGTAAAATTGACGAAGGCAATACTCAGTACTCTTTCCGTACGATTGCTCAGTATCAGGCGCTATCTGATATTGGGAATACGGTCTTGCGCCTGGCTGATGTCTATCACCCGGTTTCCATCGGGACTTTGGCGAAAGTGGAAGACACTCTTCAGGATGAAACCACACGCAGTCGTCTGAATGGAAAAAAAGCCATCAACTTTGCGATCTATCGTCAATCTGGCGCGAACTCTGTAAAAGTGGCTGATGATATCCGCATCAAAGTGGATAAAATCAATAAACAGCTGACAGATCAAAACATCGATGCACAGATGAAGATCACTCAGGACACCAGTAAGAAGATTCGCGATAACGTATTTGACGTTTACGAATCCATCTTCTTCGGGGTTCTATTGACAGTTATCGTGGTTTACTTCTTCTTAGGATCCATGAAGTCCACACTTATTACGGGCTTTGCCCTGCCGAACTCCCTGTTGGGTGCTTGTATTATGATGGGAATCTTTGGATTCTCGATCAACATCATGAGCTTGTTGGCAATGTCTTTGGTGGTAGGCCTTCTGGTGGATGACGCCATCGTGGTGCGGGAAAATATTTTCCGAAAACTTGAAGCGGGCATGTCCCCTAAAAAAGCTGCGGTCGTGGGTACTCAGGAAGTAACTCTGGCCGTTATCGCTACGACTTTGACGATTCTTGCGGTATTCGGACCGATCGGTAACCTTGAGGGTATCGTTGGTCAGTTCTTCAAACAGTTTGGTTTGACGATCTGTTTTGCGATGATCGTATCCCTGTTTGACGGTTTGTTCGTGGCTCCAGCATTGTCGGCATACGTTGCCGGTGCGCACTCCCATGCAGAACCGACTTCTAAATTCGGTAAATGGAACAAGCGTGCGTTGAAAGCTTTTGACCGTTTCCAATCCCGTTTGGAAGAAAAGTACGTAACGACTTTGAAGTGGTCTTTGGCGAATCCAAAGAAAACTATCGGTGCTTCCGTCGCCATCTTCTTCCTTTCTATCGGTGTGGCAAGAATGGTTCCATTCACTTTCCTGCCTGCGCAGGATAATGGTGAGTTCTTTGTGATGTTCGAGCTTCCTCCAGGGGCAAGCTTGGATGGTACAGACGAAGTGGCAAAACTTCTTGAAGACAAAGTCAGCAAGTTCCCGGAAATCGAGAACGTTCTGACTTTGATTGGTTCTTCGAACTCAGAAGCGCACAAAGGAAATCTATTCATCCGCCTGGTGCCTTCCAAACAGCGTAAGAAAAACACCACGGCCATGAAGGATGCTCTTCGTGAGGTCTTCAAGGACGTGCAGCAAAAATACAATATCATCGTGACAGACAATCCAGGTCAGCAAAACAGCCGTCAGTTCAACTTGAACATCGTCGGTCAGGATATGAACGCCTTGATTGATTACTCGAACAAAGTATTGGAAGTCCTTCGGAAAAACCCAAGCTTGTCACAACCCGATACTTCGTATCGTGCGGGTAAGCCTGAGTTCCAGGTTAAAATGAAAACCGACATCGCTAAAATGTCTGGTGTGACATTGACTGGTATCGGTGTCGAGCTTCGTACTTTGATTGAAGGTATGACGCCGGCGATTTACCGTGAAAACGGTGTGAACTATGACGTGCGCGTTCGTTTGAAACCGGATCAACGTGATCTGCGTAAAGAATACGACAACCTGAAAGTTCCAAACTTGAACAACCGTCTGGTTCCACTTTCCAACGTCGCTGAAATGAAGGCCGCTCAAGGTCCATCCGTGATCTTGCGTGAAAATCGCAATCGTTATATCCAGATTTCTGCCGACATCGCTCCGGGCGGAAAAGGTCTGGGCGGCGTGATGGCTGAGCTGAATGCTTTGACTAAAACAGAATTAAAGCCACCTGCAGGTGTTACTTTCAGCTTCGTGGGTGAAGCCGAACGTTTCGCCGAACTTATGCAAAACATCCTGGTATCCATGGGTCTGGGTGTGATGTTCATTTATCTGGTGCTGGCAAGCTTGTACGGATCTTTCATCACTCCAGTCACGATCATGTCGGTGATCCCGCTGGCGGCCTGTGGTGCGTTCTATAGCTTGTTCATCATGCGTTCGAGCTTTGACTTGTTCTCGATGATCGGTTGCGTGATGTTGATGGGTCTGGCGACGAAGAACTCCATCTTGTTGATTGACTCAACTTTAGAGCAACAAAAAGAAGGGAAAGAGCTAAAAGAAGCATTGATCCATGCGGGCTTCACGCGTCTTCGCCCGATCATCATGACCAGCTTGGCGTTGATTGCAGGTATGATCCCGGTAGCTATCGGTCTGAACGAGGCTTCCAAAGGTCGTACAAGTTTAGGTATCGTCGTTATCGGTGGTACGATCAGCTCGACGTTGCTGACGCTTTATGTGATCCCAGCGTTGCATCTTTACGTGGAAAGATTCTCGATCTGGTTCATGAAGAAGTATCACGGGATCTTCGGACACGATCCTTCAGAAATCTAAATTCAACTAAAAAGGGGACTTTCGTCCCCTTTTTTATTTAACACTATTTATCAGACTGCTCTTTGGCCTTTTTCTCAAGATCGTTCTTGTGTCCTGGGCATTCGCACTCCGCTTCCGGCTTGCCACACTCTCCACACATGTGGACTTTCTTCTTTCTTACATTCTTGTCTTTGCCTGTAATGACCGTCACTGCATCAGATTTATTTTCTGAAGACTTGTCTGCATGTGCAAACGCTGTTGAGCCGGCCATCAGTACCATTGCGAAAATACCCACTAGTGCTTTCATAAATCCTCCTATGAACACTTATTTAATTTCTTTCTTTGCATGTGCGAACGCCAAAATTTGTTTTTCAAATACGGAATACAAAATCGGTAACACGAATAACGTCAGTACCGTCGATGACAAGATACCGCCCATAACAACAGTAGCCAGCGGTCTTTGGACCTCTGCACCCATTCCTGTGGAAAGTGCCATCGGTAGAAAACCAAAGACATCCACAAGGGCTGTCATCAGCACGGGACGAATTCGAAGCATCGTCCCGTGCTCAACCAGGTGATTTCCGGAAAGACCCCGATCCCTTAGTTCATTAAAGTAATTTACCAAAACCACGCCATTCAGAACCGCAATACCCGACAAGGCAATGAATCCAACCCCTGCCGAAACGCTGAACGGCATACCACCAATCATCAGTGCCACGACCCCGCCGATCAAGGCGAAAGGAACACACAGAAAGATCAATGCTGTTTCAAATACATTTCTAAACGCGGCGTAGATCATCAATAGCACCAAAGCCAGAGCCAACGGCCCCAAAACATAAAGTCTTGATTTGGCTTCGCTGAGGTTTTTAAAGTTCCCACCCCATTCCATGTAGTATCCCGGCGGCAATTTCACAGACTCGGCCACTTTGATACGAGCTTCGTCGACAAAGGATTCTGTATCACGCCCCCGCGGATTAATTAGAACCGCGATTCTGCGTTTTGTTTGTTCCCTGCTAAATGAGCTGTAGGCCTCTACAAACTTCAACTGAGCGACATCTTTAAGAGCCATCGTGCTAGAAGCACCGATTCCCACCGGTAGATTTTTTATAGAACTGATATTGCTTCTATCCTCGTCCTTCAATCGCACCGTGATCGGGTACTTTTTCGTTCCTTCATAGAACGTGCCGACTTCATGTCCACCTATACCGATACCCACGGATTCCAGAACTTCACGCGAAGACACGCCCATCTTTCGCAGCATGTGTTTATCGGGAATAATATCCAGAACCGTCACTGTGCCCTTGGCCTCAAGCTCTACATCCCCGGCTCCCGGAACTGTTTGAATCACCTTCATTGCGGACTCAGCTATTTCAGTAATTTTAGCCTGATCTTCGCCAAACACTTTTAAAGAAACATCGGCCCGCGTGCCTTCCATCAACTCGTTAAAACGGAGTTGAATGGGCTGACTGACCAGAATTCTTTGACCCGGTGTTGTCGCTTCAAGTTCTTCAACGATGGCTGCAATCAATTGTTCTTTGGATCGCCTTTTACCATCAATCAATGGCCAGTCACTCTCTGAATGAAGCATCAGGTAGGTATCAGAGATATTTGGCCCCATGGGATCCATCGAGATCTCGGCCGTACCAATCCGACCAAAGACATCTTTAACCTCCGGGAATGACTTGATGATCTCCTGTGATCGCTCTTCCAGTGCCACAGAATGCGAAATTCCCACCGTCACAGGGCGGATGAACTGAATGGCTATAGCTCCTTCGTCCAACTGAGGCAGGAATTCACCACCAAGCCGTGTGAACAAGAAAACTCCCAGCGCCACCGAGACCACGGCAACAGAAATCACCGCTCGCTTCGCGCCCAAACCCCAGCCTAATGCTGGCTTATAAAGCGCATAAACCTTGCGCATGATCCACGGCTCATTATCTTCAACTTTGCCCCGCAAAATCAAACTTGCCAGAGCAGGTACAAAGGTAAACGACAAAACCAATGCGGCAAAAATGGCGAAAATAAATGTCGCGGCCATCGGCACAAACATTTTTCCTTCGATGCCCACAAAGGCAAAGATCGGCAAAAATACGACTATAATGATAAGCTCGCCGAATCCGGCCGACTTTCTGATTTCCAATGTCGCATCATGAATAGTATCTGCCAACTCTGTACCGGTCAGGGATCGCCCCAGACTCTTCGCGCGACCATGAATATGGCGCACACAGTTGTCCAAAACGATGACAGCTCCGTCAACTATGATACCAAAATCAAGGGCTCCCAAACTGACAAGATTTCCCGAGATCCCAAACCGTCTCATCAAAATAAAAGTAATCAAAAGAGACAGCGGTATCACTATGGCCGTGATCAATGCCGCTCTGATATTTCCCACCAACAAGAATAAAACCACAATCACGAGAATTGCGCCGACAAGAAGATTGTGTTCAATAGTACTCAATGTCGCATTCACCAAATAGGAACGATCATAAACCGTCGTGATCGCATAACCTTCAGGTAAGCCTTTTCTTATTTCTTCAATCTGACTGTCCACGCGCAAGGCAACAGTTCGGGAGTTTTCACCCATCAGCATAAGAACAGTTCCCAGCACGGCTTCTTTACCGTTATGAAGGGCGGCGCCCGTGCGTAGTTCTTTGCCAATACCGACCGTCGCAAGATCTCCGATGGATATCACACGACCATTCTCTAAAGCCCTTACAGGGACACTACGGATATCATCAAGAGATTCAAAAAGACCGTATGCCTGAACTAAGAACTGATCAGCTGTCTGTTCGACGTATCCGCCGCCCGCATTCTTGTTTGCGCGCTCGATAGCCTCTTCGATATCGCTAAAGTGAACGCCATATGCAGATAACTTTTTGGGATCCGGATGAATCAAGTATTGCTTTTCATGACCACCAATAGTGTTAACTTCCGCTACACCCTTCACCGTCAAAAGACGCGGCTTGATATACCAGTCCTGTAAAGATCTGATTTCAGCAAGCTGATCCAAACGCTTGGAACCAGTCGCCGGTTTTTCAGCCTCGATCACATAGTGATAAACTTCTCCCAATCCCGACGTCACGGGACCCAGTTTCGGATGAACACCACCCGGCAGGTTTTCGGAGATGTCTTGAAGCCTTTCAGAAACCAACTGGCGCGCACGGTATATGTCAGTCTCGTCCTCAAAAGTCACCGTCACCTGCGAGATGCCGAATCTTGTGATGGATCGTACTTGAATCACTCCAGGAATGCCATTTAAGGCAATCTCGACGGGCACAGTGACCGTGCGCTCGATCTCCTCGGGGCTAAGTGCTTCAACTGCGGTGTTTACCTGCACCTGCACATTGGTGATATCAGGAACTGCATCAATCGGCAGCTTTTGAAATGCAAACCATCCCGCCAAAGCCGCAAGAAAAGTAAAAAATATGATCAGCCAGCGGAAGGCAATTGAAAATCTAACAAGTTTTGAAATCATATAGTCCATCCCGCTCTAATGAGCACAAGAGTCCACTGTGCCAGCATTCAGATCCGAATCTGTCATTCGTAAAAAAGTAACGCCTTCGACTGCGACTTGATCCCCTGTTTCCAGGTCTTCCGCTTTCACCATAACGGTGTCTTTGTCTGCAGAAACCACTTTGACCAAGACCATCGAAATCCACCCGTCATAGAGGCGATAAACTGCGTCCGACTGCTTTAAGGTCATTAAAGAACTTTTGGGGACTTTCCAGGGGCCTTTTCCACTTAATGCCTGAAACTTCACGCCCATGGATTTCATCGCTTTAGAAGAAAGTTTAAAGCCCTGCTCGGGATCAAACTGTTCAACAGCTTTTCCCTGACCTATACGGGAAGCTTCTCCTGAAGCCTCACCCGCGTTAGTATTGCTAACCGAAAAGACCGTCACTAACATGGAAAGTAAAATTAAATGTCTCATAGCGACTCCTGAAATACACGACCATCGAATTTGTGAATCTGCCAAAGTGCCTGAATGGCCTTTAGTTCACGCCCATGCCTGCTTTTGATCAGCTCTGCGCCCTGCCGGTGAAACTCAATCACCAGGGAACTTGAAACCAATCCTTGAGCGGCCAGTTTTTGATTGCCGCTGAACTCTTTGTCTACTTGCTCAACCGTTGGAGACTCCTTCAATGCTTCGACAGCTGCGCGATACACCCGGACCTGTTCGACCCGTTCATGGCCCTCTTCAGCTTCCGTCAACTCGATAAACATTTCTGACTTCTTCAATCCGGCGTTGGAATAGGCTTTGCCACCTCCGTTTACATTGAACACCGGCAGATCCATCATCAGTCTGAAGCCATAAAGATTTTCAGACTCATTCGCGCCATTTTCCAATTTCGCCATGGGGCCCAATTTCAAACTGGGCCAAGCTTGCGCTTTTGCCGCGGAAACTTCAGCCATAAAGTAGGATCTGTCAGCCAGTGATTTCAGCACGGCTGGAGAGGTTCCTTCGCCTTTTTTTACATCAGTAACTTCCGGCCAGGATTTCGGTGAAGTAGGAAGCACCGGTGCCAACTCTGCCAATGAGTGGCCCGTGGCCAGATGAAAGAAATGCTCCAATGATTTTTCTTCTTCCAGCAACTCAGATTGTTTAATTTTTGTATCTGCCAATGCCATCTTATAAACCGACAAACTCACACGCTGCTCAGGCCCCAACCCCGGTCGCCCCTGCTGTTGCTTGACCAATTTGCTGAAAGTTTCAATGGCTTGGGCTGCCATTGTTTTTTCAACTTTCAACTGCGCAAGTCGGTAAAGATTTGTCACGGTCGATATCACCAGCTCTGCTTGCACCAACTTCAGTTCAGAATCAGAACGACCGATTTCGGAATCAGCAAGGTCGATTCTAGAGGATCGTTTTCCACCCCATTCGATCGGCTGAACCAAGCCGATATCAGTGCTGGAAGTGCTGCCTTTTCCAAACACAGCCTCCACATCCAATTCAGGATTTTGTATCTGCCCGGCCTTATCTTTTGATGTTTTGGACTGTTCGAGCTCCAACGCGGCCCGCTTTGCTTGTGGATGATGAGAAATCACACACTCAATCACTTCCTGAGATGTTTTCGGCAGCGGACACTCACTGTGGTATCCATGCCTGTGCGTAAGGCCTTCTTGACTTGCAAGTGCCCCTATTCCCAAAAATGGAATAGCGAAAAATATAACGGTTTTCATTTCAATTAATCCTGGAAAAATGGTGGCGCCATATACAAGCGCGCAAATTTATGGAACTGCAATTTTGGTGAATGGCGAGAAAGATCTATCGCCTTCAGACTATACCCGTGGGGGCTCTTTGATAATATTGAGTGGAGCATCTGGATGGCTATGGCTTTGAAAACCACGATACACTTGAGACAACTCAAGCTCCAGATTATGAGCTGTAAAACTTAGTAAACCATGTTGATTGCATTGTGACTGACAAATTGTGCAGTCGATACAACGAGACGCACAGTCGGCGTCTTGATGTGCATCCTCAATGGCAACATTTCCTAACAGGGATTGACTGTCGGTCATTTGAACGATCGCCTCACTGTCAGACGCACAGCAAGTGTCCAATTGCGACGCAAATCCCCCACTCCATACACTGAAGAGGGTGATAACAATCATAATCTGTACGACTATTGAGCGAACCATGGATTTAATCTATGTTTTTTGCTTCCCCTTGTAAACCAATTACCGCGACGCGCCCTAGACACCCCTGGGTTCAGCGTCTAACCTATTTAAATGAACTTCACATCCATTCAAACAGTCGCTTTTGCAGCCCTTGTTGTCTATTTGGGACGATTTTTAAAATCAAAGTTTACTTTCATTGATAAATACAACCTTCCATCACCGGTCATCGGCGGGGTCCTGGTCGCGATTGTAATTTCCGTTTTGAAATCCCACGGCATCATAGCCATGGAGTTTGATAAATCGTTTGAAACCCCTTTAATGATCGCCTTCTTTGCCTCTGTCGGATACGCCGCTTCGTTCCGCCTGCTGAAGCAAGGTGGACGCATGGTTGTCTACTTTCTTCTTTTATCCATAGGAGGATTGTTGCTGCAGGTTCTTGCTGGCATCGGCGCTGCCAAGTTGATGGGCTTGCATCCACTACTGGGAGTTTTAACGGGACCGGTTTCATTGACTGGCGGCCCAGGAACAGCTCTGGCATTTGCTCCTTCTTTTGAAGCCGTCGGTGTCGAAAATGCCTCGGTAATTGGTATCACCACAGCTATGGGCGGCATTCTACTGGGTGGCTTGATTGGAACTCCTCTGGCAACTTTTCTTATTCATAAAAAAACCACTATGACTCACCCCCATGGAGCAAATGCAAAAGTTGACGATTCTCATTTCTTAAAATCTTTCCCAGGACGGGACTTATTACTGCACGTCCTGGCATTGTGCCTGATTATGGGCTTCGGTTCTGTTGTGACTTCAGGAATAACAGCTTTGGGGATTACTCTGCCCATCTATATTGGTTCGATGATTGTCGCTGCATTTTTCAGAAACATTGAAGACGCGGCAAACATATTCCATATTAAAGCGGATTGGATCGAGGAAATTGGCAGCGTCGCTCTGACCCTATTTATTGCCATGGCCATTATGAGCTTAAGACTTGAGGAACTGAAAAACGCAGCCTTGCCAATTCTGGTATTCCTGTTGATTCAAACGATCCTGGTTGCAATCGCTGCCGTCGGTCCCGTCTTTTGGATCACTGGCCGTGACTATGAAGGCGCGGTGATCAGTGCTGGATACACGGGCTTCATGATGGGGACCACGGCCAATGCGATGGCCAACATGCAGTCCATGAGTCAAAAGTATGGACCGGCTCCAAAGGCATTTTTAGTGGTGCCTTTGGTAGGATCCTGCTTTATTGACTTCATCAATGCTGCCGTTATCACTTTCTGTCTTAACGTCTTTCGATAGACCGGCCGTTTATAAAAACCATATTGATCTTTTGAGTATTGCGGATGTCATCAATCGGATCCGCATCCAAAACAATAAGATTGGCCTTCATTCCCACCTGCACTCCAGCATAGTCATTGCTTAAACCCAGGATGTTGGAGTTGTTCACGGTCGCAATGCGAATCACCTCTTCGGGTTCAAGCCCTGCATCCACCAATAATTGCATCTCCCGGTGCTCGCTGAAACCCTGAATACGGGCCAGGTTTGCACCAGAATCCGTTCCCAGCCCAATCACAATTCCTGATTTGAACAAGGTCATGACATTTTTCTGGGCCATTCTTAACTCTTCCACCGCGGAAGGTTTCGCCTGATAGGATGTTTGCAGCCACTGCAGAACACCGGGATCCAAAGCTTCCCTGAAGAAATCAGTTTCCATCCATTCATGTTTTTTCTCAAAGATAAACTGCGACTCGTCCACCGACAGGGTCGGCACATAGGAGATGTTCTTGGTCTTCATCAAAGAAATCAGCTCCAGGTCCACAGGCTGATCGCGCACACTGTGCGCCAGAATATCGACACCTTCCTTTGCCAAAAGTTTGGCGTCCTCCAGGTAATACACATGGGCTGCCACACGAACCTTTTGCGCATGCGCTTCTGCAATTAAAACCTTATAGATTTCCGGCGACATTTTCTTTTTCATTTTGCCGTTGAAGTCATCCACCCAAATTTTTATGACATTGGGTTTTTTTGCCAAAAGCTCGCGCACTTGTTTGCGAGCCTCGTTGACGGTTCGGGGACGATACACCTGATCAATTCCCATTGCCGAAGGTGGAGCTCCATCTGGAACCCCGAAACCGCGCCCTGCTGTCAAAACTAATGGTAGGGTGCTGTCACTTCTTTCGCTATCGGACCGAATTTTGTAGATGACGTCGGTATCCATTCCCAATGATAGAACGGCCCCTACTCCGTACTTTCTAAGTTTATACAGCTGATTCATGTCGTTTTCTGCCGTAATTTGCTTTGATCCGACTTCAGTTCCCCTGGTCATTCCCAAATGAACGTGGGCCGACATAAGCGCCGGCATCACAGTTTTGCCTTCCAGTTCCAAAACCTTGGCCCGAAATGGCAAAACCTCCTTGGGATCCAGGATGGAGCGAATCCGATCATCTTTCACCACGATTGTAACATTCGGCCGGGCCGGCGAACCCAATCCATCCACAAGACGCACACCTTTTAGAATCAGCAAGCCTTCGCCATTGCCTTCGATACTCTCTTTTTTATGAGAACAGGCCCCCAACAAGAAAATCCACATGACCAATACTAATGGTGTACGCATAAAAGCCCCTTTCGACTGAACAATTATAAAAGAAGTCTGTGCAGAGCAGAACGCCTAGCCTTGAAAGTTTCAAAAGACAGTATTTACTTCGTCAAACCGATAAAACAGAATAGACTTTATCCATGTGGATTATTCTGAAAGTTCTATTTAGCTCAGCTGCATATTTACTGCGATATACATATCGCTATATGGGCATACATAGACTCATCAGCTCTCCCAGCTATTATGAAGGCGTCGAGATTTTTTCCTACCTTGGTAAAGGACGTGGCAAGCAACAACTCACCACCTGGAATCGAACATTCAATTGCAAAACGTCATTTAAACTAACCCGCGAATCCAGTTTGGATAAATTCTTTAAAAACTGGGGATTCGCCGAAGAAATTCAAACCAATGACCTTACTTTCGATTCCACCATCTATATCGCTTCGGACAGCACCGGATTTATGCGCAAGATCCAAACTGATTCCCAATGCCGAAATCTGATTCAGCAGTTATTTGAGAACGGCTGTCTTTGGATCTCCGGCGGTGGCAATGCCATGCAAGCCCGCTTTGAAGGTGATCGCCGCGATGACCAAAGTATTGCCGGACTGTTCGCGCAACTTACGAAGCACATCGAGGAATTGCAAAAGTTGCCGCGCGAGATGGACCACTTTGCTGCGAAGGCTCTTATTACTGAATCAATCATTTGGGGATTTGCTGCGTATGCCATAGTCAGCACCCTGCAGTGGCTTCAACTTCGCGAGGACATTTATATAAACGGTGTCGAACTGGCGAAGTCGGGTCTTCTGGTCAGCAGTTTGATCGCTTTCGTATTTATAGTCGTGATTGGTCTGATATTCCGAAAGTCCTCCCGGGGACATCGTATAATTATTGAAAGTTTTTTGGTCTTGGCATTCGCGATTCCCTTTGGTGGTATTGCTCTGTTTTCCGACGTGAATATCCAGATGGATCGTTCACCCTCGACAATTATCGAAGGAACTGTTGAAGGTCACTATACGCAGATGCACCGAAGACGCGCAGGTCGACATTACATCACCTACCATATTCAAGTGGTTAGTAAATCCCCGAATTCCATACTGATGCTGCCTACTGACTTGCGAATATCATCCCGGCTATATGAAGAACTCAATATGAAAAGCCGAGTCCGTATTGAAATCGGCGCTGGAAAACTAAAACATCCCTGGATACGAAGAATCACTGCTCTTTAGCATAAAAAATCCAAACTGGATTGGCAGATCGTAAAACCTGCGTGAATGTGAAATCTCCAAGTACAAGGAGGTAAGCTATGCAAAATCGATCAAACCGCAATCATGTTCGACGGCCCTATTCATCCCGAGGATCCTTTTCTTCCCGCGATGAATCCCGGTGGAATGACCGAAACCAAGGACGGGAAAACTTCTCCAGCTACAATGAAGACGAAGACATGCGTGATTTCAACATGGAAAACTCAAGTCCAAGACGTGATTTTGATTTTGAAGGTGGCACGCGCCGCCGCGACTACAGCTCGCAAAGCTATTCGGATCGCGACTATCGTGGTAATCAGTCCTATGGCGGTGGCCGAAGAAATCTGCGCGAAGAATCCTATGGTTCTGAACAGTCTGAACGCTCTGAACGTGAATCCTTCGCCGGTCGCGGACCGAAGTCATACAGCCGTTCAGATGATCGAATCAGAGAGGACGTTTGCGAAATGCTAACCCGCAATCCCGACATCGACGCCCACGACGTTGATGTAGAAGTAAAAAGCGGCGAAGTAACACTTTCAGGCACAGTGCCACAGCGGCGTATGAAGCATCTGGCAGAAGATCTGGCAGAACGCATTTCCTCAGTCCGCGATGTCACCAACAACATCCGCGTGCAACGGGAATCCACGCACGACTGGTCAACGCAGAGTGAAATGGGATCCGATTCAGAAGCTAATTTAGACTCCGGCAGATCAGACATCAAAGGTGGCAGAAAAGCCAATCACTAACACCTAGAAAAAAGACCGAGGCAGATCTCCTCGGTCTTTTTAGTCATTGTATTATAAAAAGCTTCTAGCGTTTAACTGAATCGATGGAAACAGCCAAAGCCTCTGTATACTTCACTTCAATCTGGTCACCTTTTTTCAACTGTTCCAGAATACTTTTATCCTGAACATGAAGAGTCACCGTACGTTGTGGCCCTTTTACAGTCACTGCACTTTTCTTTTTGTCGACCTTCATGATTGTGCCGATCGCAGAAACGGTGCCTACAACCATTCCTCCTGGCTTCTGTCCTTCTTTGGAACGAACAATCTCAGAGGAGGTATTGGTCATGTTGTCGGCTGTGCCTTTTTTCTTAATTTCCACAGCTAAAGATTCAACGTAGCGAATTTTAAGCATGTCTCCTTTGGCAATTTGATTGAAGTTTCTTACTTCTGGAGGAGCCTTAACTGTTACGTTTTCACCGTCCTCATTCTTAAGCGTCAACTCCCGTGTCTTTTTATTGACGGAAATAACTTCTGCCTCAACTTCAACAGCCTGCGATCCTTCCATAGATTGAGGGCCGGTTCTTTTCATCGAATCGTAAAGTTCCTGATCACCCTGAGCCAAGCCGACTTGAGGACTTAACAGGGCTGCCGCAATAAACATTCCACATAACTGTGCTTTCATTTTATTCTCCTTAATGTGTTGATTAACCATGCTGTGCAAGTGAAATAAGCGATAGATCTTCTGGTGTATTCAGGTCCCTTAGATACATCTCTTCTTTAATTTCCAAGGGAGCCAAGCGCTGTGAATACTTATTCAATAAATAAGCGCACCCGTAGTCACCATCCGGATATTGCAGAATTTCGGGAGCAAATTCCCGCGGTATAAGAACCGGCTGGGAGGTTTTTCCCTGGCAGGACAGGTAAACGATGTTTTTGCCTTCGTGCTCCTCAAAAATACGAATCATATCCTTGAGCATTTTCGAATCCAATTCAGGCTGATCTGAATGGCAAATAAAGAAGCCATCGTGATACTTTCGCAAACTGGATAGACCTGTGCGAATTGAACTGTGCATGCCAAATTCGAACTCCTGATTGAAAACAATTTTCAGGGGCAGATCTCGTAATTCGGATGAAACCGACTCTGCCTCATGCCCGGTCACGGCAATCATTTCTTCAAAATTTATATTTAAAACTTCCATAGCTGTTCGCCGAACTAAAGATGTTCCCCCGAACGGCAGCAAGAGTTTGTTTCGCCCACTCATTCTCGAGGACTTGCCTGCCGCTAATAGCAAACAGGAAACTCGACTTGCACCACGTAAACTGACCTTCGTACTCATGAATTAGCTCCCCAGGCTGAAAAATGTATGCCTAGGATAGCGATCAGAACACGCTAAACCGAATTACTAACTGAAATGTGTTAAAAGTCTAATTAGGCCGCACTGCCATTGGGATTTAGCAGTTTCCGCAGAACTTCCGGCATATCAAGCACCATATAGATCTTCTTTTTACCCGTGGGATCAGGCATTTCAACAACATCCTGAATGTCTCCGCGCAAAGCCGTCAAAGCATCTTTGGCAAACAAACTTGGAATTTTGACCTTCTTTGATTCGTCCACGGTGTCGATGGACTCTACAGAATCTACCAGCAAGCCGATTTTTCCCTGTGCACCCTTCACAACCAGGATTCGGGAGTTCGAATAGTCTCCTGTGACTTTCATTCCGTAGTACATGCGTAAATCCACAAGAGTGACAACCTCACCGCGCATGTGTTGCACCCCTACGACATAATCAGGATAGCCGGGGGGCTTTACCATGTCTTCCGTCAGGTTGGCGATTTCATCCACAGAGTTCAAACGCGTGGAAAGCATGTACTCGAGCTTAAAAGATATATACGAATTTCTTTCGCCTGCCGCCTCTTTTTCCATGGCCTTTGCATTCTCCTTCGAATACAGAACACTGTGGCCGCGAGTAAACTCATTGATCTCGTCGTCAGACAGAATGTGCTCTTCTGCAAGCAACAAAACATTGCGGTTTTCATCGACCGGCAGAACTCCGCGCATCATCGACATTTTTTTCTGATCAAACATCGGAATCGGCAGCAGGTTTTCTTCGTAATAAGTTTTAATACTGTCAACAGCATCCACCATATAGCCGACAAACAGGTTGCTTAGCTTCATAATAATGATTCGTCGCGATTCAAGGTCCTGTTGTTCCTTCGCCGGCACCTGAAGAATTCCGCGAAAATCCAGAACTGGAATGATGACTCCGCGCAAGCTCACCACTCCCAGACAATACTCCACCTGCACGGCACTTCTTTTAATCTCGGGCACCCGAATGATTTCACGGATGGCTGCGATGTTTAGGCCAAATTCGCGGTCTCCGGAATGAAAAGTGATACATTGGCGACGAGTAAGCTTCTTCTGCGAGCTTTCATCTTTCTGAGATGAGCTGCATACCAAGCTTGCGATATTTTCGATTTTTAGCAAGGATGAAGGATCAATAACCTCCACCAGTCGTGCTCCGTTATTGAGCTTTAGCGCAGATCGAATTACGGAACGAGTTCCTTCCGCAGCATCATTAAATGCACAAACATCTGTGGCCGGCACATTTAGTATTTCTGAAGTTGAATCGAACAATAGACCAATTCGCACACCTTCAGTTACCACAACCGCAATTTTCCCAATCGCATTTTCAGCCGCCGGCAAATTCAAAAGTACGGACATATCCACAATCGGAATCACGATTCCGCGAAGATTAAATATTCCCTTCAAATATTCCGGTGCCAACGGAACCGGGCTGATTGCCTCTGGAACGTTGACAACTTCTTGCAGCAGGCCGACGGACATCGCCAGCTCCGCATCCCCCAGTTTAAAAGAGGCAAACATTTGTAAGTTACCTGTTACTGAAGCTTTGCTAGTCGGACCCATTAGGCAACTCGCTTGTATATTAAAGGTTTAGTGTACTCAAACGAGGTTTTTAATCTAGCCAGGGATTCCGCCTCGCCAATAATCAGCACGCCTTCCGGCTTTAAACTCGCATACATGTTTTTAAGAACCAATTCCTGATCCTGTTCATTAAAATAGATCAAAACATTGCGCAGAAAAACCGCATCGAAAAAAGCAGTCCGCGTTCCGCGTGAATGAAGGTTGTGGACAAAGTATTCAATGTTATTCAAAATAGCAGGGTGCAAATGCATATCTGCGGAGTCCCTACCCTTAAAGTAGCGATGAAATATTTCAGGGGACCGCTTACGAAGGTCATCCATGCTACGTTCTTTATAAGTGCCTTTACGAGCACCCTCTAAAACGTCTGTATCGATATCCGAGGCATAAACCCGATAACGAAAACGGGGGTTGGCCCGTTTAAACTCCTCACACAGAATGGCGATACTTGCAGACTCTTCACCTGTTGAAGCCGCCGCTGACCAGATTCGCATGATTTCATCGGGATTCTTCTGCGACCAAGCTTTCAGTAAGTCTCGTCCAAAGAAGTCCCAAATCGAAGGTGTTCTGAAAAACACCGTTTCGTTGGTGGTCACGCAGTTGATGAATTTCTGGATCTCATCTTTGTGATTTTCAAGATGATCAATGTATTCTTCAGCGGAGGCCAAACCCAGTTCTTTCATGCGAGGGCGAATGCGAGCAACCAGAAGCTCGCGCTTACGCTCCTCCATAAATATACCAGTATGTTTCTTAACCAGACTGATCAGCTTCCGCAACGTCGGGCCACTGATCAGACGCTCCGCCTCTGACATGATTAAACCACGAATCTTGAAACAGTTTTATTCAGTTCATCCGCACCGCTGACCAGAGATTTGGTTGCTGACGCAATATTCTCTGACGCCTGAGCTGATTTCGTCGCCTCATTTGCGATGTACTGAATCGCCGTACTGATGCCTTTTGCTGACTCCGACTGTTCTTCTGCCGCCAGGTTCACTTCTGCGATGGACTGAGTGGTTTTCTCGATGCCAGTCACAATTTTTCCAAAGGCCTCTCCGGCTTGTTTGGAAATGGCACTGCCCTGTTCGACACGTTTCACGGACTCATTGATAAGTTTCGAAATTTCCTTAGTCGCTTGGGAAGATCTTTCCGCAAGCTTACGCACTTCATCCGCTACGACTGAGAACCCAAGACCATGCTCACCGGCTCTGGCTGCTTCAATAGCCGCATTGAATGCCAGAAGGTTCGTCTGACTTGCGATTTCACTGATGACTTTAATGATCTCGCTGATGTCTTCAGAGGACTTGTTGATCAATTCCATCGCCTCTATTGATTTAGCAATAGACTGACTGCCAACTTCGGCTTCAGTTTGAGTTACTTTTGCCAACTCATTGGCTTTCTTAGTATTGTCAGCGATAGATGCAATGGATGCCGTGAACTCTTCAATAGAGGCATTCATCTCTTCGACGGTTGCCCCTAAACTATGGGCACCGGAAGCCACGTTGTTTGATTGATCCGCAATGGATTTCGAGCTATCACCAAACTGTCCCGCAGAATCGACTACCTTACCGATCACAATACGCAGATCACGCATCATGGTCGCAATACCGCTGGCCAATTGCGCCAGCGCATCGTTACCTTCAACAGCAACTGGGGAACTCAAATCCCCTGCCGCAGCCTTATTAACCACCGCTAACAGTTGATCGACTTTTCTTTGATCTTCTTCTGATTTGATTTTAATGGATTGTTCCATTTCCACTTGTGCAGTGATATCGGAAGCGAACTTCACCACTTTATAAGGCTTACCGCTTGCATCCATAATTGGGTTGTATGTCGCCTGAATCCATATTTTGCGACCACCAGAACCAATACGTTGGTAGCGACCGCCGTCGTACTCGCCACGATTCAACTTTTGCCAGAAAAATTCATATTCCGACGAACGCGTGTATTCGTTTTCGCAGAACATGCGGTGGTGCTTGCCTTTGATTTCACCCAGGCTGTAACCCACTGTCTTCAAAAAATTTTCATTGGCATTAATAATGGTACCATCCAAATTGAACTCAATTACCGCTTGGGCTTTGGAGATCGCCGCAATCATGCCCTCATGTTCTGCACTGATACCTTTGGCTCTGGTAATATCGGTGGCAAACTTAATCACCTTATACGGGTTACCATCCTTATCAAACACTGGATTGTAAGAGGCATTAATCCAGATTTCCCCGCCATTCTTATTGAAGCGCTTAAATTCCCCGGCTGCATACTCGCCTTTAGCAAGACTCTGCCAGAAGTTTTTGTATTCCAGACTTGCCACATAGACCGGATCACAAAACATCGAGTGATGTTTGCTTTGAATCTCCGAAAGAGAGTATCCCACTGCATTCAAAAAATTGTCGTTCGCGGCGCGAATGGTGCCATCAAGATTGAACTCGATGACGGCTTGAACTCGGTGCAAAGCTTTAATTTCACTCTGAAGTACATTGATCTCGTCTACTTCAGAGACAGCTTCATCGAAACGACGTGCAGTTGACATAGGCTTTCTCCTCTTATTAATGTGATTAACTTTTCGGAAGCAATTGCTCAATACTGAACATCTGTTGTATTAATCCTTGGTAACTCATCAGTAATGAAACAATTTAATTTGATACAAGAATTTTCTCGGTAAAGATTTGAATAAATTAGCGTCTTATACGAACTGATTCACTATTACCCCAAAATTCAATATAAACACTATCGGATTTATTTAAATAATCATAAATGGTGAACACTAAATTGTAATATAATTAGGTCAGAAAAATACAAAAACCCGATGGAAGCATCGGGTTTTTGTATTCTTCAAAATTACCTTATAATAGCCTACGGATTCCCACCCAGCAATTGAGGCTTCACCAGAATGGATTGATAGATCTTATAGTTGCGCTTTACCAGACGAACATATTCACGGGTCTCTGTGTACGGAATCATCTCAACAAACAAATCAATATTCTCTGTAGGATAGCGCTTCTGCCATTGACGAACCATTCCAGGGCCGGCGTTGTATGCTGCCAATGCCAACTCCACCGATCCAAAATCAGAAATAAGCTGTGCCAAAAATTCCGATCCCGCATGAATATTAGTCTCTGGAATTAAAAGTTGCACAGGTTTCTTCACGCCAAAGTGCTTTGCTGTTGGATAAATCAACTGCATCAATCCGGATGCGCGTGCACGGCTGCGTGCTGCCTTATTAAAGGCGCTCTCCTGACGAATCAATGCCTTCACCAGAATTGGGTCTGCGCTTTTACTGTTTTCAACGATCTCTTTCCAATAACGAATCGGAAACAACAAATTCGCAGCCGACGCCGTCACGGAATCAGGATGGTCTGAAAGATATTTGTGCAAAGCCTGGAACACCGACAAATCTGCACCGTTGGCACTTAATAGAACTAAAACGGATGTTTGAAATGGCAATGGCAGGTTTCTGAACTTCTCAAGATTCATTTTACCAGCCAGGTACTGCACCGTGGAGGAGCGTTCTTCGGCTGTTAGCTTAACCAGGGAAGCCAACAGGCGATCCCAGTCGGCATCGCCACTGCTTGCGCCCAAATACCATTGTGTCGGTGCTACCGGAGACTGGAAGGTCCCCAACAAAATGCCGTAACCACCCAATGGGTTGGCATTCTTATTATCAACTTGAGCCGAACAGAAAGTTTTCAAATATGCCTGACGGTCGCGCATACCACGTTCAGTGGGCGCTGGATACTTTTCCAGATACTCCACGGCACGCGGGCACTCGTTCTGCTGAATCGCAAAAACAGCCAAACGAAAAACACTTTCTGTTTTAGATACATTTTCACAGTTCAATACTTTTTCATGAAGATTCTTGGAAACATCGCGAGCGGCTTGCTCTGGAAAATCAAGTTCCAGCATGTATCCCATGGCCTGGCTTTCCAATGCTTTATCGCAATTGAATTCAGTCACCAGCTCTTCACCATGATTCAATCTTTTTTGCGCACTCCACCCACGGAATTTTTTTAAGAAAACTGACTGCTGCTTTTTATCTGTGTTATCTGTTTTCAAACGTTCAGCACGAATCGCTGCCGGCATCTCGACTGCTGGATCTTTTGAATTAAGTCCACCAAAGGGTTCTGCCTTCACTTGAGACTTCAAATATTCAACAGTGGATTCTTGCCCTTGTGTAAGAGCTTGATCCAATGTAAGGGCCCCTTCGGGAGGCGGTGTCTGAGAGAAACTTTCAGACGCCGGCTGACGAGGCTTGGAAGCACATGCAGTGACGAATACTAATGAGATAATGAATAGTTTGCGCATATTACCTTATCGGATTTTCAGGCAAATTCCGGTGGCCCAGTTTGATCATAACATCAAAAATTGGACCCCGAATATTGCGACTGGACGAATCTAAAAATGAGACACACAGACTGGACAGTTGTGGTTTTTAGACAAAAACTTCTCCAACAAAAAGTAACCGCGCTGTGCGAAAGAAACTGCCACTATGAACAGTCCAGTGTCCATTTTGGCTTTGTACATTTGCACTCAGTTGCAGCACCCCGGATGACATACCAATGCGAACTGCTGGTAAGGATTGTCCCTGGACCAGTTCATTGATTATACTGCCGGGTAAATAAGCAGTCACGGCAGCACACAATGAAACTGTCAACGGTAATGCTTTATGGGGCTGGCCACTTGCAATCACCCGCATTTCAAAATCCCGGTCCTGGGTCATTGTGGGACTGACGATGCCCACATATGGAATTGCAATAAAGTTTGCTGCTTCATTCAGGCTGGGTGCAATCCCCATTGCTACTGAAGCATGACGACGAATTGTTTCCAGCTTCTTAAGCAATTCCGGTGAACGATCAAAATCCGCAGGGAGCTCTGTCCCCTTCAGGCCAAGATCCTGAGCGCGAATCATCACGCAGGCATTCGCGGCATCAATCATGGAAACTTCAATTTTTCCCACGCCCTCGACTGGCAAAGTTTCGCAAACCTTTCCGGTTGGCAACAGCTTACCTGTGGTCGCTCCCCCGGGATCCTGAAACTCAAGCCTTATAGGAGCCCCTGTGCCTGAAACGCCAGGGATTTCAAAATCTCCGGCTAGATCAGGTTTGGAATCTTTCAGGGGAAAGTAGGAATAAATTAGCTTTTGCGTGTTCGTATTAAAAATGCGAACGCACGCCTCATCCCCCGTGCCTTTGCACATCCCCTGCCACACGGCATAGGGCCCAATGGCCGAGCTGATGTTTCCGCAATTACCTTTATAATCGACTTTGTTTTCAGTCACAGAAACTTGCGCAAATGTGTAGTCAACATCTGCACCGGGATGGCTTGATGGACGCACAATAGCGACCTTGCTTAACGAAGAAATCCCTCCGCCCATTCCATTTAACTGCCTTCCATGGGGATCAGGACTGCCCAGGGCGCTTAAAAAAATGGCGTCCCAGCTTTTCTTATCCGCTGGAAGATCCCGTTCATTAAAAATCAAGGCACGACTTGTGCCGCCTCTCATGTAGGTTGCGGGGTATGAATTCATGTTATCAAACATCATAACTCTGTTTGTCTTCAAAAACCAACGGCGTACTCTTGGGGCTAGAAAACGGGGGGCATGTATGAAGGTCGTAGTTCTACTTTATGCCATAATTCTTTGCGGAGTCGTTCTGCAAACTCTTGCCTGAAAGTTGAAGACTTTCCAGGGGGTTGCCTTTCAACTGAAATTTTGAGTGAAATATTCACGCTCAAAAGAAGTACATATAGACGGCACCCACAACGAGAGTCGCAACAAGACAAATCGCGACAATGGCAGAAAAGACTTTCAGCGGACTTGATTCGAGCTCGTGAGTTTTATGAGGCCGCTCGGTCATTCCCTCAATCTCTTCATGCTCGGCATCCTTTGAGTAACGTTGTTCACGAATACGTCTTTTTTCTTTACGGATTTCCGGCTCGATATCCATCATAACAACCTCGCTTGGTGGAAAGATCATTCCCATCCATTTCAGGTTGAAACTATCTTGGGGCGAACTCAAGAGTGAGGTTGCTGATTTTGGGCAAAAAAAACCCCTGGTCGCAAGACCAAGGGTTTGAAGACTTAATTAAGTCGGGATCTAACTAGCGAGGACCGCGGTTTCCGCCGCCGCCGAAACCACCACGACCGCCACCGCCGCCGCCACGGCCGCCACCGAAGCCACCACCACGGTTCTCACGAGGAGCCATTGGTTTTGCTTCAGAAACGTTCATTGCGCGACCAGCAAGCTCAGCACCGTTCAATTTAGCGATTGCTGTAGCAGCTTCATCATCAGTAGACATTTCTACGAATGCGAAACCTTTGCTGCGACCTGTTTCACGATCAGTTACGATACGTGCAGATTCAACGTTACCGAATTCAGCAAAAGCGTCTGCAAGAGATTGTTCGTCTAGTTGGTAAGAAAGATTTCCTACGTAGATTTTTTTACCCATTTTAATACCTCCTAAAATGGCATTTGGGAGCCCACTGTGAGGAGATGGCTTGATTGCCTCGAACTCAAAGAGAGACTTGTTATTCTCAATATAGCTAAACCATAATTCGCAAAAATCGAAGCACTAAACCGAAAAAATATCCAAAATACTCGATTTTCTGCAAATCAACACATCGCGTCACATGGAACACCATGGCCGGGGTGTAATAACCTTCGTGATTTCGTTGGCGCGCATGTAAAGAAACTCATTTCCAAGGGAAAGTTTCAGTCTTTCCCTTTTCTGAGAACGATAGGACAGAGCCACTAATTGCCCATATCCCAGGCCATCGGTGATGAATTCTCCGTGTACATTTTTCAAGTTCCAGCGGATCGTTTGTGCGGCAATTGGAGTGACATCTGCCTCGGTCAATACAGTAGAGATCGTTCCGACTGAATCACGACAAAGCAAACGCACATTCAACACTGTCATATAGGCTGTTCGACAATCTTTGTTTCTGGAATATCCGTATCCCATCTCGCAGGTGTTAAAACTTTTTTCCTGTATTCCCAGTTGCTCGACATTTCTTTCCAATTGCAGTGCTCTTTGAATCGCAACCGCATCAATAGAGGAACTCTCGTCCCCAACTTGAGTCGCCATTGGAGGAACCGGCGATGGTGCAACTGTTGGTGTTGTCGTACAGGCTGTCAGTGCCAGCAAAGCTGCAAATAATAAATATGTCATGAATCCTCCGAGTCCTATTATAGGGACCCCAGGAGAAATCATGCAACCTGACATCAGGAAAGGTCTATTTCACAGGACGTTCATTCAGTGCCAGACTTTCGACTTCCTGGGCTTGTTTGTTCAGACTGCTTTGCAATTGCTGCTTTTGTTCATAATTCAACGTGGACCAGAACTTATTCAGGAAACCCTTGAATCTCTCTTCATAAGCAGCCAGAGAACGAGCGTACTCTGGCGTGCGAAGGGAATCATAGTCCACCATAAACTGTTCAGTGAACTGTCGCAGTTTTTTAGGGTCCTGCCTTTCCGCCATGAATCTATTCAGAATTTGTTCACGATTGTCCAATCGCTCTTTCCAGGGAAACGGTTCCTGGTCAATAAACTGCTTCAGCATCTGGTCCTGATGAACGCTCATGGGTCCGACCCAATACTTGATCTGTTTTTTGAATCGCGCCTGTAAATTCGAGTTGAACGGTGCCTGTCCGTCCAAACGTGCCTCTTGAATTTCCTTCCGCACTTGCTTCTCGAAGTGCGCAAACTGCTCTTCGCGCAGGGAGTTCACCAGAAAGACGGCTGAGTTTTTAAATGCGCCCGAGGCATTTGAGTATTCGCTTTCCAGTTTCTCGAATACTTCACTGAGTATTTTTGAATCTTCCTTTTCATGCGGTACGCGTTCATCAAATTGACGAATCGCCTGAGCAAAATCCTGGAGCTGCTTGCGCTGGATATTCTTTACGTCTTTATTCAGCTCACGTTCGAAATCTTTTTCCTGTTTGCGATCCAGATCAAAATATCCTTCCACCTGTGTGATCGAGATCCCCCCGATCATCGCATCCAGTACGGGATTAGCGGCAGTACAACCAGTGAGGAACAGAAAAATCAGACAAAGGAAAAACTTTTTCATAAGTTTAGATTACGGGCAGAGTTCACTTTCTCACAGACCCAGGTCATAAAAACACAAGTCCCTAGTAGAGGTTTCTGCGAGCTTATTCCACATTAAGGTCAGTTGTAGGTCCTATTTTTTCGTATTCAGTAATCAATTTTTCCGCACCGTAATTTTCTCGGCTAGTCTTTGTTTGCACACATGAATGTGTAATTCCGCACAGGAGGAAATCTCAATGCTAGTAAGGCAAACGAATTCTTCTGTACGTTCTAGAGCCACGCTTTTGATCGCAGCTACTTTTATAACCCTGGGCCTTTGTGTTAATGCCGAAGCCCAAACAGAAACCGTTCTTCCCGATGATCCCGCAGTGGAGCAAGCCGTTTCCACTCCCGCAGAACCAATGGTTCGCGCTATGGCTTCCGATGTTTCGACAATGTCTGACTACGACAGAGAAACAATCCTAATGAAATACGATCACGTGGATCCCACGAACATCGTTCCGACCCAGTCGTTGATCGATGCTTTGATTTACTTCGAGCAAAACAAAGCCTCTTTCAATAACAAAAACTACATCACTATCATCAACTACGCCCAAAGTTCCAGAACTGCACGATTCTATATCGTGGATCTGAACTCCGGTGGCGTCTGGCCATTGCACGTTGCTCACGGTAAAAATTCCGATCCTGATCATGACGGCAATGCGACTTCGTTCAGCAATGCTTCTGGTTCCAACAAGACTTCCCTGGGCTTCTTCCGCACGGCGGAAACATATAATGGAAGCCACGGCTACTCTTTGCGCCTGGATGGTTTGTCTGCAACGAACTCCAACGCCCGCGCCCGTGCGATCGTAATCCACGGTGCAAACTATGTCTCTGAAGCCAGTGTTGTTCAGGGACGTTCATGGGGTTGCCCGGCACTGACTATGGCTCATCGCACTCAGGTGATTGATGCCCTTAAAGGCGGATCTTTGATCTACAGCGTTTACGACAAAGGGGGTACTGGCTTGCCATCCCCAAAGCCTTCTGAGCCGGCGAACCCGGCTCCAACTCCAACACCTTCCCCGTCTCCAATTCCAGATACCGGCGCCTATACAATGGCGCCTTTGTCTTGGGAAACTTCGTCCAAACCAGAGCGCAAACAGTGGTCCCAGTACCTGCAAACTCTTGTTTTGAATGACTGGAATACTCTGTTAAACGGTGCGACTGATATGAACCAGTTCTGCCCAAAGTATGCAAAACTTAACAACAACCAACGCGCTAACGTCTGGGCTCAGTTGTTCGTGGCAATGGCTCGTTACGAAAGTGCTTACAATCCGCTTTCGCGCATGCACGAAACGACTATGGGTACTGACAATGTCACGAAAAAACCTGTTTACTCTGAAGGATTACTACAACTTTCCTATCAGGATACGCAGTGGAATAAATGGTGTAAGTTTGACTGGAGCAAAGATAAAAACCTAAGCTCCACCAGCCCTAAGAAAACGATCCTGGATCCGTATATCAATCTTCATTGTGGTGTCGGTATTATGGCAAAACAAATTGCCAGCAAAAAAGCGATCGCGATCAAATCGGGAGTTTACTGGTCCGTGCTTAAACCGGGTGGCAAGTACAACAAATTGACTTCAATAAAGTCGATGGTGAAATCACTGCCATTCTGTCAGTAATTTTGAAATTAGATTTTTAACTGAACGTTTCTTTAAATTGTGCGTATCTGAAGACGGGGCTGTCGATGACTTATTAGGTCGACGGCCCCGCACTATTTTGGGGCCCGCCGTCTCAGATTGAGACGTTTCCTGTTGGTTGCCTTTTTGCTGGTATATTTGGTGGAAATAGAAAAGTGCAGCGTCGATCACTATATTGAAGAAGAGTTCTTTATTTTGCACAACTTCTTTACAGATGACGGCCCAAAAGGGAGATCTGCTTTTATGAAAAGTTTTGCCCCACTACTTAGAACAAAACACAAAGTGGCTTTTGTCGGTTTGGACGTACTCCTTTTCGTGACCACGTTGTTTATCGCAACTATGATCCGCGTGGGTAATAGCCCCTTTGATATTCAAATCATCGAGCTTGTGCTTTTGACTTTATCAGTCCCCGTCATTCAGTACATCTTTGGAAACTATGACTTGGACCACATTTCGGGATTCAAGCAACTGTTGGTGCGACAAGGGATGGCTTTTGTGCTGACAACCCTGACCGCGACCACCATCACCTTTATCTTCTCCACGGATCGCGTGGGATTGTTCGGCCGAGGCGCTCTGTTAGCCAGTCTTTTATTATTTGCCACTGTATCTGTATGCTATCGATTTTTCGTTATTAACTTCTTTAAAGCTCTTAAAGGCCGTTTGAAGTGGCTGATACTTGCAGATAAAGAGGCTCAGGAAACCATCTCGAAAGACTTTTCCGATCTGGGTTTTGATGGCCAAATTGAATACTACAGTCCAGACGACCCTGCACAAAAGCTGGAAAAGCTTTTGCAATCCCCCTGGAGTACCCTGGTCATTGCCAGCCGCGAGAAAATATTAAAGCCCGAAATCAGTTCGCAAATTGTGGCGGCCAAGTGTGCTGGCGTTAATGCCATTCCAATTACTGAGTTCTATGAGCGCCATTTGCGCAAAGTGCCTTTGCACCTGTTGGACTATCAATGGTTTATTAATTCGGCAGGGTTTTCGTCAGTTTCACACCCAGTGCAACTAAGACTGAAACGTTTGATGGACATTGCGATCTCTGGAACTTTTCTGCTATTGGCCTCCCCGATTATTTTGCTGGTGGCCCTGGTGGTAAAACTTGAATCCCGAGGGCCGGCAATCTATAGCCAAAAGCGTACTGGAAAAGACAACGAGACTTTTACGATCTACAAATTCCGCTCGATGCACACAGATGCCGAAAAGAATGGCGCTGTCTGGGCAGCAAAGAACGACAACCGTGTTACCAAGGTAGGTCGTTTCATCCGCCTGACTCGTCTGGACGAGTTGCCACAGCTTTGGAATGTATTGATAGGCGAAATGAGTTTCGTAGGTCCACGACCAGAGCGACCAGAGTTTAACGAAATGCTAAAGGCTCAGCTCCCGTATTATGATTTGCGCCACACCTTGCGCCCCGGTCTGACCGGCTGGGCCCAGGTGCTTTATCCCTATGGCGCAAGCATTGAGGACTCAAAAGAAAAACTGCAGTTTGAATTGTACTACATCAAACACAGCAGCATATTTTTGGATGTTATGATTATTCTAAAAACTATTGCCGTCGTGGTGGGCGCTAGAGGGCGCTAACCTTTAAGCTAAAGCGTTCCGCCTTGGCCTTCCAGGTTTCACTGGCCTGCAGATATCCAAGCGCTGCAGGGCCTTTGGAAACGCGACAACCCGCATGCAGGTCACGCACGACATCCGCAAACTCGTTACCATCATTTGCAATAAACAGATACTCGCCCAGCTTTACCACTTCCGGTAATGCCGTTGCTATCACCGGTCGTCCTGTGCATAGGTATTCCTTAAGCTTCAGCGGATTCAGATTGTTGGTCAGCTCGTTACGCACATAAGGCAGAATAAACATATCCATTTCAGAAATGGCCTGTGGCAACTGCGTATAACTAACAGCACCTTTAAAGTAAATGTTCTTTTGAGCCTTTAAACGACTGACGTCACAAACGACATTGCCAATGATTTCAATCGAGGCATCAGGCAATGCCTTCGCCAAATCCAAAAGAATCTGCTGGTCACTGCGTTCATCAAACAATCCGAAATAGCAAAGTTTCAATTTCCCTGTGGAGGTTTTAGGGCCAATATTGAAATGACCGAACTCCACCCCGTGAGTCAAAAGCACCGTTTCCGTTTTTCCGTTGGACTTGGATTTTACCAGGGCTTCAGAGGTCGCAAATACAAGATCCGACTTGGCCAAAAGCCTCTGCTCCATTTTACGAACCATATCGTAATCAAGTCCCGGCCAAAGAGAGAACTCATCGACACAAACATAGACTTTCAATGTCTCGTTGAAGTCCCCGACGTAGTCGCAGGAGTTCGGTACGGAAGTGACTGTGATGATGTCTTTGAACTTCAGGCCTTGGATGGCTTTATTCACGGCCCTCGCGACACTCCAGCGATTAAAGGCCCGAACCAGTGAAAACTGATTCAAGGGAATCATAAAGGGCGATACGATTGATATGTTTGCCGGGACTTGGCGCTGTACCTGCGGCGTCTTTGAACCGAACCAACCGGCAAGCTTTCCAGCAATTCTTTTCAGATCATACAAATTGAACTTCGGGGATCTTAAACCAATTGTTTCAACCCAGATAAAGCGATTCGACAGAAAAAGTGGACGAAGCAAATGCTCAAGGGAATGCGGGTGCCGGGCGAAATCCTCGCCAAACACAATCAAATCCCTGTTCTGCAAAAGCTTGTCGTTATTCATTAGCGTTGTGCCTTTTTCCAAATATCCACAGTCGAACGTTGTTTACGCCAGAAAAGAAAACCTTTGAACGCCGCCAAGTTCACATTGCAGTAATAGTACGACAAATAGAAGACACCGACCTTAGCACCCGTCTTATCCAATTGATATCCAATCAGGGCCATCAGATAAAAGGCCACCTGCAAACCCAGGAAGACGGCATAGAATGCCCCGGCACCCACCAACAGGGTATTTGAAACCAAAATCAAAGCCAACAACGCCCACATGAAATAGCGCAGAGTTTTATGAATAAAGAATTGAAAGCCAAACCAACTGGCCACAGGGTTCAAAAGTTTTTTATAAAGTGAAATAACCTGAATGCCGCCGTAAACCATGCGGGACTTCACATTGAAATCATCTTTTAGAGTGATGGAAGCTTCCTCTTCGGTGATAGCTTCCTGATCATAGATAACACGCTTCCCCTGCTCCAGAATATTGAAGGTGATCACCAGATCATCATTGATCAATTCGCGGGGAACTTCTTTGTACAGATTTTTTCGAAGAGCAAAGATCTCTCCATCAGCCGTCGGTATTGATCCCAAGTGGGATTCCGCCTGCTTCAATGCAGATTCATAGTGCCAGTAAAGATTGTCGCCGATGGAGGCCTTGCGATCCTGGTGCTGCAGGACGCTTTTGCGACCACACACTCCACCGATACTTTCATCCGCGAAGTGGCGTACAAGTTTTGAAATAGCATCCGGACGAAACATCGAATTTCCATCAGAGAAAACAATGATTTCGTTCTTCGCGGCTGCAACTGCACGATTCAGAGCAGCGGTTTTGCCCTGACGCTGGGGTTGAAACATAGAGATCACACCCTGCGCACTGAATTCGCTGACTATCTCTGGAGTTCGATCGGTCGAGCCGTCAGAGACAATGATGAATTCTATCTTATCCTTGGGATATGCCGTTTTCAGGTCACTTAATATTTTTTCCCGGATGATGCGCTCTTCGTTATAAGCGGCAATAACGAATGACACAGAGGGAGTGATTTCGGAAATTTTATGTTTCATTTTAAATACGCGCGACACCAGATACACAAGCAAACCAAAAAGCACGTAGTGCAAGCAAATCGCCACAAAAACGATCCAAAATAAAATCAGCACCAAGATCATAGGGCCCGATCCTTTTTCTGCTGCGCAAGCGCCGCCAAAACGAACAAATGCAAAAGCACCAAGTCTTTATACGAAATCCCCACTGTCAGCGATGCCGCAGCCAGAATAAAATAAGAAGTAATCAGAAAGTAGCGCTCAGGATTTTGCGAGCGCCAAACAGCCAGCCAGGCCCAAATCAAAATCGCGGCAAAGGCCACAAAACCCACGACACCCAGCTCGGCAAGTACGTTCAGGTAAGTGTTGTGAACTTCCAGGGGCTTAAACTCGCTTTGGAAATGAGGGTACTTGGAATTGGCAAAGAAGAAGTCCCGGGCCTTGTGCATTCCCGATCCAAAAAATGGATTTTCAGCAAATACCTTAAAGCCATTTTCATAAGTCAAAAGACGGTCTGCACTGGATTTATCATTGATATCCGAAAACCTGTGCGCCAAGGAACCTTCCAAAGCAATGGCTGACACCATCGCAAGGAAACAAACGGCCGCGGCCACTTTGACAGCAGCCACCTTTGGCGAGTTTGAAAACCGGCGGGTCAATAAGAAGCCCAGGCCGACAAGCAATGCCAATATACCCATACGGGATTGAGTGACAAAGGCACAAATCACCAGGAATAGCGCTGCCACCAGATGCAGGAAAACCTGGAAGTTCTTTTTATCAATTACAGCCCGCCACGCCTGCATCAAGGCCAGAGGCACCATCATCGCAAAGAACGTACAAAGAAAGTTCGGGTCCCCATGACGAATACTTAGCAACGGGCGGCCATCATACTCGCGCGCTTCACCCAAAACGAAATAGCGATAAAGAAAATAAACGCCCAGAACGCAGTAAAAGAAAATGATCGCATTTAAAAGCAGATCACGGTTCTTCGGGCGAATCAAAAGATAATACAAACAAGGTGCAAGCAACAGAATCTTCACCAGACTTTTATATTCCCCGTCTTGCAGAATCCACAGCTGGTCACTGAAAAATGACGACAGCAACGGAGCCAAGGCATACAAAGACACCAGCAACAGCGGCAACACGATGGGATGAGAAAACGACAGCTTCTGTTTCTCTTGCAAAAAAACGCCATACGCCGTCTGTCCCACCACCAGCAGGAAAAAAATCAATTCGATATGAATTGAAAGCAGCAGTGGGACCTCCAAATGGAGTGTCGTAATGACAAGTCCCATAAAAAGTACGGCGGCAAGTAACTGCATTAGTCTCTCTTAAAAGCAAACATCAGATATTCAAACAAGAATCCCAACACCAGACCGGCCAGGATCGCCACAACTAAAATGGCTGCGGGCTTTGGCCAGATCGCCTTATCAGATACGGATGGTTCTGCGATAACACTGAACACGCGTTCTTTTTGCGATTGTGAAATCACGTGCTCGAACTTCAGCTTTACCAGCTTATTTTGATAGAAGCTGCGCTCCTGAGAGTTAGCTGGGAAAGCTGCGGCTTCCTGCGTGATCTTTTCAGCCAAAGCCTGAAAATCTTCGTTGTCTTTTTGTACAGCCAAAAACTTCAGATTTTCGAAGACATTTTGATTCAGTTGCAGAGCCAATACCGGATTCGAAGACTTGACCTCGATCACATAATTGTTTTCATCAGCACCAGTGAACTGAACATTCACCAGGCTTTTCAAAAACTTCACTTTGGATGATTCAGAAGAAAACTGTGCCGTTGCGGCTTTCGCCTCTTCGTTTGCGGCCAGGAACTTTTTAATCTGTTCATCAGTAACAGTCGCACTGCCGATATTCAGACCATCGCGAATCCAGATCCAACGATTGCGGGATTCATCAGACCCATTGTCCGGATTTTCTATTTTCATGCGAAAGATCGCAGCCCGGCTGTTCGCCACGAAAGTTTTAGGCGTGACCAGAATATACGCCAGTGCCGCAACCACCACGATCAAAGTGGTCAACAAAAGTACCTTATGACTTTTCAATATTTGATTCATAGACCTGTTCCTAACAAAGCTTTCGTCATATCCACCTTGTGCTCGTTTTCACTAAGCGCCAATGCGGAAACTGTTTTTAATTCTAAATCTGATAAGGCCAGCACTGCTTGAAGTGCCGACAAAAACTGTTCGCGGGAAAAGACAAAGCAGTTCCTGCGATCTTCCAGACTAAGTCCCCGACAACCAAACTGAGTCGACAGAATGGGCAATCGTGCCGCAATAAACTCGATCATCTTCACGTTCACACCGGATCCCTGCTCAACCGGATTCAAACCAAAATCACTGGCTGCAAAGTACGGCATAATATCATCCACCCGTCCCAGAACTTTGAAGTGGGGCCCATCCTGCAATTCCTGACTGACGGTACCCACCACCAAAATCACCGCGCCCATCTCTATCAGCGTGGACCGATTTTTCTGTGCAAAGCTTTTCAAAAACTGGAAGGCTTCCTGGTTGGGTTGATACGAGGAACCTGTGAACAACAAAACCTTTTTGTCAGCGATGCCAAGCTTTTGACGAACCAGTTCACGTGCTTCTACCGACCATAAAAACTGACCGACATCAACACCGTTGGAAACCACACTGCTTTTTTCAGTCAGACCCGGCACCATTCCGACAAACTTTTGACGATCTTCCTCGGAACAAAAAAGCACGCGCTCAGCAGTCGTCAAAGCATCAACTTCAATATTTTTGACGGCTTTGGATACGAGAGCATTCCCCCACAACTCGAACTCGGCATTATGCGTGTTCAACCAAAGCGGCTTTTTTAATTGCTGCTGAAGTGGAGACAAAAATGGAAAATCCAACATCACCTGATCAGAATTGGAAAGCGCCTTCTTAAGATCGGCAGGAACAAACAACTTCAACAACCAGCTCACCCATAACGGTGGCAGTTGCAGACGATAAAAAATGAACTGGATCATTCCCCACACCGGATTCATGTTCACGGTCTCTTGAATGCTGCATTCAGGTGTGTGTGTTAATGTGGGTTTTCTTGAAAGATAGTTCTCTTTGCGGCCCGTGAGTGAATACACTTGCACATCATAGCCCAAACGCACCAAGGCCCGGCAGAGGTTCGCGCTGCGCAGTTGCCCACCCGACATCGGGGGAAAGATTTGGATGCTGGATACGAACAGGATTTTCTTCATGCGTTTCACAGGAAATTAAATGAATTCGCACGTAACTTCCACCGCAAAGCCTGTTCCATGGAGTTCCTACAATTCCGGGGTTTCACTTTAAAAAGGTCCCATTTTTTGATAGAAATTCCATCAATGATCCGCAAGAAGAACGTATTGCATTTGGTGGAACACTTGTACCTGGGAGGCATTGAACGCCTTCTGGAGCAGCTTGCTTTGCACACGGGCGAAGGTGCTCGCCTTCACTTTTTTACCTATGAGACTAAAAGTTTGGCAGGCATTGGCCAGGCCATTCAGGACGCTGGCTTCCCGGTATTTACCTATAAGAAGTCCGCTGGCCGCGATTGGAATCTGGTTAAGGAACTCATCAAGGTCATCAAGGATAACCAGATCGACGTCATTCATACTCATGATTTTGGTCCTACAGAGTACGCAGTACTTCTGAAGATGCGCTTTCCCCGCCTGCGCCTGGTGCACACTCAACACACCATGCATCACTTCATCATCAAGCCTCAGTATCGGTACTTCTTCCAGTTTGCGAGCTACTTCTATCACGAAATGATCGGGGTCTCGGGCTTCGTTAAAGATTCAATTGTTGAAAACTGCCCGTTGGTAAATCGCTCTGTTTTGACGGTGATCCCGAATGGCGTCGACACCAGTAAATTTGTGCCGACTCCAGAAGTGAATCCAGCAGGCACATCTCTGCACATGGTTAGCATTGCCCGTATTTCCTACGAGAAAAACCTGGAATACCTGTTCAACACTTGCCGCCTGTTAAAAGATGCCGGAATTCCATTTACCTTTGATCATGCGGGAACTTCCAAAACTCCCGAACCTCGTGAAAAACTTGAAAACTTCATTAAGGCGCATGGTCTTGAGTCCCAGGTCACTATGCACGGCTTTAAGAATGATGCCTCTGAGGTTTTGGCAAAAGGAGACATCTTCTTAAGCTCCTCTATTCGCGAAGGTCATCCGGTTGCGGTACTTGAAGCCATGGCCACAGAAAAAGTCTGCCTGTGCAGCGATATCGCTCCCCACCGCGAGACTTCCCATGGGGCCTTGGAACTTTATGATCTTCAGGATGAAAGTGCTTTATTTAATATTCTTAAGCAAATGCACACGAATAAAGTCTCTTTGACCGAGCGTAAAAAGCATTCCCGTGAAATAGTTCTTAAACACTATTCCCTAGAGAAAATGGTGCAAAGTTATGTCGAAACTTATCGCTAACTCAAAGAAATCCAAACATCCGATTGCTTTAAGTTTTGACGTTGAAGACTGGTTTACCGTCAGAAACATGCGGGATTTTGTCTCTGATTCTGAATGGGACAAGCAGGAAATGCGCGTTAACATCGGGATGGATTTCATCCTGAATGCTTTGGCGGGAAAAAACATCAAGGCGACATTTTATATTCTGGGCTGGTTGGCTGACCGTGCGCCTGAGCTCATTAAAAAAATCGCAGACCAAGGACACGAAATCGGCTGCCACAGCTACCAACACACGCCGATTGATCTTCTAGATCCAAAATCCTTCGAGGCTGATTTAAAAAAGGCCGTGGCTGCTTTGGAATCAGTTTCTGGCAGGAAGATCAAAGGTTTTAGAGCTCCCAGCTTTTCCGTTATGCATAAGACTTCTTGGGCTTTACCGATCATTCGCGATTGCGGTTTAGAATACGACAGCTCGATTTTCGTCACGTCTCACCCGGATTATGGCGTAAAGGACTTTCCAACGGCGATCACCACAGTAAGTGGTTTAACTGAAGTTCCTCTTAAAAAATCCAAGTTCTTTGGCGCTCAGGTCCCGGTGTGCGGTGGTGGTTACTTCCGTATGCTTCCCTATGCGATGACTAAATCCGCTTTAAAACAAGATCTGCAGTCAGGTCCCGTGGTCATGTATTTCCACCCTTGGGAATTCGATCCTGAACAACCACGCGTGGCTTTGCCAGCGATTAAACGCTTCAGACACTATGTAGGTCTGAATAGCAATCGCGATAAGTTCTTGAGTCTATTGAATGACTTTGAATTCACCACGGTTGAAAGCCTGGTTCAAGATGCCAAAGCCAGCAACAACCTAAGCAGTTACACTTTTAAAAACTAATTTATTTTTACTGATCCAAAGCAGATTGTAACTCTGGATCGCCTGCAGGTACGTCGTGATAAGCCTCAGTCAGATAAGGACTGTTCGGATCACGGCGCTTTTCATTGGGGAAAAGCGCAATCAAATACGGTTTGAAAACCGGGCTGCCAATACTAACTTTTCCATAAAGGCCGTCATAAAGTGCCACACAAAGATCTTCCGCACAAAGTTCACCACTGAAATGCGAAGTCGGAACGGGACGCGGATTAAGTTCGATGATGTAGGCATCCTGAGTTTTTTCGTCAATGATGAAATCCAAAGAGCCAAATCCTGAATAGTTCAATTTTGAAGCCGACACCATCACGGCATTTCTGACTTCGGGATTATCAATACCCTTCACAACACTGGATGGCCCAGTTGCTCCGGGATAAGTCTTATGTTTCAACATTGGATTGATCGCAAAGACATGACCGTTCTTAGCCACGAAAGGCACCAGACCCACAGGACCTGAAATGTATTGCTGCAATGAAATTCCTGCTTCAGTGGACTCTTGCACCACGAACACCAGGCGCTTGATCAATTCTTTAAGCTTCTTCGAGAATCCGACCGTCGAGTGTTTGGCAAAACCTTTGCGAAGATCCACTTCGTTTTGGCAAACCGTAACCCCAGAGGCGCCATAGCCAAAATCGAATTTCAGAACCACAGGGTATCCGAATGAAGAAACTTCCTGCAGAGCCATTTCCAGACTATCGACGCGGGTATTTTTAGGAACACGCACTCCCCACTCGCGGCAATTTTCCACGAAGCGGGATTTGTTTAGAACAACAGAATCAAATTCCCGAGGCGCTGTGAACTGGCGCAACTTCTTGGATAAAAAACCAAGACCCGGAATTTTGGATGAGGTATTAGCCAGGTTCTGCATCGCTAATAATGCATCTTCGTCCCCTGGCAGGATGATGTCCGCTTTAAAGCGCAACATCGCAGTCAGAATCCAAAGATAAACCAATTTGGACCGGGTGAATGTAAAGGTCGGATAAGTCATGACCTGATTTAAAAACTTTGTTTTGGACAGAAAACTGCCTGTAGGACACAAGGCCACCACGTCGAAGCCCGCTCGGGAAAGTCCCGATGGCAGGCGACTAATTCCCGTCCAGTCTTTAGCTAAAGCGATGATCAAAACTCTTTTAGTCACGGGCGACCTCAAGCTTCTTAATCAATCGAAGTTTGATGAACACCTTTTTAATCACGCTGAACAAGTGCTCGGCTTCTTCGGGACGAACCAGGTTGATCCGGCAGGCAAAGAAGAAGTAAACCACCGCATAAACGCTGGAGCTGGCTGCCAGCACCCAGAATGGATGCCATGTTAGATTGTAGAAGGCTGCACGGGCTATCAATCCAAAGACCACCGAAAGCATGACGGTCTTGCCTAAATCCTTCCAGATGAAAAGATTCAGAACATTTGTCTTCAACAAACGCGCTCCGATGAATAGTCCTGAAATATTGATGAAGGCAACTGCCAGAATTTTACCCCATAATACAGCCATTGGGCCGATGTAGTAGGCTCCACCCACAATCATCAATAGTCCCAGCACCACTCCCAGCACTTTGATTTTCAAAGCATAACCGGTATTGGAGGTCGAACGAAATAAAGGCTCAGGATTCAAGCACGCGATAAAAATATAGAAATTAAAGACAATGAAAAATGGTACGCTCTCGACATACTTGTCCGAGAAAATAAACACAATCATCTCTTTGGCAAAGAACATCATGTAAATGGTGAATGGGACTACCACCAAAAATAGACTGCGGGTCATCCGGCGCCAGGTTTCCGCTGCCTTTTCATAATTCTTACTTTTGATGTTGTCGATAAGCTCAATATTCACCAGCTCGTACAGTGACGTGCGCAGCGAATTCACAATGGGATTTTCAAAACAGCCCACAGAATAGAAGGTAAATTGTCTGACATTGTAGAACGATGAAATGAACAGATTTTCCATGTTCAGAATATTCTGAACAATGCGGGAAACCCCCAGCGGCAGACCATAGCGGGCCTGATCCATAAAGAACTTATGGGCATCGCGGTAGCGCACGCCTTCGCGAACTTTGTGAGTGTGCATGGTGTACATCATCCACAGCATACGCAGAGTCATCAGAAGTGACAAAAGCGCCAAGGCAATGAAAATGGAATCAAACAAAATGAAGGCGCCCATGATCGCCACGGACTTTAACAGCTCAGTCCCGGCATCCAAATAGAGGCGCGCCTTAAAACGGTTGAAGTTGATCAGGAACCCTTCGATTTGTAGTGAACACAACGTCACGGCAATCAGGTACCCCAGGATCGGCAGATATTGAGCAAGATCCGGATTGTTCAACAGGGCTGCGATATCAAAGCGGAAGACCGTCATCATCAAGGCCAGGAAGCCCGTGACCAGCACGTTGAAAACCAAAGCGTTCAGACTGAACAGCGGGAAGTTCTTTTTATCCCAGCGCAGAAAATAGAAAACAGAATCATCCAGCCCCAGGTTTAAAGCCACCTGAGCAAACCAATAGATCAGCGTCACCTGCTTATAGGTTCCGTAAGTATCGACCTCCAGATGACGGCCCAAGTACATAGGAATCGCAAACGAGAAAATCACGCCGAATATTCGCGCGCCCGTTAATAATGCAACTCTGTTGAAGCCTTCTTTGTGCTGCTGCATCTAGGGGTTCACCTTTACACCGCCAACATAGGCATCAGGGATTAATCCTGTCTGGTGACGGGAAATCTCTTTCAGGGGATTTTCATGTATATCCAGTTGGGAAAGATTTGGAAGAGTGAGGGCGCCAGGTTCGATGCTTTCGATCCGGTTCGCATCGACGATCAAAGTTTTCAATGCCGAGGCCCCCGCAAGCCCCGCTTTTGTCAGGACCGCCAGATTATTGCCGCGCAGGTTGAGTACCTGCATTGAGGATAACCCTGCCAAGGCCCCTTGTTCGATTTGGGAGATTCTATTATTCTCCAAATCAATCGTAACAACGGATCTTGCACCCCTAAAAACGCCACGAGACATCTGTCTCAGTTGATTGCCCTGCAATTGCAGACGACGCAGGTTTTTTAAGGGCTCCAACATAAACGCCGGCAAATGTACCAATTGATTGTTTTGCAAAGACAGCTCCTGCAAAGACTGCAAACCATTGAAGGCGCCCGGATGGATGCGCTTTATCGAATTTGAATCCAGCACCAAGCTTCGCAGGGAGTCCAACCCCACGAAGCCGTTAGCCGGGATATCTGTCAGAACAGCCTCGGTTTTTAGAAACTGCAGCTGTGCCAGATCTTCAGAAGAAACCTCCTGGCAGCTGGACGCCCCCAGGGACTTGGCAATGGCAACGCCCAGATCGCCCCGATCACAGATATTGATCAAGGAAGCCGCGTGAGCGGAGAAGGACATTAGGAGCACTAACGTTCCTGAAAAGATGCTTAAAACGAGCCTACTGCTACACATGATTCCGCGGATATTCGCATAGAAAGGGCACTATAAGTTATACCTTTCCCAAGGACTGAAAAAAGTACCGTTCCCGAATGACTGACCAGGGTTTGGTCACCTCCTGCAAAGATTTCATCAGTTCGTGGAGCACTTTAAATGCCCGTTCACAGAGGGTAAATCTAAGGGCTCATTTTCAAACGGAGAAATCATTGTGAGAAAACTGCTGACTTTAGCACTCTTGCTTATCCCTTACGCGGCATCTGCCAACGCCGATGCTCCAGCGATTTCTGCGTGGGTTCCCACAGGCAGTTCGAAAATCAGCGCGAGCTATTTTGGCTACTATTCCAGCGAAGTGAATGACTTCAATACCGGCAACGGCAGTGTCTACATGTACAATCTGCTGGCACTGAACTACAAACTGGATCAACGCTTTACGGTAAGCGTGCGCCCCACTTTCACTTATGATTCTGAAGGTGTGCGCTATGGGTATGAGATGCCGTCCAAAACTGAAATGGCGGATTCGCATATTGCCTTGATCGACAAAACTCCACTAAGTCTTCCGTACGACATCAAAACCAAAGCGATCTACAAGCTTTTCGTTCCGACGGCTCCTGATCAAATTGAAGCAGGAACTTATGGTGGTGTGGGAATGGATTTTGAGGCGGCTCGCGATTTGCCGATGGGTTTTTCTGTCGGTTATTATGGTCGCGGCTGGGCCCTGGCGCAAAAGAACAGTACTTACATTTCTAACGAAGGTAAGACTCCCCGTATGAAAGCCACGCAAAGCGGTCAGATCGAACATTGGTTGCGCGCGACCAAGTACTTCGGTGACAGACTGAATGTTTCCCAGGGCGTGGGCGTTAAAGATGAATTCTACAACGGTAGCGATGACGAAAACCAACGTCATGAAGCCTTCCAGTCATTGGAAACGAATCTGAATTTCTCAGTGAACGACAATATCGATCTTTCGCTTGGTGTTGCTCAGTCCACGCCGGCATCGCAGCCATTTAAAATCTACGACAATGAATATACTTCCTATGTGATCATGACTTCCGTCAGGATGTAATTTGTGAAAATCGGCCTGGTCGTTTCTGAACATTTCAACTCCAAGTACGCCCTTGAGTTCATCAGGGACGTGCAGGCATCTGCATTTGCGGAAGTCAGAGTTGTCAGAAGATCAGATGCAAATGAACCTAAGGCGCCGACCTGGTTGTCAAAAAAACTTCTGAATACGATCATTGGTCTGGATGTAAGATTTCTGAACTCGACGGCTTACCGGGGCCACCTGAATAAGGCGCCATCACAAGATCTTGAAGTTTTAGCTGCCTCTTCGACAGAGGAGTTTGATTTCCTGGTTTCCCTGAATGCGGAGCCCGTTGATAAGACATTACTGTTGAAGTCAAAGAACGGTGCTTTGTTAGTCGAAGCCGGCATTCCCTCTGGAAAAACCGGCTTTCTGGGGTTTTGGGAAGTTCTGAACAAAAAAGCGGTCACTCCATTTCGCATCCGTTTGCAAACAACGGAAAAAATCGAGAATGTTCTGACAGGACAATTACTAACTCAATCCAGCTTTCTGCTGAACCAGGCCTATGTCAGCCGCAAATCTTTGTCTTATTTGACTCAGTACCTGCAAAAGAAATCCCTCAATCCGGATTTTTCCTGGGCACACTTGCAAGGAAACGAAGATCAGAATTGGGAAGTGCAAACGCCATCCAGTCTAAGCCTTGCAGCTTACTTGGGAAAACGCATTTTCAGAACCATCCGTCAAAAAGTTCAGTCACTGCAAAACAAGGATCAGCACTGGAATGTGGCGTTCATTCGGGACAACTGGCAGCCTTTGCAATTAGCGAAGGGCTCCCCTTTTGAATACTGCAACGATCAGTTTTTCGCGGACCCATTTGTTATTCATCGTGACGGCCGTGATATTTGTTTTGTCGAAGAATACGATTACAAAACCGGTTTGGGCCATATTTCCGCGTTTGAACTGAAAGAAGACAAAGCCATCTCCCTTGGTCCGGTGATCAAAGAATCCTTTCACATGTCATTTCCGTATTTGTTCGAATATCAGGGTCAGCTTTACATGTGTCCCGAAACTTCCGGATCCAAAGAGATCCGAATCTACAAATGCCTTGAGTTCCCGCTAAAATGGGAATTTGAAAAGTCCTTGATGAAGAATATCGCAGCCGTAGACAGCTTGCTATTCGAACAAGACGGCCTGTGGTGGATGCTGACCAATATGGATTCCCTGCAAAAGAATGACAACTGCACGGAGCTGCATGCCTTTTATGCGGATTCTCCGCTAAGTGAATCCTGGACGGCCCATGCGATGAATCCTTTGATCATCAATCCACTGGTGGCGCGCAATGGTGGTATGGTTCGCGATGGCGGTAAAGTTTACCGTGTATCCCAAACCCAGGAGTTCGGTGTCTATGGCGCCAGTTCTCGCATCAATGAAATTCAGCGTCTGACCAAAACTGAATATAGCGAAAAAACTCAGACGAAAATAAAAGCTGATTTCTTCAAAAATATTTACGGCACCCACCATTTGCACAGCAACGGGTCCGTAACTGTTTATGACTTCTGCAAAAATATCAAGGTGAGTCGATGATGGCACGTTCTGAAAAAAACATCCTGATTCTTGATGGCGATATGGTTTCCTCTTTGGCAATCGTGCGCTCGCTGGCCTTAAAAGGCTGGAATGTTCATGTGGCCAGCCCTGTGGAACATGGCATCGCCAGCACGTCCCGCTTTGTAAAAAGCAAAATGATTCATCCCGATCCGCTGAAGTCCGAAAAAGACTTTCTGTTGTGGTGTGAGTTCGCTCTTTCCGGAGATCGCTTTGACCTGATCATTCCCGTCACAGAGCGTACCCTGGTGCCACTGATGAAACTTCGCCAGCACCCGCAAGCCAAAAAACTGGCGATGGCCGCAAACGACGCCTTGGAAAAGGTTCTGGATAAAAACAAAACCACAGAACTTGCGATGCAGCTGGGACTGCCTCTGCCAAATAACTTCACTCTGACCACACAGGAAGAAGGCCGCAGATTTGTGGATCAGCCTGCCGTTATGGAGAGCCTGCTTTCCCAGGGACCATTGGTTCTTAAGCCAGGCCGATCCATCGGTACAGGCAAAGAAGGCCGTAAGAAACTGGAAGTGAAGTATGCCTTCACCCAGGAAGAGGCGCGCAGTAAAATCGAAAATCTTTTGAACTTCGGCGAAGTGATCGTTCAGGAATACTTTCAGGGCTTGGGTGTGGGTGTTAATGTCCTGGCTTCCAACGGAGAGGTCCTTTACGCCTTCCAGCATCAACGCGTGCACGAACTGCCACTGACTGGTGGCGCAAGCTGCCTGCGCAAAAGCGTGAAGGTTGAATCTGCACTCCTGGCAGCCACAGAAAGCCTGATGAAGGCGCTATCCTGGACTGGCGTTGCCATGGTTGAGTTTAAATGGAATCCACAAACAGGCCGCTTCATTCTGGTTGAAATCAACGGCCGCTTCTGGGGTTCACTTCCTTTGGCCGTCGGCGCCGGTGCCGACTTCCCGGCGATGCTGGCTGAGCTAATATTGGAAAATCGCGTGAGCTCTACACAAGCCTACACACCCGAAATCTACGCGCGTAATTTAAAGACCGATCTGCAATGGTATGAACAAGTGTTGCGAGGAGAAGCTCCCCGTCGGTTTAAAGGTCCGTGGCAGAACAAAAAAGAAATGTTGAAAGATGCGCTTCGCATTTTTTCACCTCGCCATGTTTTGGATGTGGAGAAATGGTCCGATCCCGTTCCAGGTCTTTTTGATATCATGAAGATCGGTTCAAGCTACTTAAACCGCATCAAGGATATCTTGATCGTCCTTAAACAGCTGCAGCACCATCGCTTTGCCTGGACAACAGGGAAAGCACAAAAATGCCTGCGCGGATCCAAAAAGATTCTTTTCATTTGCTATGGAAATATCAATCGCAGCGCTTTGGCTGAAAGATACTTCAAACAAATTGCACCGAATTCAAAGGTCGAAGTGATCTCTGCCGGCTTCCATTCTGAAGATCATCGCCCTGCAGATCCTGTGATGATTGAAGAGTCGCGCAAGCTGGGGATCAACATGGACAATTGGTCCTCGCACAAGGTGACTGAGGAAATGTTTGAATCCAGTGACGCCATTTTGGTGATGGAAAATGAGCACTGGTTGCGCATCAAAGCCGAATATCCAAAATACGCGGAAAAGACGTTCCTGTTAGGCTTTGCGGCTGCAGATGTTCCCAAGCGCGGAGAGATACAGGATCCTTATGGAAAGTCCCGTAATTTTTACCAGAGAGCGATTTGTGAAATCTCCTGTAGTATCGCTGGTTTAATAAACATCATCAACCTGTAATAAGTTTATTTAAAATGCTCTTGCCTGTTTTGCGGGCAAGACGTATTCACTGCTGCCCACAAAAAAATCGTTACGCCAAATTTCACGAGGTTTATATGAAGAAATCCTTAGCGCTAAATGCGGCCCTGTTCTGCGGAAGTTTACTGATCACAGCAACCGCGTGCAGCAGCACTGGAATCGTTCGTTCAACAGAGGCTTACAACTTCAACGAACGCAAAGACGTCACTTCAAAAATCGTTGTGGATTTGAGCAAAAAGGGTCAAACCATTGACCGTGCCTTCTATGGCTCTCACCTGGATTCATTCTCCCAACCTCCGGCGGCAAACCTGGTTCAGGAATTGGGAATCGGCAGAATCCGTATCGGTGGTAACGAGTACGATGTTTTCAACTGGAAGAACAATCTTAGTTACACAAAAACTGGCGTTCACAATCTTTTGGGCTTGGGCGGAATCTCGGCTTTGCTTCGTGAATACAAAGTGGGCGGTATCTTTCAAATCAACCTTTCCGGTTATCAACCGATTTTGGAAGGTAACAGCGTTGTACTGAAAAACTCTTTCAATGCAGAATCAGCTTACGAAATGATCAAGGTTCTAAACGGTCAGTTGAAACTTGGCATCACAGACATCTCTTTGGGTAACGAGCCGGAACAATGGCACGAAACTCATCCTCATACAAAAGCGTACTCTGAAGACAGTGGTATCTCTGCTGACGAATACATCGAAAGATATATCGCGTTTGCAGTGGCGGTTCGCCAGGCTCAGGAAGAAAATAACGGTGATGCGAACTCCATCAAAATCTGGGGTCCTGAAATTTCATCTTCATGGTTGGATTGGAACACTGGTAACTTCACAAAAGATTGCCAATGGAGTCCGACTGTTCGTGGTCAGGTAGACTGCAAATACGGTGATGGCAGCTTCACTCATTTCATTCCATACTTCCTGGATCGTTTGGCAAAAGCGGAAAAAGACCCGGCTGTGAACCCAAAAGGTTATAAACTTTTGGATAATTTTGCATTCCACTACTATCCAAACTTCAGAACAAAAATCGACGATGTGAACTCTATCGTAAAAGATGCTGAAGGCCGCCAATGGGTTTCCAAAATCCTGGAAGGCACACGTCTTCTTCATGACTCCACTTACACGAATACGATCGACATCAGCTCTTACAGAAATGCGAATCCAAACATCATCCCTCGCATGAAGGGCTGGTTGAAGGCTTACTATCCAAACGCGAAACTTGTGATCAACGAATTCGCTGTGGACTCTGACTGGAGAAGCAACACGTACCACCCGATCATCCGTCCTCTATATATTGCTGATACTTTGGGTATCGCGGCGAAAGAAGGCGTTTCTTTCTTTAATAACTTTGCCTTGAGCAATAAAGAAGGCTCCAACATCCCATGGGCGATGCTTGAGGGTGGCACTAAGAAAACCAACAACTTCTACACCTACGCCCTTTACACGAATCACTTCAAAGGCACGATGGTGTCCACGGACGACAACATGGGTGACGTGGTGAACGCTTACGCAACTGCAGGAGCGCAGTTCGTGAACGTGGCTATCGTAAATAAAAGCCCTGCGGACAAAACCGTTCAAATCTATATCAAAAACGGTAACACCCGTAAGGTTGCTACATATGTAGTACCAGGCTGGTCGACTTCAATCCTGAAGCTGGAGCAGAATCCATCCAGATTCGCTAAAGGCTTCGAAGTTAACAAGTTCGGCGCAGATCAAATGGGCATCGCTAAGGATACAAATTACAAATAGTTTAATTCCTCCTCACTTTTCGATGTGCTTTGACAGTATTTTTTGGTATTGGGAACGCATTTCGTGGAATTTCACAGAATATAAAGGAACGTTATATGAAAATGGTTTCATTTGCCCTGTTGTGCGCGGGTTTGATGACTGTCTCCGGCGCAAAGGCCAATGACATTGGTAATGACATGTCAACTGGTTACGGCTGGTACTTGAACTACGACTGGTTGAACCAGATCGTGAACAATACTCCGACTAAAAACGTGGTGTGCCCGACTCTTGAAGTCGATAGCGCATTGACCACTGACTATAAAGTGGCCCTACAAAGCAGCTTCTATGCAAACGCGACTGGCTCTATCGGCAAATGGTTCCCGAAGAATGAAGTTTGGGCTGCATTCTCTATGGGACCGATGGTTAATCAATTCGGTATCACTTTCGGTAAAGTTCGCACTTTGAAAGAACTTGAACAGGAAAAAAACAAAAAACTTCCAACGACTGTTCGTGAGTTGAACAAATGGGATGTTAAAGATTCTGCTTACTGGGAATCCCAAGGTGGTGTTTCATTCTATCTTGGCACAGGCACTGAGCCAATCAGCGTGGGTGTATTCGCAGTCGCAACCGGCGGTTGGGCGAATTACCTTGAAAAGACAGCTCCAACAAAAGTTTACGTTGAGAGAGCTAAAAAATACGTAAAATCCATCAACGTGGGCGCGGGCATGTTCTACACGTCTGTGGGCGCTGATGCTGTGATTGAAAAAGCCAAAGGCTTCAACTACGAATTCGACCTTTCCCGTCCAGAAAATGCAGAAGCTTTTGAACGCTTCATGGCCGGTGAGACGACTAAAGCTTATGACCTTTCAAGAATTGAAGGTTCTGGCGTAGTTAAAATCGCTGACACGACTTTGAGCAAATTCGGTAAATCGTTCGGTGTAAGCCTTTCGACTCCATTCATCCCAATCATTTCTTTGCGCGGCTCCCAAGGCAAAGACTACAACCACGAAGAAGAACTTTCTGTGTGGGACGAACACGTGGTTAAAGACTACGGTGTTTACACTAAGCAATCTGCAAGCCGCCTTGTAGGTCTTCACTACAAACGTGAGCGCTCGTTCAAAGGTGGAATGACTTCCACTGCAACGGGCCCGGTTTTGGCTAAAGAAACTTCTGTGAAGTTCTACGGTCAATTCAAACACGCCTACCAATCTGACTGGGGTCAGGAAGGCCGTTTGGAAAATCAAATCGAGTTTGCTAAAGACATCACTGGTTTCACGAACGAAGTTGAAACTTGCGTGAAGGTTCCAAACTTCTCGAATTCTTTGAAATACAACCAGGTTATCCTGAACATGAATCTTTCTGATGAATACATGAGAGCGATCATCGGTCTTGGTAACAGCAGCACCGCATTCCTGAACAAGCTTCAGGCACGTGCAACGGTTCTTGATGGCAACATCAAATCCATGAATGACTGTTCTTCCAGCTATGATCCGAACAATGCTTCTGGTCAGGACAGAGCTTGCCGCGGCAACTCGGTTGACGGTGCATTCGCGGGTATTAAGAAAGCCGTAGCGCAAATCAAGTCTTCAATGGGCCGTGACAGAAACGGTTTCTCTGCGGGCATGGCGAACCTTGGTAAAGCTGTTTGGTCGAACCCAGGAGTTTTCAAAGCATTCTACGAGCAGGGTAAAACTTGCGGTATGGATTTCACTTTTGAAGTTTCCGGTCAAAGAATCAACCGCTTCTATAAAAACCAAAAGTACGGCTACACTCCTAGCTGTGTGAACAACTAAGCAGAACACGAAGGCAAGAAGGTAATATATGAAACACCTGATTACACTTATCTCTATCGTGGGCTTCGCAACTGTTGCTCACGCAAATATCAGCCGCTACACGATTTCTCAGAATTCTCCAGCATCTGAAACTGACGGTGCTGTTGTTGTCGATTCAAACAAAATGAACGGCATCTACATCTCCAAGAGCTTTTACGGCGCCGACACCAATGGTTTCAGCCACCTGCCAAAAGCAAGCCTGGTAACTCCACTGAATCTTAACTACGTTAAATTCGGCGGCAACCTGCACTCGGTTTACAACTGGGATTTGAACATGTACCTGGAGTCCATCACTGGCATCCAGCGTGTTTATTCCCCACTTGCTGCCCGTTTGGAGTTCGTGCAAAAAAGCTACAAAGCAACTCCGATGTTTCAGGTGAACATGATGGGCTCCCAGCCTGCTTACGATTCCAACGGACACATCAAAATGCTAAACACAGCTGATGAAGTTCACGCTGCGAACGCCATCCGCTATTTGAATGGTCAAAAAGGCCTGGGTGTAAAACACATCCTTATGGGCAACGAACCTTGGGATTCCCAGGACGTGCACGGTGTGGCTATTCCTTCTGCTGACGAATACATCGCAAAGTACATCAAGTACGCGATCGCTCTTCGTGATGCTCAGGAATCCATCAGCGGTGACGCGAATGATTTGAAACTATGGGGTCCGGAAACAGCACAAGGCTGGGCAAACTGGCAAACCACTCACCCTGCAGATTGCACGGTGAACTACCAGCTTCCAGGCCACTATGCTTGTGCATACGGCAATGGTCAGTTCAATGAATTCATTCCGTACTTCCTGAACCGTTTGGCAGCGGCCGAGCAAGACCGCACAATCAATCCTAAAGGCTACAAGCTTTTGGATTATTTGACTTGGCACTACTACCCACTTTTCAGAAATCAGTTTGCTGATTCTGAAAGCGTGATCAAAGACAACACTGGCAAACAGAATGTTGCTGGTATGCTTGAGTCCGTGAACCTTTGGACAAACTGGGATTACATCAATCAGTTTGACTCTGCTTCTCCGAAAGGCATTTCTCCACGCATCGTTCAGAAATTCCAGGGTTGGAGAGACAGCTACTATCCAAATGCAAAAATCGCTGTGACTGAGTTCGGTGTCGATTCCACTGAAAACGTGGAATACCACCCGATCGTTCGTCCTCTTTACCTTGCTGACCTTGTGGCTCGCGTGGGTGAAGCTGGTTTGAACACGTTCGTGAACTCCTTCCTGCAAGGTGCTCGCGGTGGTGATGCCTGGGGCATGATCAATGGCGAAAAACAAACTCGCCTGTATCATGTGTTCTCGTTGTTCTCGAACAACTACCTGGGTCAGGTGGTTTCATCCACTGACACTTACGGCGACAAAGTGAACGTTTACTCTGTTAAAACCAACAACGGGACAAACGTGATCCTGGTTAACAAAGACACAGTGGCGCACAAGCCGGCATTGAGCCACCAAGGCTTAAACGGTTCTACGAAACTGACTTCTTTGGTTCTTCCAGCATGGTCTGTCACTGTTGTGACTTTGCCGGATCATCGCGGCGACGTACTGGTTCAACAGTACGGCGCGAAAGAAATGGGTATTCCAGTTACTCAGTAGTCTTACTTAGGGGCGAGCAGATCTCTGACGAACTCGCCCATCCCACCTGGGGCTGGCTTCAATGTCCAATCTTGATTGAACATACGCGGGCCCCAAATGTTATCAAAGCTCCACACTGTCCAGCTGACATTACGTTTGGCCATCCAGTCCGAGAACCCTTGGCCGAAGGTGATATCTCCACCCTCCGTACCACCGCTTTCAAAGCCCCATTCAGTTACGAATAAAGGATACTTATCAGCCACGGCACCATAGCGTGATTCCCACATGGTCGCATTTTGATTTGAATAAACGTGGGCCACATACACAACGTTACCACCCGCAATTGGTTCATTCACAGCACCCGAGATGTGCGATGACCAGTAAGGTCCCCCCACCAGCACCAGATTGTTTGGCGCATAAGTGCGGATCAATGTCGTGATCGGTTGAGCAATCGTGTTTTTCCACGTTGTCCAGTTGTCAGGATAAATCGGCTCGTTGAAAACTTCGTACAACACATACGGATTATTTGCGAACTTCGGTGCCATGAACTTCCAGAACGCTTCCACTTTGCTGTAAAGCGCATCGTAGTTGCTGACATAGTGAAGATCGATGATCACGTAAATGCCTTTGGCGGTAAGCTCATCCACCAGGGGCTTGATATGGTTCTTGAAGTAAGTTTCGCCGCCGTTAGTTGTGCTGAAGAAACCTTCGTTTGGATAGGCAGGGTCACCTGGCAAAATCGGCAAACGAATGACTTTCGCGTGGAACTGATCGGTCGCCGCGCTAGCAATGCTGCGTGCTGTGACTCCCGGGCGCTCCCAAGTCTTGGTATTCAAATGTTCAGGATCTGCGATGTTAACACCTTTAAGAATAACCTGCTGACCAGCACTGGTTACGATCTTATTCCCAGACACCTTTAACCAGCCCACGGCAGGCGTAGGAGACGGCGTTGGGCTTGGGGAAGGTGAAGGGCTAGGTGATGGTGTCGGCGTTGGAGACGGCGCTGGAGTCGCAGCCAGCCCCTTACCTGTCAGAGAAACTGAGACCTCTTCCCACGTCCACCCTGCAGCCAGGAAATAACCCACGATAAGTTTTGAATTTAAAGTCGTGGCAAACTTTGGAGCAAACTTCGCAATCACAGTACAGGTTTTGCCGGCCTTAACTATAAAGCCCGTATTCGAGTTATAAGCACAGGTGCCACCACTCACAGCAAAATCAGTCGAACCAGTGAACCAATAACTATCCAAACGCACATTGGCCTTACTGGTATTTTTAAGAGTCAGTGTCGTTATTTTTGATTGGCCAACAGTCACATTACCCAATGAAAGAGTTCCTGTTAAAGATGTCGCGGCAGAATATGCCGGTGTTGCACTAAAGCCCCCCAGAAGTAATGTAATTAGGGGTACGATTGAACGGATCATGGAAGCCCTCCGATGGATACCAAGACCAAATCGGAGAGGCAGAGAATTAATTAAGCGGAAATGGTGGAACGTACAAAAGTTAGATAGTTTCCCAAAGAATATCCCTAGGCTTCCCTGTCCATTTGTCCTGCATCTTTTCGAATGTAAAAAAGATCCTAAACTTTATATTGTATGGTGTACTAACTTTAGACACTCTCCAACAGCACTGCTGAATAAACACAACTGATTATAGACAATTAGATCTTCACGATTTCAAAACAGCAACTTTGATAAATATTTCCATGTAATTCCCATTCGTGTTCACTGAGAGAATTTGCTGGACACTCGTGTATACAAAAAAATATATTGGCCGCACTTATCGGGGGCGTACTTGAGAATTCTAGTCACAGGAGCAGCAGGTTACATCGGCTCGCACGCGACTAACGCATTGTTGGACGCGGGCTTCGATGTTGTCGGATTCGACAATCTCAGCACCGGTTTCCGTGCCGCTGTTCCAGCAAAAGTAAAATTCATCGAAGGCGACATCCGCAACACTGATCGCCTGACTAAAGCACTCGTTGAAAACAACGTGGCTGCAGTCCTTCATTTTGCAGCGAAACTTAAAGTTCCTGAATCCATCTCCAAACCGCTGGACTACTACGACAACAATATCTCGGGCACGATCTCTTTGATTCAGGCCTGCAAGAACGCCAATGTCGATAAGATCATCTTCTCTTCTACAGCAGCCGTATATGGCTCTGGCAATGGTCACACTGGAATGGTTACAGAAGACGCTGTCATCTGCCCGATCAATCCCTACGGCTCGTCCAAACATGTTGCTGAAATGATTTTGCGTGATTCTGAGACAGCTCACGGAATCAAGTCTGTGATTCTAAGATACTTCAACGTTGCTGGAGCTGCCTTAAATGGCAAAAACGGTCAGCGTACCGCCGATGCCAGTCATTTGATTAAAGTGGCCTGCGAAGCGGCTACAGGGAAACGTCAGCAAGTCGCTGTATTCGGCACAGACTACCCGACTGTTGATGGCTCTGGAGTTCGTGATTACATTCACGTGGAAGATTTGGTCGATGCCCATATTCTAGCTCTTCAGTACCTTCTTAAGGGCGGCACGTCTCAGGTTTTGAATTGTGGTTATGGAACCGGTTATTCCGTATTACAGGTTCTGGATACGGTTCAGAAAGTCAGCGGGAATAATTTTGCAATCACGTCCCATGCTCGTCGACATGGTGATGCGGCTCATCTGGTGGCGGATTCAACAAAATTGCGCAATCTGTTGGGCTGGACTCCAAAAAGAAACAATCTGGATTTGATCTGCAAGACTTCTTTGGATTGGGAAAAGAAACAGACCCTTGCTACTACGATTGCTCCCCGCAAGTGGAGATTTGAAAAGGGATTCTTCCTTCCCCCGAAACCCCAACCTTCGGGTCTTTAGCTAGCTTTGCTTTGCTTCGATCGAATAAACAGACGAAGCGGAGTGAGTTCTTTTTCAGCGATTCCCACGAAGTGTCCGTGAATTTTCCAGGCATTTTCAATTGGATTTAAATCCTCGCAGGAATCAATTCTGATCGCTACGGGCTCAATTCCAATCTCGTTGAAAATCGTACTTTTAACTCGCAGAATTTTACCCAAAGGCATCGGTACGGACGAATGCAAGGTGAATCCCAGTTCTGAAACCGCGACGATCTCGTTTTTGATTTCCCACTCGGCCTTCACTGCAACCGCTGCTTCACTGAATGCGGAGGTTTGATTTACATTGCTGGCAACGATAGTGCGAACTTTAGCTAATAGCATGTCGGGATCAATGGGTTTGATGATGTAGTCATTAACCCCGGATTCAAGGCCTTTTTCCACGTCGCTTTTTTCACGCTTACCGGTCAAAAGAATTACCGGCAGTTTACCTAAGTGCGGTTGTTTGCGGATCGTGCGAGTTAGCGCATAACCGTCACTGCCCCCGGGCATGATGGCATCGGTGATCACAAGATCAAATTTTTCCTGCGTCAGATGATGAACAGCATCGATGGCATTTGTCGCCTGAACGACGGAATGACCATCTGAAGTCAACAGGGCTTCAAGTGTCATGAGAATACTTTTTTGATCATCCACGATAAGTATATTGGCCATAGTTACCTTCCTTAGGCTGCCCCTTTTTCGCCGATGTAGTTCTTAAGATCCTGCAGACTTCTGGAAAATTCAGCCTCGATCTGCATCACCCACTTATTAATGTGCTCTGGTTTTGTTTCGTCTTCAAGTTTTTGACAAAGATCTGCCAAAATTTTTGCTCCAAGAGTGGCCGCAGTTGACTTCAAAGCATGAGCTGCGGAGCTGAAGTCAGGACCACGCATTGACAAAATCAAATCCGGCGTGGATGCTTCAAACTCCTGAACCAGAGCTTGCAGCAATCCACCATCTTTGGTTGCGTACTTCTGCAGCTTTTGCAAAGCAACCATATCAATCACCTGTGGAGCACCGGCCTTCAGATACCTTTGCAGTGTTTCGACCATTCTTGGAAGCTCAATAGGTTTAGATAAGTAGTCATCCATCCCCGCATTCATATAAGGTGCTTTGTCTGCAACTGTGCCCTCTGCCGTCAATGCGACAATAGGAATTCGGCGCATGGAATTGCGGCTTTGCTCTTCCTCGCGAATGCGCTTGGTCGCATCAAATCCATTTAGAACAGGCATCTGACAATCCATAAAGATCAAATCATAGTTCCCGGTGCGGGCCATCTCGACAGCGATGCGACCATTCTGGGCAATGTCGACCTGCAGTCCAAACTTCTGTAAATAGTTTTGCGCCACACGCTGATTGATAACCTGATCTTCTGCCACCAGAACTCGTCCCTTGAACAGGGATTCGAACTGATTTTCGGTGGAAACAACTGGAACTTCATCAGCGGAACTCACCGGAAGTTGTAAACTGAACCAGAAAGTCGAGCCAATGCCATATGCGCTTTCTACACCCATTTGACCATTCATCAAATCCACCAACTGCTTGCAGATGGATAAGCCCAATCCCGTACCACCGAATTTTTTCCCGGCTGTCGCCTGGAAGTACTTTTGGAACAGAGCTTTGCACTCGTCATCACGCATGCCCAGTCCCGTATCGCGGACCTGGAATTTTAGGAATGAAGGACCTGTCGCAGAATCCAGAACAGAGACTTCCAATCCCACAGTTCCGGCTGTGGTAAATTTGACGGCATTCCCCATCAGATTCACCAGAACCTGACGAATACGACCCTGGTCGCCGACATAATATAGATTACTTCTTTGGGAAATGCTTAACTCGAGCTCCACATTCTTTTCGCTTAAAGCCGGTCGGAACATTTCGACCACATCATGCACCAGGAAGTTCAGATCAAAGGGCTGTGGATCCAGTGTAATTTTGCCGGCTTCGATTTTTGAATAATCCAAAATATCATTAATCAACATCAACAACGACTCGGCAGAGCGTTTGATCGTACCGACGTATTCCTTCTGCTCTTTCTCCAAGGGAGTGTCCGCCAAAAGAGTACTCATCCCGATCACACCATTCATTGGTGTGCGAATTTCGTGACTCATGGCTGCCAGGAAATCTGATTTTTTAAGTGAGGCTTCAACCGCTGCTTCACGGGCCTTTGCCCACTCCTGCTCGACTTGTTTGCGACGACTGATATCACGAAATACCACCAGGGCTCCGGCGATTCCTCCGTCAATATCTTTGATGGCACGGCTGCTTAGGGAAATAAAAGTTCCATCAGGATGCGTGGAGTTCTGAACAAAGATCTCAAGGTCGTCGACTTCCACGCCATAAAGGGCACGATGCAAAGGCAATTCCTTTGCGGAGTACAGTTTGCGTTTATCGTCGTAGAAGCCAAGCTCTGTGGCGCCGGTTTCTGTACCGACCTCCTTCACCTTGGTGCCGACGATGCGTTGAGCGGCAGCATTGTACTGCGTGAAGTGACCCTGGTTATTTACCACGATCATACCCTCACTCATACTGCCAAGAATCGTATCCAGCAACAGGGAACGACGCTGCAGGTTTTCCGCGATCTCACGTTGGGCCTTCAGATCCTTGTGCTGCCAATAACGGCTTAACAAAATCACCAAGCCGAACAGCGCCAGAATTCCGAACATCAATTCACTTCTTAAGAAGCTATAACTGCCGATCTGCACGAAGTCCTGCTGCGCCTTACGATGCGCCTGAAGCATTTCCAGAATTTTTCGTTGATTGAAGTCTTCGATATTCGAAGGTTTGCGTTCAGTGTGATTTTGCTTGATTTCAAGAGTGGCCGTTTCAAACTGCTTATGCAGATTCTGATTCAGTTCATAGACCTGCATTTGCAAGTCATAACGGCCCTGCACGGACTTGTACAAGCTGCCCAGCTCACCATTGATTCTGGTGACTTGATTGTTGAACACTGCAAGCTTTTCCGGAGTGCTGTCCTTGAAGTAGTCTTTCTTGGCGCGGTCCACGTCGTGCAAAATGCCCGACATGTTCTGCAATGAATTCACCGAGGCCTCAGGAAGCAGTGCCTTTTGCAAAGAATGATGCTCCTGAAACATGGAGGAGCCCACGGCGACCAGCACCAGCAGACACAGCTCCACGCCAAATCGGGAGATCAGAGTTTTGAACAAAGACACGGAATTCATACATTTCTCATCGGTGTTTCAATTCGAGAAGTGAAGTGTCTCAGGGGGAACTGGACCCCGCATTTTCGATCTGGAGTCTCATGAACGGAACAGTTGTTTAAAAGATCTGCAGTTTTTTTGAGACGGCGTCTTGTGACTGGACCCAAGGCCGCCTATCCTAGACTTACTACTAATGAGGTACGTATATGGAAAACAAAAGGCACTTTCGCCGCTGCCAACACTGCGGCACTGTTCACAGCAAACACGACCAGTCACTTTTTGTCTGCGAATGCGGCAACGAGCTTGCTCCGTTGTACTACAGCCAATTGGTGACCATCATTCAAGAGGAAGCGGTTTACTTCACGGACATTCTAAAAGGAAGCTCTGTGATGCAGGAAAAACCTCTGATTGGATTGACTGTGGATTGGGACGCAAATTTGGAAGTCTCTCACATCCAGCATGATGTCTAATTGATGTGTCGTTAATCAAATAAGGCATTTTCCCATCCTGTAATATAATGAGGGCGTAAGCATTTTACCCACGAGGTTTATATGACTACTCCCGATGCAAACCCCTCATTTTCTGGGCTTCACCTAGGTGAAGCCACAAATAATCACATGGATGAAAGCAACATCCTTAGTGACAAAGACCAGACATCCAAAGTCGATGTTAAAAACCTAAAAAAAGCGATGAAGAACACCGACCGTTCGTTTGAATCGTTGGAGGATCTGCCATCTGATTTTATTCGCGGTGAGCTGGATGTCGTCGACCAGATGAACCTGGCTGCCGACGCGCTGGATTCCTCTTTACGGGGAATACCGGACCGCGGCTCCGAAGACAGTCCTCGCGGAGAACTGGGATCCTCGTTTCAAAACACCCCGGGTGGGATCGAGGAAGTCAGTGCAAAAACAGATGAATATCTGGCCTCTCATGGCTTAAAGAAAAAGTCCCGTAGCTAAGATCGCCTGAATGGCGTGTTGCAGAATCCACCGGGGTTGGTAGCCTTTCGCCTTGACCCGTTGAGCAAGGATTTCTACTATCCAACCATTCAGGAGACCGATATGAAGCAAAAACCAGCATTTATGAACTTTGCTGTGGACCACATGACAATGTTGTTCCATCCAAAATTGTACAAACTTTCTTACGTTGTTTTCCGTAATATTTTCGGAACAACTCCTGACGACCTTTTGTATGAAAAAAAGCGTAAAGGTCAAAATGGCGCAAAAGATGTTTCGATGACTTACGCAACTCGCGTGGGCACTTGGGAACCAAAAGCTGGTGATCCATTGAACACTATCTTCGCGTTGGTTCAACCTTCTGAGCCTAAGGATCAACCATCACACGTTCGTCAAATGCTGGATGGCCATGAAAACACGGCCCACCTTCAGCACGTGGCTTTGCGCACTCCGGATTTGATCGCTTTCCACAAACACATGGTAGAGCGCGGCGTTCAATTCGTAACTCCAATCTTGAAAGATGATCACGAAAACCTGATCCAGGTTTTCTCGGGTGAGTGGTACTTGCCTGGTGCAAAACCATCAGGCTTCTTCTTTGAATTCCTACAACGCGATCCTTCCGATGACGAGTTGGCGACAATCCAAAAAGCCAACAAGCAAAGCTGGTTCCGTGACGAAACGTTCTTGGGTCTTTATGACGAAAAAGAGCGCGAGTACCAATCTGGCAACGTTCTTTCCTTCCTTCCAAAAGAAACAATGGAAGCGCTTTGGAAGTATCTTGATAACAAAGAAGTTTACGAGATCACTGAAGCTGACTTGGAAGCATGCGATAAAATCATGATCGACATGGCTGCTAAAGCTCAGAAGAAATAGTTTTTTAATTAAAATTCAGAATGAAAAATCCCGCCCTCAAAGCGGGATTTTTTTTTATACTAAAGCGATGTTGGGCAGGTTCCCTGCTTACAGATTCGAAGCTTCCCCAAGAAGTTAACCTGGCTGGCATTTTCACCACGCCCCAGACTTCTCCCTGATAGTTCTTTGAATTTAAATTCGAAGACGCAGAAACGCGGAACTTGTGTGGACGTAGAGTTTAAAACCAGCGCTCTTTGCACGAAGTTGACTGAACCAGGACGTGATCCAGGTCCATTTCCAAAGATCGCGAAGCTTCCATTGTCATCATTTTCCACTATCCCCTGATTAGGACTCAGTTCGTTTTTCTTGCGTGGGCCTGATTGATTGCCCCGATAGCGATAGTCACAATGATAGTCGAAATAAACTTTATCCAACGCCTGACTGTAATTCGATCCCGCCAATGAGATGTCGACCAGGTACTTTGCTTCCGTCAAGTCTTTCGTAGTAGTGCCTTGCTTTACCAAAACTTCCTGGGGGCCCAAGTAACAAAAACGCACCGAATACTCGGCCCCCAGGTTTTCACTGCCTAATGAAATTTCCAATTTTTGAAGCTTATTGTTGAATGCATACTGGGATCCAATCAGGGAATTCCAATCATTCAGTCCCACGATACTTTGATATCGTCCATTTTGATCCCAACCCATGATCTGATCGCCAAAATTCACTTTGGAGCGACAGACACAAGGTCCGTCTTTTGGGCCGGACTGTTGAGGATTGCAGACTGTTCCATCCTCGAGGTTCAAACACTCTTGTTCATTTTGCAGAGTCGCATGCCTTAGGCTTGCGTTACACAAAAACAACTCCTCACCCGTTGTACCATCCACGGCGGTTTGTATCTGAACTTCTGCCCGAGAGAGTATGGCAACCAGAATAGTGCAAAAAAATAAAATCGCTTTCATCCCTATTCTCCACAACGAAGTTTAGCAAACTCGGATTTTTGCATTGGATAGTTATTAAATACCGGGGAAATCTTCTGCATTCGCACATCTTCAATACCCACGTATTCGCCCTCGTATTGAGGACGACGAACCGTGAATTCCATAATCAGGCGCTGGTGAAATTTTCTTTTTCCAAGTTTCACACATTTCCCACCATCGCAAACAGATTCATAATATGGTGGCCACACCGTCGAACTGATAATGCCTTCCAGACCTTTGATGGTTTCAGCAAGGTCAACAGATTGATTGTTCTGATTCAGAGCTGCCGTACCAGTGAATTCAGGAATGGCGCCTAAAGTTTGCAAGGTTGAAATTGCGGGAATATTGTCGATGCCAACCGTCGCGCCAGTCACATCGTACATACGCAACATCATCTGTCTTAGGCCACTTAAAAAAATCGCATAGTCATCTGTCGGATCCTGGAATGTCGCCACCATTCTGTAGCGCCCCCCGTTTTCAACCACGGCGTCATCTACGCGGTAGTTGATTCCCCTTACAAAGCCCTGCCAGTTCGGCGGCACCAATCCACCGTCCCACCATTCCTCAATCAGTTTTGGAGTTTTACCATTGCTGATCTTGAACAACTCCACTTGTCCTACAAAAGGCTGTGTATAGTTCGATGTGCTGGTGCATGTAGCTCCATTGCATTTTTCAGGAACAAGGTTTGACACCAAAAATGACAGATCAAACTCCGTTTTTGTTTCGAAATCAGTTTTAACTTTCAAAGCACCCCAGTCGGCGTTGATATTGTAGTGGGTGATGAATCGCGGAACTCCGGTGCCAAAATCCTCTGACAAATTCAGGAGTTTCGCACTCGGTGTGATATTCACGTGTATAGGCCGGCTTCCGATATTTTCAACATCGGTGCTATAACCGGAATCGTCTCCGGCAGTAAGAATATTGATATTGCCGTAAATGTCCTGCGCCTGGATGCCCATGGACTGTAAATAGTCAGGATCCAGACAGCGGTTTTTCAAAACGGGCTGAACTGCAAATTGATTTTGCCCCCGGATTTTCAAAAAGCACATGTCTCCCCGCAGGATCAACGCGCCGTCGGGCTGTCTTTCAATCTGGCAGTATTCCTGATCTTCTTTTGCTATTATCGGTGCGCCGCCGATGTCGATTACGCGCATGTCGAAGCAATTACGTAGAAACCTGAATTGTCGGCTAAAGTTCGCCTTAGACTGTTGGGATGCGTATGAAGAAAAAGATCTGGAATTATGAATGGAACAACGTTCCGGCTCATAATTGTCAAAAATATAAGTGTCTTTTACTTCTGTTGAATGAGTCCATTGAGTCGCGCCCAGGGAAATCATCAGATAACGTCCGGTATCCTCCTGGCATTTGTATACACGAGAGGCCGAGACCAGTTGTTGCCCCAAATAGTCCCCCCAAGAGCGAGTCTCGGGGGAAATATTAATTTCAATACGGTCGTCGTTGTCCACTACGCAACCAGCATTTGCATACTGCGCAGCCAGAGACAACAAAACCCCCAGAAGAAGAGACCAGCGTCCGCCGCCGCCTTCTGTATGTGCCTTCATAAGATTACTCGACATATTATACTCTCCTTCTGAGGTTCAATTTAACTAGTGACCTTTATGACCATGGTCGCAGTTTGTGCAGTTGCCCATGGAAGCCATTTCGACTTTCGTGTGCGTGCAGATATTTGCGCCATGTTTTTGCCATTTTCTGTGCTTCGCTTTGTTTTTATCCAAACCGTTTGTTTCAGAGTAAACGTAGCGGATTTTGCAGAATTTCGCTGCTGCATGATTGCCCAAATCAACATTCTTGTTGTCGATCAGTTGAGTGAAGCTGCCTTTAGCGTCTTCCCAATCAGATTTGTCAGAGTAATTGAATTTACCCTGGTTCAAGTACTGCAAGAATGAAGTGTTGTACTGAGCCACTTCAGACGAATTGATTTGCGTGTCGTAATCATTGCAGTTGCCGTGTTCGCAAGTTTTATTTTGCGTTGTGCAGATGACGTAAGCTTTCATTTCGAGGTCAGCCAATTTGCTGTAGCCTTCACCTGATGGAGCGTAACCGAAATCAGTGACAGCTGTTTCAGCAAGGATGTTCCAACCAGTGTTGATTGTGCCGTAATCAATTTGAGATCCACGATAGCAGATATCAACGAAGTACTTCGCTGTGTATAGCTCAGACCCCAGATTGAAAGACAATGATTGCAAAACGTTTTTATACGCATCTACTTCGCCAGGGAAAACATGTGCAAAGTACGGGCTTTGGCCAGAGATCACGTCCTTATGTGGATCAGCGCCCTGACCCCACGGAACGTAAGTCGCGTGAATGTAGTTTCCGTTTTCACGACCTGCTTCAGTTGTACATTCGCAAACATTTTTTCTTGGTGGACCTGGTGGAGTATGTGGCGGAGGATTATGGCCACCACCATTAAATAGATTTGCAAAATGTGGTTCTGGCAAATTTGGACCATCTTTGCCATTGCCATTGCCTTTACAATCCACGCCGACGCAATCTGGATCGCAGGCTTCGTGCGTATCAGACGTATAGCAGATTGCCTTATCGCCTCTATATGGATTTTCAGTTAATAGTCCCGCATTACACGGATAAATGCTTGGTCCCGAGCTGTTCACTCGGAACGTATAGGTAACCTGAATGGCGTTCGCTTGCATCGCCATGAAGGATACGGCAGTCGTTGCCAATACCTTAACAAAACGTTTCATGTTGTTTCTCCTTCCCATTCAAGGGCTGTTAATTAAACTGATGCTTTCAGTTTAAATTGAAATAAATCTGTGTTTTTAAAAGACGGAATCCCATACCCGGTGTGCGCAATGAGACATCAAACGCCGCCGTCTTTCCTGCATTATCCCGACAAAGCACGTAATTCAGCTTTTGCGGCTGATGAACTTCATCCAGAGAAACTGCAAGCAAAGCTGTATTTGCATTCGCTCCGCAGAACTGAGTCAACTCATTCAAGAATGCTTCACCACCCACGGGCGTGTAGTAGTTAAAGATACTGTTCAGATCCAAAAGAACGTAGCGTTCGCCGGATAGAAATCCAATTAAAGGCTGCATATCTGAAACCTTTTGTTGAATGGAGAAAACCCGGGAAAGTTCCGTAAACAACTGACGCAAAAGTGGCGAAGTGGTTCCGGCACAGTTCCGGCAATACGGCTCGATTCGCTGACAACTTCCCGCTTCTCCACAGATTTGCTGACAGTACGAACCTGTCGAAGCATCACAGGAAATCTTAGTAGCCTTAACATACTGACCACTCAGCTTTTGGATGTAACCGCTTTCAACTGTGAACGCCCGTGCATTTGAAATACCCAATAAAATCATTGTCACAAAAAGAATGTGCTTCATTAGTGTCCCCAGAAGTTCTGCCCAAGGGCATCGCGGCATTCTTTTGTACGACCGTACATCCCGCCAAATCTGTCATAGGTTGAAAACTTTTTGCCATCATCAGTGCAGTTGAATTTCAGACGGACATCGCCTTTGCACAGTGAGGATCTGATCAAAACGGATTTGGTAATTGTAGATGTCGTGGGCGCAGCGCTATCCCAGTCCAACTCCTCGACTTTTTTTCCGGTTGTACGTTCAAAGAAGTCCGCGGCTTTTGCGGCACAAATGTTCTGATAGCACCCAACACCCGCTCCCAGCTGCTCGACACAGTACTCAGGGATAAAACCGTGCTTCTGATAGGTTTCTGCGACTCGCTTTAGATTCACCTCGCTGGCTATCGGAATGTTCACTTTGTCTTTTTTCGCCTGAACAAAGCGATGAATGGATCTAAAGAAGTAAATGCCCAGCTTGATGGGATTTACGGGCAGCCATCCGCCGGAGGTCATTGCCGCACTGGAAGTCACGCCAACAAAGTTGATGGAGCAACCACCGCAATAGGATCTTGAATGAGGCTGCGAATTGTTAACGTTGCCATTTGTTTCACCGATGGCCGTGCCGTCGGAATTTGATTTGCAATAATTCATGGTGATGCCGTTGAAGGCATAGAAGTTAAAAGCCTTGGCACTGTTCGGAGCAATTGAAACAGCACAGGGAGCCCCCACCAAGGGACCGAAGTCCGCCAGTATCGAATACTGCATTTTTGATTTTTGCAGAACTGGATCAAACTTGACCGATCCATTGTCGATCAGCTGCTTTAAACTAGTGACTTTGGGTGCTGCGAAATCCACATCAACGTACATGGGCAGTGCATTCCAGCCAAATAAAGCGGTGCTGGTCAAATCCGCAAAAAGACGCTTGTTTGCCCGGCGGGTCTGATACCAGGGATCGTATATCTTGCAGGCCTTTAGCTCCGCATAAGGATTGAAAATATCGGGAGAAGACACGGTCGACGACACTGGCAAAAACGCATCGGCATACTTGGAAACCGCATACAGATCCACCATGGCCTTGGTCATCTTACGGGCACAATCAATTCCGGATGAACAGATGACATTGCCACCTTCGGGCGCTTTGGATTTATCCCAAAGTAGCAAAGGGGCTCCAAAAGAAAGTGCGGGCTTTTCCGTCCCCACTGCCTCGGCCATGGGAATGCTTAATAGTTCCTTGGCCCACGGATTGAAGCCATTGCGGTTGACCTGATAGCCCTCGACATTCCAAATATTCTTGCGTTCCAGGGAATCACAAAATCCCACGATCTGGGTTCCCGATGAATCAAAGTAGGCCGAAAGCTGATCCAGGGATTTAGGTGAAGACTCGAAGGCCTTCTGCATAACAGAAAGATTTTTAATTTTATCAATACCGGATTTCATGAAATCAAGACGCTGATCTGCTGCCAGACGGGTTTCGGTACAAAGATAGTAAAGTTCATCGCGATGAGACGGACTGTAGGTTCCGGTCAAAGCCAAAGGTTTAACGAATTCAGCAAGCTCTGATGCTGTCATCGCAGCTGACATCACATTCATGAATTGAATCGCACTTTGCAGACGGCTTTTCATGGAGCCACGATTTTGAACGTAGTTCTTGCGGAAGTTTTCCACCCAATCGGCAGCTTCCTGATATCCCCGCGTCCCCAGGAAATCATCATTCACGGAACGTGCGCCGTTATTCACAGCCCCTTTTTCCGGGCCTTCCGGATTTTCCTTAAAGGAATCCGCTGGATTCGCTCCGGGTTTGGCAAGCTCCCGAATGCTGTTCAAAGAAAGAGTTTCCGCATCACAGGACGGCTTTTCCACACTTTTACAGCCGTTCGGCACCATCATCACGGATTCCTCCAGAGCGATGGATTTGAATAGTTCTCCCATGTGAGGACTGACTTGCGCTGGAATACTCGAATATCTCCAGGCAAACGAAAGGTAAATTTTAACGCTGTTCCAAAAATCGAAACCGTATTGATCAAATTCACCGGCGTCATCCAACTGCAGGTTCATTTGAACGATGGCATTGCGCGAATCCAGGGATGCTTCCCGGTCTTCGCAGTCCGTGATGTTTTTGTCCTGATTCAGATAAGACTGGGCCATATCCTGAAGAGAGGCCACGTCCAGTGCAGAAGTATGCAAGTGCCCCTGAAGTCCGGAAAACTTTTTCAGGTAATAGCATCCCACACGCTCACGGGGTTTTGCTTTAACAAAGTTGGCAGCGGTGAAGTTATCAATTTTACTCCACGCTGTACCCGCCCCTTGGGAGTTCTCCCAAATTTTTGCGAGATACGTGTTCAATTCCGGGCAGTAGGTTTTCTTGTCACATTTTTCGGCGAGGCCATTATAAACGGAAAGCTTTGATGTTTTTAAATTCAAGGGCAAAAGCGGCAGTGTCCCCGTCAGAATTCGGTTCGCGACTGTTTTCGTCAAGCGGGAGACCGCAATTCTGAAATCCTGCATTCCCTGGGCACTCATCGCTGTGACATCAGCCCCCACATTTTTCGCCAAGGAATACGTCAGCTTTCCGGCATTGTATCCATCCAAAACCAGAAAAACTGAATCCGTCGGCATGTCGGAATCCAGCGCACACTGGGCCCTGTTGGTGATTCTTAGATTGTTGAACGGAATATCCGATGCCGAATTCATCGACTGAGCTTTCGCCCCGATGGAGTTCACCAGCACCAACGTCATCACCAAATGTTTACAGAGTTCCAGAGTGCGCATAAAGGCTCCTAATTAACGACACCGCCCATGCCACAAGCACTGACCTTGTTAAGCATGGTTGTGTAAAACAGAATGACCGTTTGATCTGCCGGAGAGAAATTACGCTTCACCGAACCATCGGAATTCACCATGTTGTAAAGGTAGGTATTTACGAAGCGATAGACCGCCGGAGTGACCAGAAGGTTGGAGCGGCATTTGAAGTTGCGATAAGTGACAGTGACGCTGGCGAATCCATTGTCGCCTCTGTTGCTGTTATTTCCACCGATGTAGATTGTGTCTCCACCATTGCCGTTACTGTTTGAGTCCCCGTATCCCACTTGAAATTGCACTGTCCAACCGGAGCCCTGATTGTCCTGCCCGACGACCTTGCACAAATTTCCTGAACAGGCGATAGACATTTCGTTTTCAATTTTGCTTTGAATATCCGATTCACTGTAACCGGGTCTTGCCGGTGGATCGAACTCACCAGCTCCCTCATCAAATTCATTTGCCTGTGAAGACACGCCAATCAATAGCGCGGCCAATACGACCAGTACGCGTTTTACGTCCATATAAATTTTCTCCGTTACTTGAGCATCCCCGCGTCATTCAGATAACGTACATTTCGACTTCAGGGATGCTGATTTGTGTTGGAGTCAATTCGTACTCCTGAGCGTTTTCAGTTCATATGAATTTTTTTGTAATGATCATTGATGGAATGTTCTCGATGTTCCCTGAATCAGGACACGAGAACACCTTGATTTGCGACTTTTCACTCTCAAAAACCAAACGGATGTATATAAGAATTTGATTAGATCTTCTAAGAAATTAAAAAAAAGAAATGCTTTTACGCATTGAGCGAATTACTGAACTGTTAATCTTGATTTTCGTCTGAATCAAATTTGAAATCCAAAAAATCTAAAAACGAAGCGCGTTCCTCGCGAGGAAACGGTGGACTCACACGATACAAAATCTTTTGTTGACGACGAACAACGTAATTTGAAGGGCGATCAATACGGAAGCGGCGTGGATTCGGCAGTACGGCCGCAATCAAACTTGATTGAGAAGACGACAAGTTCTTTGCGCTCTTTTTAAAGTATTTTTGTGAAGCCGCTTCGACACCGTAAACCCCGGGCCCCATCTCGATCACGTTCAGATAAACTTCCATGATACGTTCTTTGGGCCACGTGAATTCAATCAACACAGTAAAATAAGCTTCCAGACCTTTGCGAACCCAGTCACGATTGGGCCACAAAAAAACATTCTTGGCAGTTTGCTGGGAAATGGTACTCGCACCTTTGATGCGCTTGTGAGTCTTGTTGTACTTCAACGCTTTTTCAATCGCGACAAAGTCAAAACCACTGTGTTCAAAGAAACGATAGTCTTCCGCTTTTAAAACCGCTTTTTGAATGGATGGAGAAATCTCGTCTAAAGAAACCCAGTCATGGTTGATACCGATAAACTTATCTGAAAAAATCGACTGTGCAGAACGAATCAACATGAGTGGTGTGACATAGACAGGAATGAAACGATAAATAAGAACAATTCCAATGCTGCTGACAAAGAAGAGCAATGCTGCTTTGAAAATAAAATTTCTAAGTCTTGGCAAGAATGTCTTCAAACGCTCAAACTCTTTTAATTCAAGGTCCCCTTTCGAGGCCCCTGGTGTTAGTATGATCTTCCAGATACATGGTCACATTTGGTAATTTTACCACTGAAAGAACACTTTTTAGCAAGTCCAATAGCGATTTATGATTGGCATGCGTTTTTGCCAAGTCTATTGTCTGTTTTTGAAAAAAAAGGGACGGTAATCCCGAGGTAGAAATGAATCAAACTCGACTCTTTAGCCCGATAAAAATTCGTTCTTTGGAACTTAAAAATCGCATTGCGGTCTCGCCTATGTGCATGTACTCGGCTGATAATGGTGTGCCCAATGCCTGGCACCAGGTTCACCTGGGCAGCCGGGCCGTAGGGGGCGCAGGACTGATTATAGTGGAGGCGACAGGGGTCCGCCCCGAGGGACGTATCTCTTTGGGGTGTCTGGGCCTTTGGAACGAAGAGCAGATGAATGCCTTCAAACCAATCGTTCAATTTATGAAAGACCATGGAAGTGTGGCGGGAATACAACTAGCCCATGCCGGGCGCAAAGCTTCTACGCAGGTTGCCTGGAAAGGAGGCAAACCCCTTGCTTCCAATGAGGGAGCCTGGCTTCCGGTAGGACCCAGTGCCCTCCCCTTTGATAATGGCTGGCCGACTCCCCATGAACTGACTCCTAAGGAAATCCAGGGCCTGGTCGCCGACTTCGTTTCCTCGGCCCAACTTGCACAAAACGCAGGCTTTCAACTACTGGAACTGCACATGGCCCATGGTTACCTGATGCACGAGTTTCTATCACCACACTCTAACAAAAGAACTGACGAATACGGCGGCTGCTTGGCCAACCGCATGCGCTTTCCTTTGGAAGTTGCGGCGGCAGTTCGAAATGCCTGGCCGAAGGAGCTTCCGATATTTGCCAGAATTTCTGCAACCGACTGGCTGGAAAATGGAGGCTGGGATCTTGAACAAAGTATTGAATTTGCCAAGGAGCTCAAAAAAATCGGCATTGATCTGATCGATTGCTCCACCGGCGGAAACGTAGCTCATGCTAAGATTCCGGTGGGTCCCGGATACCAAGTTCCTTTTGCCGAAGTGATCCGTAATGAAGCTGCAATCCCCACGGGGGCCGTTGGCAAAATCACGTCCCCCGAGCAAGCTGAAGAAATCTTGCAATCCGGGAAAGCTGATTTGATTTTAATGGCCCGCGAGCTGCTAAGAAACCCCTATTGGCCGTTACACGCTGCCAAAAAACTAGGCGTCGATGTGACATGGCCGCTTCAGTACGGTAGGGTGAATACATGACTAAATCATCACACCACTCCAATGCCATGCAAGTTCGCCAAGCTCTTTGGGCTTTGCAAAAAGAAGTTTTAAATTCTTTGAAAGAACAATTCGACACCGAAGTTGGTTACGAATCCCAACCGAACGAGTGGTTCAATGTGTTGATCACAGCAGAGCGCTATAAATGGCTGCGTGAATTGACATCATTGATGGCCGACATTGATATCATGACGGAACTTGAATTGATTTCTGAACAACATGGCGAAACAGCTCGTGCTGAAATTGAACGTTTGTTGTTTGAAGAGGAACCAGCACCTGACAGCTTTACCAAACAATATCGTGGCTTGTTGTTATCTGGCGCGAGCTTGATGCCTTTGCATTCGCAATTGCGTGCAGCCCTGCAGAGTTTGCCTAAGTCTGACAAAAAATCAGAACACCATCAGTCACACAGAAAAGCCTGGCACGAAGAGCACCGTAACCAGGCTCGTAAGAAACGCAACTAAGGAAACGCGTCTACGGCTGACAGCCAAAAGACATGTGCCCATCACTCTGCCTTATCGTTACTCTTTAGATAAGGGCCTAGGATGGGCCTTTTTTTTATTCCCGTCCTGGATTCTTAGGGGTTTGTCGTCAACTGGGAGTAAAGCCTGGCATTCCGTCGACACGCCTTCCTGGCTCAGCCGTGGCTCGCCCGTCGGGCGAGTTCGCGCCATCGTGGCGCCCACGGAGGTCGACTGCATGCCAGGCTTTACTCCCAGCTGCCGCCAAATTTCTTCGATTTCATTGTGAGGAATAAAAAAAGAGGTAGACCCTATGGTTGTGCGTGGCTCAGTGTTTTTTTACGCTGAGCTGGGACTTGGGTTTAGTGCTTTTTGCCCATGTATTTGGGATTTAGGAGATTTTCGTTCGAGAAAATTTCGTCTAGTTGGGCTTGGGTTACTACTCCGCGTTCCAACGCCACTTCCGCCACACTTTTGCCGGTTTGGGCGCAGATTTTTCCGATTAGATCGCCTTCGGCGTGGCCGATGATTGGGTCAAGGTAGGTTACGATGCCGATGGAGTTCATTACGTAGTCGCGGCAGCGTTCTGGGTTGGCGGTGATGCCGTCGACGCATTTGTTTTTTAGGGTGTAGCAGGCTTGAGTCATCAGGTTGATTGATTCAAACAAGCTGGATGCGATTACTGGCTCCATTACGTTTAATTGTAGCTGTCCTGCTTCTGCTGCCAGAGTCACTGTCAAATCGTTGCCGATAACTTTGAAGGCTACTTGGTTTACTACTTCTGGAATCACTGGATTTACTTTTGCTGGCATGATTGACGAGCCGGCTTGTAGTTCTGGAAGATTGATTTCTTTTAGACCTGCTCTTGGGCCTGAGCTTAGCAAACGCAAGTCGTTGCAGATTTTTGAAAGCTTCACAGCTGTGCGTTTTAGCGCTGCAGAAATGATCACGTAAGCACCGCAATCACTAGTCGCTTCGATCAGGTCTTCAGAAATCACAAAGGGATAGCCAGTCACGTCTGCCAACTTTTTGACTGCCAAAGCCGAATAACCTTCCGGTGCATTGACACCTGTACCGATTGCAGTGGCACCCAGGTTCACTTCCAGAATAAGTTTTTGAACTGTTTTAAGCAGACGGCTGTCTTCTTTTAGCAAAGTTGCGAAGGCATTGAACTCTTGACCCAAAGACATTGGAACCGCGTCTTGCAGTTGAGTGCGACCCATTTTCAAGACTTTGGAAAACTCTTTGCCTTTTTTCTCGAAAGACTGTGCCAAAACATCGACAGCTTTGACGGCCACACTTATGTGCTCGTACAAAGCCACGCGGAATGCTGTTGGGTAAGCGTCGTTAGTGGATTGGCATTTGTTGACGTGATCATTCGGATGAATAACTTTGTAGTCACCCTTCTTCAAACCGCGAAGCTCCAGCGCGATGTTCGCGATGACCTCGTTGGCATTCATGTTCACTGAAGTGCCCGCGCCGCCCTGAAAAATGTCTGAAGGAAATTGCGCGCCCCATTTGCGTGGGTCTTTTAGAATCACATCACAGGCTTCAACGATGGTTTTAGAAACATCTTTGGGGATCGTGCCAAGTTCACCATTGGCCATGGCCGTGGCTTTTTTTACCAGTGCTAAAGCACGAACAAACAATTCGTCCTGGCCGATTTTGATACCAGAAATTTCAAAGTTCTCCATCGCGCGCAAAGTGTGGATGCCGTAATACGCATCCGCCGGAACTTGTTTGTCGCCTAATAGATCGTTTTCAATTCTGAACTGACTCATTAACTACTTCCCCTGTTTAGTGGCTTTTTCAAATGAAAAAGTCTCGCCCCGGCTGAGTACTGGAAAAACTGTCAAAGGCAGATTTGCGTTTTGCAAAGACTCTTTCAGTTTTACCGGTGGCTCGGCCATCGGTTCGTCACTGAGTTTAAATGTGCCCCAGTGAATCGGTAACGAAAACCGTGCGCCCAAATCCTGATGGATATGTACCGCCTCGGATGTATCGATATGCTGCTTTTGCATGAACCAGCGTGGAGCATAGGCACCAATCGGAATAAGAGCAACGTCCACCGCACCTAGGCGCTGACGGATATCCTGAAAATCCCTGGAATAGCCGGTATCTCCGACGAAATAGACCTGTTTAGTCAGCCCCTTAATCATCCAGCCGCCCCATAGCGTACGATTCACGTCAAAGGTGGTACGTGTGGTCCAATGCTGGGCCGGCGCAAAGGTGAACTGAATAGGGCCTATTTTCTCCCCACTCCACCAATCGTATTCTTCGACGTTTATTATTTCCTCACCCGCCAGCAGTTCTTTGTTGCCTAACGGCACCAGAAAACGGGTTTGCCCCTTGTTCAGCTCATTGATTTTTTTAAGTGAAGGCAGATCCAAATGATCATAGTGACTGTGCGAAATAACCACGACGTCGATCTTGGGCAACTGCTGGATTTCCAGAGGAAGTTTTCCGAAACGCTTAGGACCCATAAAGCTTATCGGCGAAACGCGTTCGGACAGCGACGGGTCTGTTAAGATATTTATCCCGTCCATTTGCACAAGCATTGCCGAATGACCCAGCCACGTTATTTGTAAAGGTTCGGGATTTTTAAGTGCATTTAAATCCACCGCAACAACCGGGGCACCATCGGGCTCATCCGGCGGAAAAGAGGTCGTCCAACGCTCCCAATACCACTTAAGGACACTTGCCTTCGGAGAGTTGTCGTAGTTATTCAAAAATCCGTCCTTCCCATGATGGGGAATATTCGGATCATGATATTTAAAAGGCCCTGCGCATCCCACAAGGACTCCCACTTTAATCAGGAGTAAAAACCAGCTCATCTTCATTGTACCAACATAACACTTTACACACAGCTTCATCGAGAGGAATCATTGCCACGCCGAGACCTAAGGGCTACGACAGATAGATACAAATACTGACTTCCGTAAAACTGGAGAAACCTCTGTGATTGCTGAATATTGGAAGCAAAGATCCACCCACCAAAAAGTCCTTATTCTTTTCATTCTGACACTGTTCTTCAGAGCCTTTTTCAGTCTTAACATCGGACTGATTGATGATGAGGCGTACCATTGGTCATGGGCCAAAGATCTGCAACTTTCCTATTTCGATCATCCGGGAATGATTGCGTGGCTTGAGGCGATCACGACTTCGATTTTTGGCGACAATCAGCTTGGTGTTCGTCTGCCAGGATTTGCCTGCTTTGCAGCAACGATTGTCCTTTTGTACAAACTGACCAAAGACCTTTTTGATGAGTGGGCTGCGATCTTTGTGGGCTTTGTGATGCTGTGGTCTCCGTTCTGGGGCTTTGGTGGCTATGTCGCTTCCCCTGAGCCTGTGTTTGCTTTGTGCTGGGTGGCAGCGGCCTACGTCTTCTGGCAAGGTGTGCGTGAAGACAAACAACGCTGGTCCGTTAAGAAAACCTGGATCTGGCTGGGAATTTTGATGGGCTTGGGACTTAATTCCAAATTCATCATCGCCTTGCTTGCACCGGGATTTGGTTTGTATTTGTTGGCGACTCCAAGCCGCCGCAAGGATTTACTGACACCGTGGCCGTGGGTGGGCTTCCTGATCGCGACCGTGTTATGCACACCGATTTTCTGGTGGAACCATCTGCATGACTGGCCGGGTTTCCGTTATCAATTCCACGATCGCCACGAAGGTAGCACCTTCAGTATGGGCCGTTGGGGCGGCTGGTTTGCAGCACAACTTTTATTCAGCACGCCGTTCCTGTACGTGATGATTGCGCTGGCGTTTGTTACTTCACTGCTTAAACGCAAGGAAGCTCGCTGGAGATTTTTATTCTGTCTGACCGCGCCTTCGATCTTCGTCTTTTATCCGCAGCCGTTCTTTGCGGACTACAAACCACACTGGTCCGGAGCCGCTTACACTTTGCTTCTGATGGGCGCTGGTTACATCTGGTCACAGGGATTGAAGTGGGGGCAAAAACAAATCGTCAAAGCCCGTAGCAAGGTTTTCACTTACGGAATTTTGGGATTCTTTATTCCATTGGCTTTGCTGACTTACACACCGTTTGCATACCCGTGGATTCCAAAGGCTTTCAAGTTTTTTGCTCCGAATGCGAAATGGGAAACCACTTTCGATCCATCCAATGAGTTCACTGGCTGGGAAGACCTGGGGCAATTCGTGAATCGTCGCCAACGCGAAATTCACGCAGAAACCGGGCACCGCCCGTTCCTGGCAGCACTTCGTTATGAGACCACAGCGCAAACTACCTGGGGTACGAAAGCCAAGATCTATATGCTGAACTCGACTGTCAGCAACTACACAGTGATGCAATCCGTGGAAGAAATGAAAAACATGGAAGGCCAGGATGCGATTGTTGTGACCACCGAGAAATACGACAAGGATCCGTTGGAGTACGCGAAGTTTGACAGCTGCAGCCGCGATAAGCTGATGACCTTCCGTCACGGTGTGCATGCGCGTACGTTCTATGTATACTTGTGCAAGAACTTCCAGGGCATTATCTATGGCCCGAATGAAAGACCACCGTCTGCAAGACAGTAGGGCTTTTTTTTAACGACGAATCACGGGTTGGACTTGAACTATAAGGTTCTTAAGTTCAACCCCATTCAAATGGATCGGCAACTCGCCTTTAAATCTACGATCGATTACCTTGATAAGATAAAAACCTTTTGGGATATGACCTGAAAGCTGGAAAGACCCATCAGAAGCGGCTCGGCCGCGGGCATAAATCGTGGCATCGCGATCAATCAGATGCACAACAACACCGTTCATATATTTTTGATTCACACCCCGAACACGAAGCATGCCATTTAAGACCACCTGTTCAGTGATGCCTTCAACACCTGAAGAACGAACTATTCTATCGTCCCCACCCTGCTGGGAAACCTCAAAGGTATCTGTCGCCAAATCCTGTGGAGCCTGCTCCTTATCGTGAGCACAAGAGCCCAAACCCACGGCTACGGCTAAAATCAAAAATAAATATACACTGTTCTTCATAGGCTCATCTTAAGGTACGGACACACTTTTGGTAGCAATAGCGCGTCACAGTCGGTTATTTCACAGACTTCGCGTGAACTGTAATCTCCTGATCATAGCTGTTCACATAGACTCGGGTTGCCCCCGTAAACTTTTTGGAAGTGATCTCGACAACATAGTGGCCATTGAAGAAAATTCCAGAAAGAACAAAATTACCTTTAATGTCAGACGTCGCATTTGCAATCGTAACTCCGTCATCATCCAACAAGCGAACTGCTGTAAACTTAAGCGGAGTAGTTTCCACTCCCTCGCCCTGCATGATCACTCCTCGAATGCGGGTCACTTTGTTTTTCGTGCCCGAAAGGGGAATGCCCGTTACATCGTAGACAGAACCCTGCCTGCCATCATCAAGAGATTTGCCATCGACCCCATAGGTTTGACCATTCAAATACTCCAGAGGATTTTTGACTTCTTTTTTATCTTTAGAAGCACAAGCCCCCAAAATCAAAAATAGACCCAACAAAAAAAAGAATTTCATTTTCATAAACCCTCCGCCCCAATACTTTAGTTCACAGAACTTAAATGACCAGCAATGCCGCAACACTCAAAGAGCATTCTGAATCCACCCCTTCTCCTGAAGGCAGGACGTCGTCATTCGAACTCGCGGAGGGGCCTTAGCTGGCTTCGTGTGAGTTCCGCAGCCCACCCGAATAAACTTAAGACAAAAACCAAAACATCGAACCCCAAAAAAAACAAAATCCCCGCTCAACAAAAAAGAGCGAGGACTGAATGTTTTGTTCGAATGTAACGAGGACCTAAACGTAAGATCCGCGTTTGATTTTTTCCAGGATCAGTTTCTCTGTTTTGATTGGATCTTTTGGATCCACAGAGAAGAAAGACTGTTGCTCGCAACGAATCTTTTCTTTGATCAACCAGCGAAGGATATCCGCTAGGTGTTTATTCTTCTTATCCAGGAAGAATGGATCGTTTTCCAAAGCATCCTTCGCTTTTTTCAAAGCGCGGGCTTCAGCTGGATCCGATTCTTTCACTTTGTAGTGAGGAAGATCATATTTTTTAACGTCTTCAGGCAATACACCCAGGAATCTAACGTTCGGTGCAGAGAAGTGGGAGTTACGGATCAAAGACGCCGCAGATCCCGCTTTCAAAGTACGGAAGATATTTTGCATGGTGTACGCATCGAGATCTCCGAAGAAGTACATCGGAACATCAAGTTCGTCTTGAATCAGCTTAGACCAACCACGCACACCGTTCGATGGAACCCCTTGAGCACCCATCACGATACAGTTGTTACGTTTCGTGAAGCCCATGGATACCAGCGTATTCGCCGTACCTTCGGACTCTACGATCAAGCAGAAGTCGATTTTCTTTTTCGCCTTCAATTTCAAAGCTTGCGGTTTATTTTTTGGTTGGAACGGAGAAGTACCCAGAGTTGAAAGATCGACAACGGCTTTATCACCATCGTTCAATGTTTCAGTTACAACCAATTGTTGAGAATAAGTTTGTCCACCGCGGTCATTGGCGAAACAGTTCAATTCCTCACGGTACACTTCAAGCATGTCACCGATAAAGTCGATGATCGAATCTGATTCAGACTGATCGTCGAAATCCAACGGTTTCAAACGAGAGTTCCCTTTGATCAAACCTTTGCACATGTAATAAAGCTCACGCTTTGTATTTACAGAGCCAATTTCCAAGTTGCCCAAAAGAATTTCCAAAACGAAAACCACACGAGCCAGCTTTTGTACTGAAGATACGTTCAACTCCGTACGAACAACTTTATCACCTGGAGTTAAGTAACCCACTTTGGCATTGTACAAAGAGTTGTCCAATGAAGTCTTAACAGCCTCCAAAACCGGACGTTTTGAAGATTCAAGGTCCTTCAACATCTTGTCGGCCAGGATGCGGGCCTCTTTTGGAATATCAATTTTAAGTTCGCGAACGCTAAGTAATTTTGCCATTACGCTTTTTTCCCAGTCGTTTTCTTAGTCGTAGCCACCGCTTTTTGCGTACCAACGGCTTTTTTCGTCGTAGTTTTTTTAGTGCCTTGGGCAGCTTCTTCGTGGATGTCCTCAGCAGAAATCACATCGAATTCCTCTTCGTCCCCATGATCGATACCCTTCTTCTTTTCACGCTGTTTTTGCGCCAAAAGTTTGGATTCTGCTGCTTCCAGATCTGCAATCGCCTCTTCAGAATCGCGGCCCAAAAGTTTTTTCAAACCTTCTTCAGCCTTTTTCTTACGGGATTCAGGTGCATTGATGATTCTTGCCAACCCCTCTACAAGGATCGGACCGAACTGTTCAATATGGGCCAATTTTCTTTCAAGATCCGCTTCCTTCACTTCTTTTTTGATGTGACGTGAAAGTTTTTGACCTGCCTGGATCAATGCCAGGCGAATCTCTGCCACCAACTCTTCAGATGCATCGATTGTTTCTTTCGAGGCATTTTTAAATTTGATGAACGGAGAAACGATGGAAATCGCGAAAATATAAGGACCCAGTGGCAAAGAGTCTTTCGGTTGACCCAAGCCATAAGTTTTCCAGTTCACAGATTCGATCGCCCAAGTGATCGCACATCCAGATTTGTCGAACTGAAGTGGAACACGGTTCGCGAAACGAAGAAGTGTCACTGGAGAATCGTTCTGTTGATTGCGGTCTTTGAAACGCGCCAAAGCAACTTCCACAACCACCGGTTTGAAGTCACAAATTGTCGGCTTACGAGTCACAACTGCAAAGAAGTCGATCTCACCCAAACGAGTGATGGATTTGGAAAGTGCTTCCTCGCCCACAGTCAAAACTGACTTCGTAGAAGGAGCCATCAAATCTGTATTTTGAACGGCTTGGAAAACCTTTTTAAAGTCCTCTTCGCTTAAAGAAGTGATTGGTTTTTCCAAAAGGTTTTTTGGAAGACCGTTCTTAACAAAGTCTTTAATCGACTGATCACTGATACGAGAGAAACCCGTCTTCAAGAACTTCGACAAAGTCGTTTTACCGAACAACGTCGCATGAGTGATAAACTCACCCAATTTGAACGTATGAGGATGTGGTAATGAAGCCTCTGGAACTTGCGGAACTTCAGTGCTGACACGAGCGATCGTTACAAAGTCAGCGTCGCTTAATTTGTAAGTGATTGTCATATGAGGATTCACAAGAATTGTGCCCTCGATATAAGTCAAAAGACCACCATCACCGTTCAATTGAATACGTCCATCAAGGATGAATTCAACACGAGTTCCGTGATCACGATCCCAATCCATAGACTCTTTGTTTTTAACAATTCCCGTATTGGATTTGATGTCGACATCGACTTGCGCCGAAATCGCTTTACGCATTTTTTTAGTCTTGGAAACAACACTCACACCACGAGCATTTGTCATCTGCGCCCAGGTAGTGGCTGCAGAGATACCGATACCCTGTTGACCGCGCGAACATTGACCGCGACCGAATTTGGAAGACGCAAGATACTCCCCGTAAACCTTGGCAAGATCTTCGCCTTCGATTCCGGGACCGTTGTCTTCGACAACGATGCGAATTAAATCAGTATTTTTGGTGGAACCGGTTCCTACTTTGGAAATCTCTACTAACAGATCAGGCAAAATGCCGGAAGATTCACAGGCATCTAAAGAGTTATCTACGGCTTCTTTTAAAGTCGTCAAAACGGCTTTCAATGGAGACGAGAACCCGACTTGCTGAAGGTTCTTAGCAAAATATTCAGCTGTACTACTTTTGGTAATTTTGCTCACAGTCGCTTAGTCCTTATAACGATGTTAACGAATTTTAATACAATGACTTTGATAGCTTATTCCTAACGCAACTGGTTAAATCAAGACCAAAGGCTCAACGTCGCGCGGCGCAAATTTTAATGTGAGGTAATCCACCTTTAACTTCCTTGCTTCAATACATAACGGGCCATATGAACATTAGTTAGTAATATTGCGCAGTACGTTCTAGAATTTCAGGAAACCATGGAAAGTTCAGATTCATTATTCGCGACGTTTAAAAAACTCGCCGAATCATTTACACATTTGATCGAAGAGGAAGGGATCGTGTTTCGCCCCTACGCGAATCCGCACCTTATCCACTTCAGCCGTTTGAGCCGGGCCGAACAAGAAGACGTTGTCACCCGTGTAAGCATGTATGTTTTGACCTGTGTTAACATGAAGCAAAAACGACTTTCCATGACCAACAACCGCCTGTTCGTTGAGACATACCTGAATACAGCCGGATTGTATGCGCGCCCTGAGGATCTGGATCTAATTCAGGACGAACACTTCGTTGAAATTTACAATCGCAATGGAATGCATCTATTCCGCTCCCTGAATATACTGGAAATCAGCAGTTACACATTCGAAGACCTGTGCTGCCGCCAATGGCAACATCTCTATGAGCGGCCGGCCGATCAGCAGGAGAAAATCCTGGCCGCGGCGACTCACTTCTTCCAGCTGAAAAACCCCACCCGTCAGGAAACGTCTTTGCCCTTTCATGTGATCGAAAAAGACACTTTGGAAAGACTGATTTATGATGCGGAAACAAAATGGCTGATTCCTGTGTTCAGAGACGACAGCTTTGAAGCTGCACTGACTATTCTGCTGGATAGAAATCCAGAAGTTCTTCCTCAGTTCTTCAAACCTTAAAACTATTCTTCAGTTTCAGTATTTTCCGGGGAGTCAGACGCCACAACGTCTTCGACTTGAGAGGATACTTTAAGCTCTTCGAGAGCCATTTCTGCGCGGGTTTTATGTCCTTTTTTGCTGTTACAGTCTTTGCATGAAGGAACGCAGTTATTTTTGGTGGATTTCCCGCCTCGAGCAATGGGAATCAAGTGATCCATGGTAAGCTCTGCAGATTTGAATTTCTCTCCGCAGTGATAGCACAGTCCTTTACCCAATTCCTGGCGCCACCACTGGCTTTGACGAAGCTCACGTGCCTTCGCCTTTTCCTTTTTTTGGTGCGCCTCAGGGGCTGCACTAAAGTAATAATCCATGGCGATTTTTATAGCCGAAACACCTGTTTCCAGCAACCCACCCTGGGTTTTTACCCGTTATTTTCATCAAAATAGCCCCAAAAACGACCGGTTTTATGGGTCTTTTTTCCTTTCTTCATACATACGACTCGTCCTGCTGACCAGAAACTGGACCTAAGCCAGTCCTTAAATGCTCAATTCTACGGGCTTTTTTGCCGATAACTTTTCTGAGAATTCTTATTTTGAGGAGTGAGCTATGTCCGTAAAAACCTTTAAAAAAGGCGAAGTCATCTTTAAGGATGGCGATAAAATCACCTCCGTCTATCTGATTCAATCAGGTGGCGCTTCTCAGTGTCTGATCCGTGGCAAAAAGAATGTGGAATTTTTCCAGCTCGGGCCTTCGCATTTCCTGGGCGATCAAGTGATATTGGGTGCACAAACTCACCCGACAGCGGCCGTTGCCACTGCAGAAACCAAGGTACTTGAAATTCCCGTAGATACCTTAAAGCAAACTTATGAAGGCGCACCACAAATGCTTAAAGTGATCATCAAGTCACTGGCAGAGCGTCTGCGTATGGGCGTGAATGAAGTTCGATCTTCGAAACTGGAAAAAGACTCTTCCCCATGTCCTGAGGATCAGGTTGCCAAAGCCTTTGGCGCTGTCTTCCACACAGCAAATCATAAAGGCGACAAGACGATTTTAAACGGCCGGATCATCGTGGAATGGCAAATGATGAAACAGTACGCTCAGCGTGTTTTTGGTGAAAGTCCAAAACGCGTTGAACAGGTCATCAACATCCTGGTGAAACAGAAGCTGGCATTGTACGAAATGGGTAAACCTGCCGACAACCCCGAGGGCGCTGACGAAATTCAAAAAGTTCACTTCCTGGATTTGAATCTGGTAGAGGCCTTCTTTGAATTCTTCCAGTACTACTACTTCAAAGGTGCTGGAAAATCCGAGCTGTTGCGCGTGGATGAAGTCTGTTTGAATCTTTTGGATGGACTGCTGAAAGTAACTGGTGATTCACCGGAAGTGGATCGCTTTGGTGTCACCAGCGTCGAGTTTTCGAAATTTTCAGACTATTGCACCAATGAACTTGGCTTTGCCCTGAATAATGATCACTTCACCCGACTCGAAGGCAAAGGGATCTTTATGAAGCGCCGTACAGTCGGCACCGGAGTTCTACTACAGTTCGAAATCAAAGAATTCCGCTCAATGTTGCAAAGCTGGAAAATGCTTCGCGAGATCGACAAATGGAATGAGCGCGGTTTCGTCGACATCAACGAAAAAGAAGAAAAACCTAAAAAGAAAACCAATGGCCCACAATGCCCTCAGTGTAACTCTGAAGTGGTCGCTGGAGCTAAATTCTGCGGAGAGTGCGGCCATAAACTGGTCAGCGCGGCATAGTTATGGGTCCAGTCACTATTTTCAAAACAGTTAATAACCAAGTCCATAAAAGATTCCTTTTGGAGACCTTGGTTGCTATCGAAGGTGAAATTCTGCTGAAAGGCGATGAAGATGAAAGCGAGCATGTGAGTGCCGTTTCCATCAATGATCAGAATCAAATCCAATGCGTGATGACGGATGGATCCAAATTCAAGTTTGGCCTGAAGAGCGTGCTGACTTGTTATTTCCGTGTGAACAACGAAAAGTACATGTTTGAAGCAACAGCTGTGCCCTTTGAAGGCGGTCTGAATCTTTCCGTGACAGATCTATTCCATCTGCAAAGAAGAAAAAACTTCCGCTACACCCTGCCTTCAGGATTTCAAGCGGACTGCCTGATTGCAACGTTGAACCTGCAGCAGTCCAATACCACTTGCCGCCTGATTGATGTGTCAACAGAGGGTTGTGCAGTTTTACTGACGGCAGAGATGCCAACCTTGCGCTTGGACGACCGTGTGGAAGCCGTCATGTTTTTACAGGATCGCGAACCGATTCCTGTGCAAGGCTTCGTCAAAAACCTTCGTGTGCATGGTGATGACATGGTTATCGGCCTTGAGTTCAATCATTTGGCAAACTCCAGTGAATTTGCCATCATCAGCGCTATCGTCGAAATGCAGCGTTCGGCTTTCAGAAAAGCCGCCTAAATTTATCTGCCTGGAGTGGGATAATAGAGTTTATTGTCCCACATGCCTTCGTTGAAATACTGAATCTGTGCTTTTAATTTTTTAACTAGCACTTCCTTGCGGGCGGCTGGCTCTGTCAAAGGCCGCTCCCCATTACGATCGTCAATAGCAAACATCACCGGATCCGCCTGCCCTAGAGCCCAGCGAATGCGATAGTCCTTGGCAAACAGCTGATAAATTCCATCGTTGTAAACCACTGCGACCTTGTCACCGTCGACAAAGATGGAACTGCCCAGATAGTTTTCTTCCTTCTGAGGCAGTGCAAGGAAATCCAAAATCGTCGGCAAAATATCAATATGCTGAACCACCATCTTTGTATCCACTTTCGGAAACGTAAATGAGGGATGGTAAAAGAAGATCGGAACCTTGTAATCCCCCACTTCATTTGAGTATTCCGGTCGGTAGTGCAATGACGTGTGATCGGCCGTAAATATAAATAGCGTATTCTTAAACCACGGTTGTTTCTCTGCCTGAGTGAAAAACTTTTCCAAAGACATATCGGTGTAGGCGATGGTCTTTAAGATCGGCAACTCCCCTTCCTTAAACACGTCTTGATACTGCGAAGGAATTTTAAATGGCTGGTGGGAGCTCAAAGTGAACACCGAGGTCATGAACGGTTGCTGAAAACCATTCATTCGAGTCAGCATCCACTGCAAAAAAGGCTCGTCCCAGATTCCCCACACACCATCGTCGTCTTTGGTGTCCCCGTATTCACTGGCACCATAGTATTTCTCGACTCCGGCACTTTGCATGAATGAATCAAAGTACATTGTGCCATTATGTCCACCGTGGAAAAAACTGGTAGAGTACTTTTTTTCGGCAAGCAAGGTTCCCAGGCCCAGAAAATAGTTTGACGTAAAATGTGACGAAATAAACGGTTCACTCATCAAGGCTGGAATGCCCGCCATGATCGCAGCAATGCCTTCAATCGAGCGACGGCCATTGGCATAGGAGTTTTCGAACACCAAGGATTTCTTCATCAAAGAATCCAAAAACGGTGTGCGAGTCACTCCATCCACTGGGCCAAAATACTCGGATCCAAAACTTTCCAGCATGACGATCACAATATTTTGTGGGGTGCCCGGACGGTGGCCGGTCAAACTACTGCCGACCATTGAGCCATTCAACAGGGCCAGCATTTCATTCTTATCGCTGAAATACTTTTCGTGTTTGATGTCGTTGGCTCCATAGCTTTTGATAAAAGTAAAAGTTGAATTCAGTACCAGATTGTTCAATAGAGGCGCGGTAAAGACATTGGCATTCACGAAGTTTATGGGCTTTCGCTGAAACCCACCGCGAATACCGAAAACGGCGAAAACCAAGGCCAGAAAGCACATTAAACTGTGTGCTCCCCATGCCTTCAAACTTCCCTGCCAATGTGTGGATTTAAACGGTCGACGCAAAATTATCCAGGAGGATGCCATCAGGGTCGCCACAATCAGGGTATTGACCAAAAACAAGAACCAATAGCTGCCGACAAAGTTCAGCATTTTGCCCTGGGCTTCGTTCAATATAAACAAAGTGTCATAGGTAAAACGGCGCCCCACGAAGTTAATGAACTCGGTGTCCACCAGATTCAAAATCAAAAAAGGAACATTGATCACGCAGAAAATGGCCCAAATGACCTTTTCCCACGCAGAATTCCATTTGGCCGGCCAGGGAAAAAAGCTTAGCAACAAAAGCGGAGCCACACCGCAGAACGCCGCCGACAAATCGAAACGCATCCCCACAAAAAAGGCCCACAGGATGTCTGAAGTGGATTTTGAATGAAATAAGTTCCAATTCCAGATCAAAAACTCGGCCCGCGCCAAAGCGTAAAAAACCATCAAAAGCAGAATCAGAGAAAAGATCTTAATCAAGCGCTGTGAATGTCCAAACATAGGCTCATCCTATTACTGCTGCATCATGTTAAACAAGGCTCGACTTGGACCGCTTCCTTTGGTAGGTTCGCCCCCATGACTCAAGAGCAAATGAAACAACGCCTAGAAGAAAATTACCCCAACGGTAAAATTGAAGTTTTCGATTTAACGGGAACTCAGGATCATTGGGAAGTTTATGTGGAAAGCTCCAAATTCGCGGGCTTGAGCCGCATCCAACAACACCAGCAAGTAATGGCCTGCTTTGGACCAGAACTTAAAACGGGTGAGGTTCATGCACTCTCCATTAAAACAAAAATAGTCTAAGATAATTATTCAATACGAGGAATTTATGAATCCAGTTCTACAAAAAATCGACGGTATCGTTAAATCGAACAAAGTGGTGCTTTTCATGAAAGGCACACAACAATTTCCAATGTGCGGCTTCTCTGCACGCGCTTGCGCGATCCTTCAGGATATCGGTGTTCAGTTCCAAGACGTGAACGTACTTGATGACGAAGAAATCCGTTCCGGTATCAAAGAGTATGGCAACTGGCCAACAATCCCTCAGTTGTACGTGAACCACCAACTTGTTGGCGGCTCTGACATCATGATGGAAATGTACCAATCTGGTGAGCTTCAGGAATTACTAAAGTAATTCCTGTCCGCCGAAGCCTTGGCGAAGGAGGACTCTACAAATGAGATGCAACGTCGCCACTTGGGACCGCACACTTAGATTCTTTATCGGCGTAGGATTGACCGCCTACGCCATCGCCGGGGGGCCTTTCTGGACTTACATCGGTGTTTACGGTCTGTTCACCGCTGCTTGGGGCTTGTGTCCCATCTACGCATTCTTTAGAATAAGAACACTGAAAGACTTTTACCGGCCCGTTCACGACCAGGAATAGGATGACACCATGGCACCAGCTTCTCTCCTCGAACTTGATAGTTTTCTAAAAAAAGACCAGATCAAAACCGACGAGGAAAGTTTAAAGTACTGGGGCAAGGACTGGACGACCTATTTCGATATCAAAGCCACAGCTATCGTTTTCCCACACACCACTGAACAAGTTGCCTCCCTGGTAAAATGGGCGCGCAAAAACAAAATCGCCTTGGTACCTTCTGGCGGTCGCACAGGTTTATCCGGTGCCGCAGTTGCCACTCAAGGTGAAGTGGTTGTTTCTTTTGATCAAATGAACAAAATCAAAGACTTTAGCTCCATCGACCAAACGGTGGTGATTGAAGCCGGCGTGGTGACCGAGACGTTGCAGGAATTCGCACACTCTAAAAATCTGTTTTACCCAGTTGATTTCGCGGCCACTGGATCGTCGCAAATGGGTGGAAATATCTCTACCAATGCGGGCGGCATCAAGGTAGTTCGCTATGGATTGACTCGTGACTGGGTTGCGGGACTGAAGGTTGTGACTGGCACTGGTGAAGTTCTGGATCTTAACAACGGTCTTGTGAAAAATGCGACAGGTTATGACCTTCGCCATTTGTTCATCGGCGCAGAAGGCACCTTGGGCTTTATCACGGAAGCGACTATTCGCCTGGCACCGGCGCCACCGCCAATGAAAGTTCTGGTGATGGCCGTTAGTGGCCTTGAAGCCGTGATGAAGATTTTTGGAAAGTTTAAAACTCAGACGTCCCTGGTGGCGTTTGAAATGTTCTCGGACAAAGCCCTGGCAAAAGTTTTGGATAACACTGGTTTGCCAATGCCTTTGGAAACACAGGCTTCGTTTTATGTTTTGGCAGAAGTTGAAATCCGGTCTGAAGCTGACGAAGAAAAGGCCCTCGAAGTTTTCGGTCAATGTGCCGAAGACGGTTGGGTGGTTGATGGCGTGATTTCGCAATCCGATACTCAAGCCACAACATTCTGGAGATACCGCGAAGATATTTCCGAGTCTTTGGCCAAGTACTCCCCGTACAAGAACGACATCTCGGTGGCGATTTCAAAAGTTCCACCATTCATGGCTGATCTGGAAAAAGTTTTGTCGGGTGCTTATCCAAATTGGGAAGTCGTTTGGTTCGGTCACATCGGTGACGGCAATCTGCACATCAACATCTTGCGCCCGCAGGGCATGAGCAAAGAGGACTTTGTTCAGGAGTGTCGAAAAGTCGACGTCATGGTATTTGATGCAGTTAAGAAATATCAGGGCTCCATAAGTGCGGAACACGGTGTGGGGCTGACCAAGAAATCCTTCCTGAACTACACCCGCTCCAATGCGGAAATTGAACTGATGAAGGGAATCAAAAAAGTATTTGATCCCGACAACATCATGAATCCTGGAAAAGTGATTTAAATTGAAGGTCACCTAACAAGTGGCCTTTTTCATTTTAAAACGGCACTGCAAAACCAAATTCATTCAAAACAAAATTGCTCATGACTTTAAAGTCCAGACGGAAATCACGGGATTTGAATAAAGCCGTGGTGAAATGCACAAAGGGCATGGGCATGATATCCACCGAGTGGCCCCCTAAAGTGGACATGAACTTCATCCTGTAACCGTCGATTTCCCAGCACTCGGTTACCTCGCGGCGTCCATCAAAATAGGTCTCGCAGGTTTTTGGTGTCTGCCGGGCGTAAACACCGAAAGTAACTCCCCATTGTGTGCGATCAGATACTTTAAAGGTCTCCCCTATTTGCAGTGCCCCTGCCGGATTGTCATAACAGTCCTTCACAAATGCAGCAAGCAAAGTCAGACCATTGCCAGCCACGTACTCAAGCCCCACTCCCGGAGTGATGACTGTGTTGCCTTTACCATCAACCTTGCGGGGCATGTATCCCGAAGCATTGGGCCCCGGAGAAACCCCATGCACTACAAAGGACGGCATCACCAGACTTAGCCCCTGCAGCGGATTCTTTCGCGTCACTAACTTTTCCGCATAACTTGATGACTGATATCCAGCTCCCCATCCTGTGGAACTGAAACTTACAATAAGAACCAGGAGCGAAATCCATCTCGCCGAATACATACGGACCCCCTGTATGTGGGACACATTCAGGGGGTCATCGGTTAAATAGAACTATTTCAGTGCTGGCGAAACTCGACGGATTTGGGTGTGAGGTGCTTGGAGTATATTTTTTTTAAGGTCCCGTCGGTTTCCATGGCCCTCATATTGCGGTTAATCAGCTCAACCTCCTGAGGTGACATGCGGCGAGTGGAGTACACATAGCCTACCTGGGATTTAACCTTTTGGTCCGGCAGTCGTGTCGAGATCTCAGCAATTTTCAATTTATCAATGTAGTAAAGAGAAGTCGCGGTTGAAAACAGAACCGCCTGCACCCGTCCGGATTTTAGCATCCTGAACAATCCCTCCGGATTAGGCGCGCCGACAGTTCTGCCCTCGGCATTCAGAAGCGCTAGCTCCTCCGGAGTCCATGCGGAGTGAGAACCAATCATCACACCCACACGCATTTTTTTATCATTTAAAAAGTCCTGAACACTTACGTAATTTTTTTTCAGTGACCGTAAATATGTCAAAGATCTTTCTGCCTCATAGAGTGGCATAAAGACACCGACATTTTCGAACTCAAACTTCGAGCCCGCCAGGAAAAATAAATCCATTCTCCCCTGCCGCATCCTGGAGATGGCCGCGGGACGTGTGTATTCAGTCTCTATGAAACTGCAACCGGTGCGTCGACTGAGCTCCCTCGAAACCTCGATACCGATTCCGCCAAGACGACCTTTTTCACGCAAGTAAATAGGTGCGTAGTCCGCCAGACCCACTTCGAAAGTTCGACTGCAGGGTTCATTACCTGCAGCTGCACCAGCATCAAAAGACGTCCATATCACTAAGCAAAAAATAAAGAATGCGCACATAGTATCACCTTAGCGGAACCAGTTTATCCTGGGTAACACCTTCAGTTCTAGGGAAGCATGTTTTGCAGCAAGATTAGTTTATCAATGGCGAAACACATCGGAAACTGTGTCCCCCGTCAGCATAGGATGTGTCGTAATCGAAATCTGTGGCAAACACCCCGGCCTGCTGTCCGTTGCTGGCACTTCCCCCGCGAAACAGGGCACTGGCAGGTCTGGCATCGTTGATCCAGGCTTTGCCGAATCCACAATACTCATTGCCTCCACCAGGCGTCAGACATGTAATACCCAATGCACCCATCAAACTTTTAAAGTAAGTGCCGTCCGCAATATTGGCCACCAGATCATTTGTTCCCGTGAAGGTATCAGCATAAGTGTATTTCACACCCTCCCAAGCTCCGCCGGAAAAATCCCACAAAACTGAACCATTCGACAGTTTGTGAGTCCTTTTAAGATTATTCCAAACGGAATCTGAACAAGTTGCGGTTGCCCCCGGGTAAGTAAAGCTCGGCAAATTCGCGCAGGCATAGTTGTCGTCAGCATCGGCGGGCTCCTGATCGCCACTACTGCGATTGCCTTGATTCAATTGCCCCGAGCCGACAGCATTTCCATTCCAATTACTTGCGACCCCAGCAATATTGCGTGCAATCACATTCCACTGCAAGTTGCTTACCAGATCATAACCGGCACCCAACGCCTGGCATCTGTTAAGCATTTGCGGCATTGTAATTTGCCTCCACGCAGTTCCCGTCGGTCTGGAGTCCGCGACCAAAGCTGGATTGTACGTCTGATATCCGTCGTCATCCCCCAGGATTTTCATTTCATACTTAGCGATACAGAATTCATTTTGTAAAGTTCCGTTTTCACCGGGAACCAACACGTAGTTAAGCGGACATAAAACACTCGTCGAAATTTTCCACGTCGTTGAATATGCTCCGATTGTTAGGATGGAGGTACGGGTACCCGATGCCAGGGAGGTCATCTTCAATGAAAACACATCCCCTGAGTTGGCATTAAGGCTGGCCCCTGCCGCTGTCCAGTCAGCGCACGGCACAAGACAAATCTTAGCACCATTTGTGGCTGTCACCGTTACCGCCGTGACACTGCCACCGATAGTAAATGTTGAACTTTCATACTCTGTGGTCGAAGTGGCATTCTCAATAGATGCCAGATATTGCGGAACGACCGACGCCGTCCACGTAACGGCAACTGCTGTGGAGGTGTTACCGGCTTTGTCCCGTGTGCGAACTTCCAGACGATAGTTCACTCCATCCACAAGATTCAGCCCCGTCGCCTGCAAAAGACTTCCCGTCCCAAGACTAGTCCACGCCTGCATTACTTGGGAGTCACTAACTCGTACGACCTGCCCTTGATAATCCAGGAAACCGGAGTGTGCGGCATCCGCGGCTTCATTGGCCGCCGCATTTTTTATATGAACCTTCGGGGAATAGGTCATGGTACCAACTCCCTCTGCGCCTTCCGCAAGTTCTATGGCTGGCACCGCACTTGCCGTCGAATCCAAAACAGCACTCAATGAGACACAGCTGGATTCATGAGAAAAACGATCCCGAAATTTTACCGAGACATCCTTCACACCATCGCCTGCAGCAAGAGCCCAGTTCTTGTTTACTGCAAAATCCTCATAGCTTCCCGTTGAGCAGTTCCCGGAATTCGAAATCTTCATTTGGTGCAAAGTTGGATCCGTCGCCGCCAAAGTAAATGCGGCGGTCGCATTTTTAACAAACTTCACCGAACCCGCATCGACATAGTCAGCGGTGATGGCAATGGATTCGCCGGTTGGTACGCTGGTATCAAGAGTCAACTGCGTACTTACGCACGAAGTAGTAATTCCTGCAGAGTCACGAAACTGCACGGACACATCCTTGACGCCATCACCAGCGGTCAAAGAATGAGCGCCCACAGTTGCAGCATAACCGCCCCAGGAACCACCCATGCAATCCGCATTGTTTGTGATTTTCATTTCAATCGGAGCCATCGTAAGAACTGTGAATGACAAAGCCGGAGAAACGTCATCAGTGTATTGCACACCTGACACTTCAAGCGCACCGACAACCGAAATACTGACCGGTCCCAAAGAGGATCCTGATCCAAAGTTTTGGACCGATAATTCCAGTGTGCAGCCACATAAACCTATAAGTGGCAAAGCGCATTTCAAGAATGACTTCAACAGTGAATCCACCAATACGACCCCAGCTATTTCCGAATTAAATATCGGTTAATTTGCTAGATCTCTAAATTTAAGTTCTCATTCTGATACACACTATTTAACAGAAAGTTCACAGTGTGATGAATTGCTTGGATCGCTCGGATTAATTGCAAGTTGGCACGAACTGGCGAACTATCCGATTGGACCGTTACCAATTCCAATACGAACGATATAATTTCAGGCTATGAGGCAACTAAGCATCTGCATATTGATCACCTTTATCGCAGCCACCTCCTGGTGTCGAACTGTGAAGGTTCATGCATTCTTTTGGAGTGAAAAAATTGAAGCTCAGGTCGCCATGCGCGCTGGCTTAGAGCAACAGTTTCAGCAATTCAATGCTTCATCATCTGATTTAAAATTTGAAATCACCCCTTACATCGCAGGCGATGGCAGAGAGGGCGTGTTGAATCAAATCAAACAACTGGAAGAAGCCCTTCCCACCAAACCGGATGCCATAATCATTCAGCCCCCGGATCTTTCAACCGCCAGCAAAGCTTTGCAGGAAGCGAACGCCGCCGATATCCCGGTGTTTAGTTTTGACCAGTATATTCTTCTGGGAAATCTGACATCCTATGTGACCAGCGATAACTATCAAGCTGGATGGGACAACGGAATCTACATCGACTCGCTGATCCCCAAAGACCAGGAAATCAAAATTATTCTGGTCGAGTACCTGCGCGTCTCGGCAGTCATCAACCGCGTTGATGGATTTTTTGATGCACTTCGGTCCAAAAGACGGCAGTTCAAGGTTGTGAAGCGCTACGAAGGCATAACACCAGAGTCCGGGGTTGAGATTGCCAACAGCATTCTAAAGGACTATCCCCGCAAGAAAAGTGTGGATGTGATTTTCACGGTGAACGATGGCGCCGGCCTGACAATTTCCAACATACTTTGGGAAAAAGGCCGAAAAGAAATATTGCATGCGACTGTAGACGGCGACCCCAAGGCGGTTGAAAACATTCGCAATAAAAAACTGACCGTGATCAACTCCTCCCAGTACTGCGCAGAAATCGGCCGGGAAACAGCACGTCAGGTAATAAACCATTTTGAAAAAAAGTCTGTCTCGGCCCAGGTATTGATCCCTACCTATCCCGTCACAAAAAGAAGTCTGGAGGGCTTTAAAGGTTGGTTGGGCACACCCTCTGAATCGCCCCACACAGCAGAATTCAAAATTCCACAAAGGAGCCCGACTTCACCTTCTAAACAGGATGCAAAATCCAAATCACAGATTCGCATTGGCGTCACTCCGACCTGCCCCTATCTTTGCGAGAAGGGTCCTAACTCCTGGGGTGGCTATTTATCAGATATCTTAAGTGCCGTGGCCAAATCTGGAAATTTCAAAATTCAGATTGTCGGGCTTTCGAATGCAGAACTTCCCAAAGCTCTTTTGGCAAATCAGGTCGACTATATCATTCTGCCAAGTCATTTGGTTCGCTATCAGCCCGAATACCAGACAGTAGGACCAAAGCTGGGCGTGACCTTTACCGGCGCACTATTCACTCCTGGAGTACGTATGCGGGTTGTTGACAAGGAATCACTGAGAGACATGCGCATTGCTTTTGCCCAGCTGGGCCAGGAAAGTGAATTAAAACTAGATCCCGACGAATTCAGAAAATCCATAAAAATTGAAGGCAGTGACGTCGCAGATCGCATGATCAAAACCATTGGTGAGCGCCGCGTGGACCTGGCGCTGGGAGACTACAATGTATTGCGCTACACGATGCTTCGTCGTCAGCACATGAACCTGGAGCTTCAACCGACATCATTGACGGGCTTCAACAGCCTTAGCCTGGTCGAGCTGCCTGGCAATAAAAGCTCTGTGGCTCTGCCAGAGTACCTAATTGAATGGATGGCCGCGGCCCGAGCCAATGGGCAAATGAATCGAATTTTGCGCAAATACAATCTTCTGGACTGGAAGTACTACCGATAAAAAAAGGCCCTGAGTTTCCCCAGAGCCTATTTAATAAACGAATAATTTTATTGAGACTATTGGCAGCTTGCAGTCACTACGTAACCAGCGCCACGATATACATTAACTGTACGGCAAGTCAGGTTCTGCTCAGTGCAGTTTGCGATCGGAATGATTTTGTCGTTTTGAACCATCAAGACGTTATTCTTTTCACACCAAGAGATATATTCAACCGGGCTTTCGCTTTGTCCGTAACCTTCGTAAGCAGGAACAGTAAAAGCCAGCGCAGGTGCTGCAACAACAAAAGACAAAGCCATCAAAACAGATTTCATAGAAACCCCCAAAGTTATTTAAGAGGGTCCGGGTGTACCACGAGATACCAGACGCCCACAACCCCACATGCAAAAATGTTAGAGATGTAAGCAACGATTTTTCTAATACACGACTCGTGTTCGGATTGAACGGCTCAACTTGCCTATTTGTTCAGCTAAAGCCTGTACTTGGGTGGCGTGAACGTCCATGACCAGGTACCCGATTTCGGGGTCCGTGGACAGGTATTGGCCCTCGATGTTGGCGCCAGCTTTGGAAATAATTCCATTGATCTCCCCCAGAACCCCGGGTTCGTTGCGATGGACATTCAGCAAGCGGGAGGTCCCCTGCTTCACCGGCAAGTCCACGTTCGGGAAGTTTACAGCCCCGGAAGAGGAGCCAATTCGCAAATAACGACGGAAACTTTCAGCCACTTCAAGGCCAATGGCATACTGAGCCTCTTCTGTGCTGCCACCAATGTGCGGAGTCAGAATCACGTTAGGCAGTCCCTGCAATGGAGATGCAAACTTAACTTTGTTGGACGCAGGCTCTTCCGGAAAAACGTCAATTGCACAACCAGCAATATGTTTTGCTTTCAGCGCTTCAACCAAGTCCTCAATCACCACAACCGTACCGCGGCTGGCGTTGATGACATGGGCCCCTTTTTTCATGGCCATCAATTCTTTCTTGGAAATCATATCTTTTGTTTCAGGTGTTTCCGGCACATGCAACGTCACGAAATCCGACTCGGCCAAAAGTTCATTCAAAGTGGCTTTACCGATGGCATTTCCCAACGGCAGCTTTTTAACGATGTCATAAAAAATAACTTTCAGACCCATAGACTCGGCCAAAACACTAACCTGACTGCCGATGTGACCATAGCCAACGATCCCCAGAGTCTTGCCACGAACCTCGTGGGCACCTTCCGCTGACTTCACCCAGCCGCCTTGATGGGCTTGTGTGTTTCTATCGCCCAACTGACGTGACAGGGATATCATCTCGGCAATAACAAGTTCAGCAACAGAGCGCGTGTTCGAGTGAGGCGCATTGAATACCGGCACTCCCCATTTTCTGGCATTTTTCAAATCCACTTGGTTGGTACCGATGCAAAAACAACCAATCGTCAAAAGATGTTTGTTGGCTTCCAAAACTTTTTGCGTGATTTCGGTTTTTGAACGAATTCCCAGAATTTGATATTGGGGCAGAATCTGCATCAATTCATCTTCCGATGGCGAGTGGGCCAGCAAATCCACTTTAAAACCTTCTTCCGAAAGTTTGTCTTTAGCCACGGCGTGGATATTTTCTGTCAAAAGGATCTTCAGCTCACTCACAAGTGCCTCCAAAAATGACTGCGATGGGATCGCGGTCGCTCTTGCCATTTTAATGTCAAAACCAACAGCCGTCACTACTGACCAAGGGCATTAAGGGTGGTCAAAGGACTTTCGCCGAGCCATGCTTATCTATATGGCAAAAACTCGAGCTTTCTCTCTACTCATCGTCGACGACGACAACCTCATTCATCAGTCATTGAAAATGAGTCTGCCTGCCCATTGGAAGGTCTTTTCTGCTCAGACACTGGAAGCAGTACAGTTTGAGCGATTCTATCACGCAGCCTTCGTGGACATGCATCTTGAGCCGGGAAAAGCAGCGATTGGTCCCAAGATTATTGAAAAACTTATGAAACACAATCCGCAGCTGGAAATCATCGCCATGTCGGGGGATTTAAGCCGTGAGCTTATGGAGTCTTGCCTAAAGGCTGGTGCCCAGCGTTTCCTGGCCAAACCTTTGATGCCGGAAGAGATCACCATGGTGATCGAAAAAATCGAGGCCCTTTGGGACCTGCGCACTTTTGATCCCAATTCAGATCGCGGCTCCACTCGCTGGGTGGGACAGTCCAAAGAGTCGCAAGATATAAAAAAACGCCTGGCCGAGTTGCGTGGTGAAAGCAAACCCGTATTGATCGAAGGCGAAACCGGTTGCGGTAAAGAAGTTGTGGCCCGCCTGCTGCATGAGCAGGAAGGCGAGAGACCCTTCATCGCCGTGAACCTGGCAAGTATTCCTGAACATCTCTTCGAGTCAGAAATTTTCGGACACGTCAAAGGTGCCTTCACCGGTGCTGATCAAAATAAAATGGGCCTGGCCGAAGCGGCCAATGGCGGCGATTTGTTTTTGGATGAAATCGAAGCGCTGCCACTGACTCAACAAGCGAAGCTTTTAAGATTTTTGGAAAGCGGCGAAGTTCGCAGAGTTGGTGCGAAAGAATATGTCACAGTCAAAACCCGCGTTCTGGTCGCCTCCAATAAACCGCTAGCGAAAATGGTGGCTGCCGGAGAATTCCGCGAGGACTTGCTATTCCGCCTGGCTTCACAACGAGTGAATTTACCTCCTTTGCGTGACCGACTTGAAGACATCGATGAATTGGCACAACACTTTTTGGCGATGGAAAGACCCCGTCGCAACAAACAGTTTACAGAAGATGGCCTGGCTTCTTTGAAGAAGTACAACTGGCCAGGAAACGTGCGCGAGCTGAAGCGCGTGTGCGAACAATTGAGTCTGACATCCCCACTGCCTTTTATTCGTGCAGAGGATGTGAACCAGTGGTTAACGCCTGCCGCCACTCCAGCGAAAGCGCCTTCCTATACGGTGATTGATTTCACCAAAGGCCTTAATACTTTGGTTGATGACTTTGAGGCCCATGTGATACGCACAGCGATGAAACAATCTACTAACATCGAGGAAGCGGCACAGCTTCTTCAGGTTTCAAGATCGAATCTTTATAAAAAGATAAACGACTATAACATCCAAGAAGGATAGCCCCCATGGACTTTCAACTTCCCATTACCCTGAATATTCCTGCAGCATGGGAGTCGCATATCTACCGCCAGACGGTTTTGATTGTTCTTTCAATCATCTTCGCTTCGGGATTAGTGGTATTTTTCTTCCGTAACAAGAACTATTACTTTGTTCAATCCTGGGCCAGCATCAAAAGCTGGCTAGTTGCAGCTCCAGTTATGTTTTTAGTGATGGGACTGCCCACTCCTTGGCCGTTGATCTGTTTGACTGTCCTGGCAATCCTTGGCGCGAAAATATTCTTCCAGATTATGGGCATGTTCCACCGAAGCAATTTCGTTTTGATTTGCTACGCCGGAATCGTGGGCCTTGCGGCCTGCATCTATTTTGATCGTCTGGATATTTACAACGTTATGCCGATGATTGTTTTAATGGCGGCTTGCCTGGTTCCACTGATTCGTAATTCTTACAAGCGCATGATTCAATACATGTCCCTGACGTTGCTGGCCTTTATCTTTTTGGGTTGGTCCTTCATGCATTTGGGTTTGATCATGAAATTCCCAAATGGAATTTACCAGTTGATGTACCTGATCATCCTGACAGAGTTCTGTGACAACACGAATCTGGCGGTGGGTCGTTACATCGGCGGCTGGAGAATGTTCCCTTCCATCAATCCGCGCCGTACTGTAGGCAGTACCGCAGTGTCTATTGCACTGACCTTGTTCCTTGCCGGTTGCATGCGCTTCCTGCTGCCTGATGGCTCTGAAAAATACTGGCTGGCTTCGGGATTGATCGCCTCTCTTGGGGGCTTCGTCGGTGATCTGGTGATGACAACAGTTCGTCGCGATGCCGGCATGAAAACCGTGGGACCTTTCATTATCGGCCGTGGTGACTTCCTTCACCGCGTGGATCGTTTGATCTTTGTTGCTCCGATTTACTATTACGTGATGACGGTTCTACTATGAAGGATTGGGATTACGAAAACGAGCAGTGGACCAAGCTGCCTACGTATTTAAAGCACTTGCCACTTTTTACGCGCCACCTGGATTTCTTCAGCGTGTGCATGCGCTTTTTGTGGTCCCTGATTTTAAAAAATATTATTTTTAAATTCTACATCCGCTTGAAAGTGACTGGTGTCCCTTTCAAGACGGTTTATGAAAAGCATCCTAAGCTGATCATCATCAGTAATCATGCGAGCCACTTGGATGCAGTTTCTTTGACTGCCTCCATTCCGCGCCGTTACTGGTTGAGTGTCTATATTGCGGCTGCCAAGGACTACTTCTTTTCCAATCCCCTGTTCATGTTTTTTTCGCAGCACTGCCTGGGCGCCATTCCAATTGATCGTAAAGACCGTAAGGGTGAAGCTGTTAATTTAATTTTGAAACTTCTGACTGAACTTCCACGCATGTGGTTGATTATTTTCCCCGAAGGCACGCGCTCACAAACCGGAAAAGTTCAGGAGTTCAAAAGAGGCGTTTCTATTTTTTCAGAGAAAACTCAAACCCCGATCCTTTTCACTTACCTTGAGGGGAACTCGAACCTTTGGCCAAAGGGGCAGTTTTTTGCCAAACCAGGCCGCCTGACTTTGCACGTTGGTCCCGTTCATCCACCGGGGCCCATCGAAGAGGTGTATGCTGCATATAAAAGCTGGGTGATGAGTTTCCATCCCGAAGCATTCCCTGTTGAATCTGGAATCGAGACCAAGGAGAACGCCAATGACAATCCCTCAGAACAAATTTGAAGTCGAAAAAAGACATCTGCAAATTGGCGCTTTTGAAGTATGCCCGATTCCAACGGGCCTATTTGGCCTGGATGGCGGCGCGATGTTTGGAACTGTGCCTAAAGTTTTATGGGAAAAAACCAATCCCACCGACGATAAAAATCGTATTCAAATGGAAGCCCGTGGTTTGCTGTTAAAATCCCCAGGCTGCAATGTTTTAATCGACACCGGTAACGGTGCAGATTTCGTTGCCAAGTATGGCGACAAACTCGGTAACAAGTTTGCCGAGATGTATGGGATGGATCAAAACGGACCGTCACTTCTTAAATCCCTAAAAGCTCATGGTCTGAATCCGGAAGACATTCACCATGTCATCATCACTCACTTCCACTTTGACCATGCTGGTGGTGGTGTGACTGAAAAAGATGGCAAACTGGTTCCAACTTTCCCCAACGCCACGTATTGGGCTCAAAAAGGCAATCTTGAGGTGGCCAGCCATCCGAATCTGCGCGAAAAAGCCAGCTACTATGCTGCAAACTTTCAGCCTTTGATAGATTCCGGAGCACTTAAGCTTTTGGATGGACCGACAAATAACTTTATCCCCGGCATCTCTTGTGTGATTTCCAATGGCCACACGCAATCCCAACAAATCATCAAAGTCACCGATGGCGAAAACACGTTGATGTACTGTGCGGATATGGTTCCCACCAGCACTCATGTGAAAATCCCATGGCTGATGGGTTATGACCTGCAACCACTGGTGTTGATGGAAGAAAAAACCAAGCATCTGGGCGAAGCCGCTGACGGCAAATGGTACCTGTTCTTTGAGCACGATCCTTATTGCGACGCCGCTTTAATCGAAAGAAATGGTCAGGACTTTGCGGTCCAAAAGCGATTCTGGCTGTAACTGACGAACTTTTATTCTCTTTTCCATGAGGTTCCAGATCGACCCAATTGGAAACGCTCTATTTTGAGAACAGCGTTTTGTTTATCAAAAATCCCGCCGATAGTGTTGTTATGCTGATAACATTTACGAGAGGGACAGCGATGAGAAATTTACTAGTTCTAGCAACACTCAGCTCATTTTTAATTTCCTGTGCGACAGTGAAATCCTGGATGGGTTCTGAAGAAGCACCAGCTACACAAGAGCAAGCAAAACCAGCAGACCAATTGGATCTTGGTGACTCTGAATCGGCAAATGCCGTAACTCCTCCAGAGGAAACTGCTGCGGCCCCTGCTGCTGCTGAAGACGGTGCCGAACTTTCTAATCATGCCGACCCTTATGTTGCTGAAGCTGCCGGCGATCTTGCCGCACAATCTCAGGCTCCTGCGGAAAACTATTCCGGTGATTCAACGAATCTGCCACAAACTGCCGTCAACGAGGAAATGGATCGCTCCGCGCCATCATGGCAGGGTGAGCCGACTCCAGCCATTGCCAATGTAGCACCAGAAGAGCCTCAGGTTTACAATTCGTCCTCTTCATACGATTCACCTAAGAAATCAAAAAAGAATATCGCCAAATCTTTGCCTGCAAAAAAAGGTAAAGAAAAAGCTGCTGCAAAAAAGCCAAAGATCGATTGCAAGAAGGTAGCGAAGCAGGGCAAAAAAGCCAAAAAGCCTGAAGTAGCGTATTGCAAAGCCGAGAAAAAAGCTCTGGCAAAAGCCAAGGCTAAAGATAAAGGCAAAGCTACAGCTGGTAAGAAAGCAAAAGTTGACTGCAAAAAAGTCGCGAAAATGGGAAAGAAAGCAAAGAAACCAGATATCGCTTTCTGCAAAGACGAGAAAAAGAAGAAATCCAAAAGTCGCGTTGCCAGCAAGTAGTCGCAGCGAACACTTACCAACACTTAACAGTGTAATCCAATTGGGGATGCCAGACCGGCATCCCTTTTTTTATGCCCTTTTACTGATTTAGCCGTTATTGTGGATGAAAGAACGGACAGCCATGATTGCAAGAGTGAATAAAAATTTTAGGAACCTTTGGGGCGTCATCAAAGACACTTTCCAGCAAATGCAGGATGGTGAACTGGCATTGGTGGCAAGCTCCCTTTCATTCTCCACAATCGTGGGGATGGTTCCATTCTTGGCGGTTGTGACGGCGACTTTTCAGTCCATTGGTGGTTTTGAAGCGCTCTACCCCAAAGTCGAATACTTTTTGCTGTTGAATCTGCGCGAAGCTGCCGGCAGTGATCTGACAAAGTGGCTGCGTATCTTTCTTAAGAACATCAACGCCGGAAAAGTCGGAACAACAGGGGCGATCTTTTTGTTTCTGACCTCGCTACGCTTGTTACACGATATGGAAGTGGGAATTCATCGTGTCTGGAATCACAAGAACACCCGTCCCTTCTACAAACGCCTGATCTATCAGTGGGTTCTTATTCTTTTGATCCCGGTATTCCTGGCGATCTATGTGGGCTTTAATACCTTGGATCAATTCCAGGTGGTTCGTAAACTGCTTCCCGGTGGATTCCTAAATGGATTTGTTCTGGTTGGAAGTTTGTTCCTGATTTACAAACTGGTGCCAGATCTTCCAGTTCACTGGCGCTCGGCATTCGTAAGCTCTTTGTTGGCGGCCGCTGGAATGTTCGGCGTGCATAAAGGTTTCGCCTTTGTTGCTGTGGGAGTTTTTAACTACAACAAAATCTATGGCTCCTTTGCGGCGATCCCTATCCTTACGCTGTGGATTCTGTCTCTGTGGTACGTGATCCTGGGTGGCGTCGCCCTGTGCGCCAGCTTACAAAAACGACATATTACTTAGGCATTTTGCGACACGAAGTTTGGGTTTGGCTCGAGCCGCTAGCAAAGCCCTTTGCTTACCAGGGGCCTTATACCGCCGAAGTCATCATTTTCAAAGTAAGATAAATAATGGTTACGGCCAGTGCCGCCTGCATGATGCCCAGTACGGCTCCCAGGATTCGCATGACAATCTGCCCAGCTTTACCCATAAGAATTCGCACATACCTTAAAGCCAGACAATCCAGAAACAAATTTGCGATCAACATTGTCAGAATTAATAAAGTGCGCTCGAACTCATGACTTGAGGCAAGTAAAACAATCAATGTCCCACATGCGTAGGGATTGATGATAACTCTCAAAGCCATGGTCAAAGGATCAATTTGAGGATCATCTGATTTAGCGACTTCCACTGCAGCTACTTCTGGTTTTCCAATCAGAAGTTTAAGCGCCATTATGAAAAAAACAATGCCGGCAGTCAGCTGCAACACTGGAATTGGAATCTTCCATTCATGCAGCAATTGTCTGCCAAATAAACCCATCACAGTCATAACCGGGACAACAATCAAGAAGCTACTCACTGACAGTTTCTGGATCTGGTCCACCGTCATGTTTTTGGTGGTACGAACAAATGGCATCAAGTGTTCCAAGGGACCCACCATAACAAAAAAAACCGTGAATAGTTCAGAAGCTCCCAAAATATATCCTTGATGCATATAATCTCCTAACCAGTCATCAGCCAAATGATCGAAATAACACCCGTAAGAATAAGTCCTAAAGTAAACGACGTGATAATTTTTGTGGAAGGCTCGTAGATACCTGTCTTGATGGAATTTAAAGTCTGCCGATAACGAAACAGGGACCACATCAGCAAGATGCTTCCCAAAATGACCATTCCAAGCCCGACATTCTTGGCATCATTTAAAAAAGTATGACCACCATATCTGGACATGGATTTATTATCGATCAGAAACCAACTGAATCGATTCATGGTGATACCTAAACTTACTAATGATATTCCCGTACGCATGTAAGCCAAATGAGTTCGTTCATTCGCCATATGGGAACGAATACCCGCAAGATCAGTACGATGCTCTGACATATCGGTACGCTCTTGCGATAGTTCTGTCGGTGTTTTTTCCAGCTCAACCACGGGTCCCCCTCACGATACAACGAAACCCTAAATGGGATGTTGAAGTATCAATGGGCTGAGCCATTCTGGCTGAGGGGCGATAGCGACGGCAATAATTCGGCGCACACAGATGCGATCCACCCTTCATGACTTTGCGGGGAATCTTTAAAACCTCCCGGGGATCAAAACTTTCTGCTTCCTCGCCACCGCGTGGGTTTTTAGGAATACAGCAAGCTTTCGGTTTATCTGCAGTATGCTTGGGCGAGTACCAATCTGCAGTCCACTCCCAAACATTGCCGATCATATCGTACAAGCCATATTCATTTTCGGAATAGCTGGTGACAGGTGACGTGCCCACGTGGCCGTCTGTCGCCAGATTCTGCCAGGGGAATTCCCCTTGCCAAATATTTGCACGATGTCCTGTTGAAGGAATCAGTTCACTGCCCCACGCAAACTCTGTCCCTTCACTTCCTCCACGAGCGGCAAATTCCCATTCTGCTTCTGTCGGCAGAACTTTGCCCGCCCAAGCGCAATACGCTTGCACGTCATTCCAGGCAATATGAACAACAGGATGATCCATTCTGTCTTTGATCGTACTACCAGGGCCTTGAGGTTGGCGCCAGTTGGCTTCCGCTATGAAGTGCCACCATTGGTGAGGATTTCTAAGATCAACAGGCCCCGATGGCTGTACAAAAACCACCGAGGCCGCATTCAACAGTTCTGGCAAGGCCCCCGGATACAACGAGGCATCCGGAGGTATTTCGCAAAATGTGACATAGCCAGTTTCTTCGACGAATCTTGCAAAGTCTTTATTGGTGACAGGACTTCGATCCATCCAAAATCCGTCGACTTTCACTCGATGAGCCGGAGCTTCTTCGATATAGTGATCGTTGGATCCCATCGTAAATGTTCCACCTGGAATCCAGACCATATTTGGAAAAGGAGCTTTTCGCTCCTTTTCCTTTTCGACTAATTGAACTATGCCTTCCTGATTCACTTTATACTGCTTTCTGATTAATGCGTCGGACGAGTAGGCTCCCCATCTTTGGCACGAGGTTTTCGACCTGCACCAGCTGGGTCTTCACTGCGCTCTTCAACCACATGACCCGTCGAATCCTCGTGGGCATAGCCAGCTGCGTTCGTCATCTTTTCCATAATCTGGTCAATGGTGAAACTTGCCGCTTTTTGCCGAGGTGGATATTCTTTAAAGGTCTTTAAAAATTCCGCGACAATCGCTTGAGCCGCCATAATGATGTAGCCTTTGCTCATGTACCAATCCCAATAAGTGTTAGACGTGACATCGGCTCTTTCATAGGGATCTGTGCGCAAATTAAACAATTTTGGAATACGTAAATTTGTGAATGGTTCAGCCCAAAGAGCCAATGTGCCTTTCATACGTTGTTCGCAGAATACCATCTTCCAGTTTTGCCAACGCAAAGCCACTAAGTCACCATCATCACTGAAATAGATAAATCCTGAACGAGGACTTTTCTCCTCTTTACCGGTTAGGTAAGGAAGCAAATTGAATCCATCAAGATGAACCTTAAATTTCTTACCCGCTGACTCATGCCCGTTTAGCAAATCCTCTTTGATGGTTTCATTTCCGGCAGCAGCCAGAAATGTCGGAAGCCAATCGTGATGCTGCACGATTTCGTTTGAAATTTCTCCGGCTTTGATTTTACCCGGCCAACGAATTACCAAAGGAACTCGGAAAGCACCCTCCCAGTTCGTGTTCTTTTCACTTCTGAAGGGAGTCATAGCTCCATCCGGCCATGTATTCGAATGGGGGCCATTGTCTGTGGTGTAAAGAACAATCGTGTCTTCGGCCAAGTTCATCTCATCCAGAAAATCCAACATCTGGCCCACGTTCTTGTCATGGTCGATCATCGTATCATGGTAAGCCGATTGATGAATTCCCGCCTGCCCGATGCTTTCAGGTTTGGTGTGAGTACGCAGATGCATATGTGTCGTGTTCAACCAAACAAACCACGGCTTCCCTTCGTCATCTTGGCGCTTGATAAAATCAATCGCATTTTCCACAAAGTCATCATCGCAGGTTTCCATACGCAACTTCGTCAAAGCACCCGTATCCTCGATGACTTGTTTACCGACTCGTCCCCATCTAGGTTCCACAGTCGCATCATCCTTCTCCGAAGATTTGCAGCGTAGAACTCCGCGCGGCAAAAAACGATCTCTGAAGGCTTTTGCCTTTGGATAATCCACTTCTTCGGGATCCTCTTCTGCGTTTAAGTGGTACAGATTTCCGTAAAACTCATCAAATCCATGAACCGTCGGCAGAAATTCATTGCGATCGCCAAAATGATTTTTTCCAAATTGACCGGTAGAATAACCTTCGCCTTTAAGAAGTTCAGCAATAGTCGGATCTTCGGCACGCAGGCCAATTGCGGCTCCTGGCAGACCCACTTTTGAAAGCCCCGTTCTGAAAACACTTTGACCTGTGATGAATGCAGCACGACCTGCAGTACAGCTTTGTTCACCATATGAATCCGTGAACATCATTCCCTCATTCGCCAGACGATCAATATTTGGTGTTTTATAGCCCATCACTCCGCGGCTATAGCAGCTCAGATTCGCAATACCAATGTCGTCACCCATGATCACCAAAATATTCGGCTTGGACGCCTTACCCTCACTCCGTTGACTTTTCTTCTTATTTTCTTCGTGCTTGACCATCCTGGCCTCCTTTAATTTAATCCGTTAAAATTCTTTTGCTATGGGTTGTTTGCCTGGAAATATCTGCTTCCAGTCATTCTTCATGCTTAAAACTTTGAAACCAAACTTCTTGGCTGCCGCCAATGAAGCGCCGTCCTTTTCCACGTACGCAGCTTCTCGTTCCGCGTCGTCGTGATTGATCATGATCTGCATATTCGGACCCGTTGATTCGCGGGAATAACGAAGATGATCAATATCGCCTCCGCTGCGCTCGTTTCCCACAGACAGGATGGGTCTTTTTCCAATATGACGAACAATCGATACAGGTTTGCCGTCTTTATCATTCATCATTCCTAAGGCAGAAGTCCTCATGACCACCAGTTTTCCGTCGATCTCTCTGGCACGATCCACAAAGAATGAGCCAATGATATTCTGTGAAGGGATGCCGTACATATCTGTTCCGACAACGCGCATGAACGAGATATCTCCGCCCGAGCAGATAAACAGTTTGAAATCGTTTTCACGCAAATAGCTTAAAAGCTCCAACATCGGCTGATATGCGGTTTGTGTATAAGGAACATTGAGTTTTGGATGAAGTGCGGATTGGAAAAACTCTTTAACTTCTTTTGTAAAGTCAGGTTCGCTCATACCCGAATGTGTAACCGCCATGATGTCCAGAATCTGTTTCTGCGTCATGTGCGGCAGGGCACTTTTCCCGTCGCGCAAAAGTGTTTTGTAAGGTTCTTTATTCTTTAGTGCAGGATTTCTAGCCAACACATCTTTCAGACGAACCTTGGTAAACTCAACTTCTACCGTCGGCACTTCACTCCACAACGTTCCGTCGTTATCAAAAGTGGCAATACGATCTTCAGGTTTTACGAACTTCGGTCCATCCTTAGTCACATCATTTACAAATTGAATAATGGACTTTTTCAATTCACCCTCATTCCAGGATGGCAAAGGGTCTGCCGCAAATGCTGACACGGAACGCAGTAAAATTAGAACTCCGCAAAGAATCTTTCTCATTGATTACTCCTGCATTATATTCAGACCATTTTAATTCTTTCGACCAGACGAACAATTAGAACTTGTTTGTATATCTGCACTGGATTGCTAGGCAGAGCACAGGTTCAAGCATATCATTCGGCTATCTAAGTATTCACCGGAGGCAAGCCATGAAATGGATTTTCACAACCTCGTTGTTGCTATCATTTTTTGCGAAAGCTGAAACTATAGTGTTCGGACCACCTGCAACTATTGGGGCGGGACAGGCCTCCAGTTTTGTTAAAATGGATGAGCTACAGGTGATCACAACCATCGGAATGGTATTCTCTGGAAAGGTGCTCGAGGGCTTACCGGCAGATGCCAATCGGCATGAGTATGAATACGCCCTGCATTTGCCAGAAGGGGTAACAGCTCCACCGTTTAATCATTTCACAATGAACTGGAATCCCCACGGCCATGCACCGACTGAAATTTATGGCGTTCCACACTTTGATTTCCATTTCTATTTCATATCCGAACACCAAAGACATGGAATCAAGTGCGACGGCACTGACAATGCGGTTTGCATGAAGGCTCCCGTCGACGAATACAAGCCACCTTTTTATGCACCTGGGCCTGAAGGAGTTCCGATGATGGGCTGGCACTGGGTGGACCTGCGCTCGCCTGAATTGAACGGCAAACCATTCACAGCAACTTATATTTACGGATTTTATAATGGCGAAATGATTTTTCTGGAGCCGATGATTACGCTTTCGTACTTACAGACCAAGCCAAATATCAGCGTAGAGGTCCCGCTTCCCAAGAAGGTGGCAACTCCGGGAAAGTACCCGGCAAGGTACTCACTCACCTACGACAGTGTGGAGGACCGTTTCTGGCTATCCTTGGAAAAACTCACTGAGCTTTAAACAAACGAGTCAGTGAGTTTTCGATCATTTTCTTTAAGCTGATTTCTGTGCGGCAATCACACCGTACTTTGTATCGATACCCATGATATGGGCCGTCAACCAAGTTTTAAGAAACTGAAAGAACGCTGGCGTCAAAACTCCGGTTTTATCGAATTCCGCTGCATGACCTTTTAATCGAGTGATCAAGTCAGCATGAATCTTTTTATGAACCGCTGCCTGCGAATACGGAAGTGTATCAAAAAACTTTTCTTCATGATCAAAATGCGTCACTGTCCAAGAAGCCAATTCGCGAACGATAGCTTGCAGTTCAGCCTTCCCCGCCTTCGCTTCGTTGCGTTCGAAAAGGCGATTCATGATATCGATTAGTTTTTTGTGTTCGTTATCCATTGCTTCAACGTGCGTTGTAAGTCTCTCTTGGTCCCATTTGAAGAAGCTGTCTGCCATCTCTTTCTCCTGTGTAATGTTTCACGACTCTCATCGGAAAGCTTTACTGGGACTGAAGGCATCTGCACCATTCTCCACCAGGGGTCGACTAGCTAGTACTGACCCGAGGTCTTGATAGGAGCCGTCTTAGAAGAGAAGTTGCAGGAAATTTCGGTATCGCTGTATGGGAATCGACGATCAATCTTTCCCTTGGCGCGAACGGGCTCGCCTTTGTCATCTACTTGAAGTTTAAGTGAGTAAACAACTGGGTAGTGATTTCCAAACTCGTCCACTTCTTCGTCGCGTTGGGAAATTTTAATAACGTTTCCTGTGTAGTTCTTGTTGGAATCAAAGTTTACGAAAGTCGCCTCGCCCAGATGATTGGCAAGCTGCATGTATTTCATCCCATCGTTCAAATAACCAGCAGTTACCAACAGAGTGCAAACTTCAAACTCGTCCTTGGCTTGCCCCCTGAATTGAACGGCATCGTATGATTTAGGCAATTTAGCATAATTGGAAACAAACTGCTGCGCTCCAGATTTAGCAAAGGCTGTTGAAGAGGCACAAATTGCAATAGCGGAAACCAAATATTTAAGCTTCATAAATCACCTTACTTGGGCGGGTATTTTGAGTGACGTGAATATACCCGAACCCGGGCAAACACTCTCTCACCTTCCGGCACTTTGCAATTAGTACCGGACTGTACAGGCGATTGACAGTATTTCGGCTAAAAGCAGTCTATTTTTGTGAAATCAACTTCTTAAGGACTTCGCAGGGTGCGGGCACAGTCTTCCATGCCTTTTGATAGGATCCTGATTCAAGCTTTTCCAAGCCCTCATTCAGTGATTCAATAAGTTTCGTCGTTTGAGCTTTGATTGCAGGCTCGGGTTTTACTGATGAAAGATAGTTCTCATAAACCTGACAGCTGCCGCGGTCCGCGCAGGCTTGAATTTTTCCTTTAAGGACAGCTAAATCTGCTTCCGTTAAATTCTGTGACTCCCAGGCTTCGCTGGCACTATCCATGGATAACGCCAAACGACCACCCATTGGGGCAAAATCTGAAGATTTTAAATTACATTTTTTAAGTTCTGGATCGTTGGGAGTGTCCATCGCAACACGAACCACAACACTTTGCTGGCGTAATAATTCAAGTTGAGCATAGGGTACTTGCGCACTCGCTTGCAGCCCGATCAAAAGTACTATTACGCCAACCATGCTTCACCTTTTCTGTTAGTACTTCGGCATTCCTGGAATATCCAGAATCGAAGTCGCGGCAAACTCTGGATGTACTTTAAGATAATCCACCAACAATTGCGATGCTTTTGCGGATTGCGGATGAATATCATGGAAAAGAACAATGCCGCGCCCCGTAGCTTTCATTTGGGCCACGACGCGATCACGGATGGATGCCGGATTTTTATCCTGCCAGTCCAAGGAATCCACGCGCCAAAAGAAATGCTCCACATTCAAAGCCTGAAAGCGTGCACCAATCGCATTGTTTTTAACACCGGATCCATAAGGAAGGCGGAAGTAATGAACGGGTTTGCCAATTGCTTTAGATAAAGTAGCTACTCCCCCATTGATTTCATAGTCCAAAGCACTGGTGTTGCCAGCTCTGGCCAATGCACCGATGTCCTTGTGATCAACAGAATGAGAACCTATTACATAACCTTGCGCTGAAAGTTCACCGGCAATACCTGAAAGAGCCGAAACGTTTTTCGACAACCAGAAGAATGCTGGCTTAGCCAATCCCGCCTGGGACCAGATGTCGCGGATTTGTTTCGTATAGGTCGCATGAGGACCGTCGTCATAAGTGATAACGAATTTTCCTGCAGGCAAAACGGAGCCCACCCAGTTACGGTTTTTCCAATCGTAAGCACCAGCTTGTTGTGGAGAGCGCGACTCGCCGAAGCACGAACCCGCCTTAAGATCTGAAGCCGTCACCTTCGTGTATTTTGCAGCATTCTTTTTCACGTAAGCTGCAAAGGCTTCATCGTCAAATGGTGCCACATGAAATTCCGGCCAGTTGCTGACTTGGGAAACTACGCAATCTTTCGCACCACAATAGGTCTCTTCGTTTTGCTGCAGAAGGCGAACCATTTGAATCACAGCAACTTCGTTAATAGCGTCAACTTTTGCGAAAGCACGAAGTTGCTCGTAAAACCATTCTGTCGTTGGACGACCTTGCGCCAAAGACGCCGCATACACCGCACGTAATTTGTCTTCGATATGCTCTTGCAACGGGCGCATTTTCAAAATGCGGCAGTACAGGTTAGAACCCATCAACTTGTCTGCATCCTCTTCTTTGGAAATTTGCGCCAGGCGCGAGTCAAATGAAGAAGCCAGAACCTGGGAAATTCGCACTCCACTTAAAAGTTCACGAACTCTTTGAGAATCCTGCTTTTCTGCGACTGTCACGAAGGGCTGTGCCTCTTCAACAGATAGATGCCCCAGAACAGAACTCAAAGTCGAGGAAAGATTTGAGCTTGCAGGCACGCGAACTTCTGATTTAGTCGAATCGACATGAGTACAGGCTGAAATTGTTGCTGTGATTGCCAATGGCAAAACGAACCAAATTGATTTCATGGATCCACCTTTATTGGTTTACAGAATACATTTTGTCAAAAATCGCTCCAACCTAGAAGTTCGGATACAGACCTATTCATGTTAACATTTTGGAACCCGAGATAGGTCCAGACAGCTGCTTAAATGCATTTTAAACTCGTATAGCTTCGCGCACGAGGTCCGCATAAAATGGATCAAGGAGCTCAAAATGGCTAGCAAAAAAGAAATACTCATTGCCACCGATTTTTCGAATGAATCAAATTCCGGCGTGACACGATCTCACCAACTCATCGATCTGGGAACTAAGCTCGCGAAACGCCTTAAAATGAATTTGAAAATTCTGTATGCCATCGATGTTCCCAAAAAATTCTTTCCCACAAAAGAGACTCTGCTGGGCCCGGGCTCTGATTGGATAAAGCAGCTTTCGACCGAAGCAAAAGTGGAAATTATGAATGGCAAACCCGCCGAGATGATTCTGAAATCAGAACGCAGTAAGAATGATGTTGAAATGCTTGTCCAGGGAACTCGGGGCAATCGCGGGCTGAAAGCAGCACTATTAGGAAGTGTTTCAGAAGAGGTTCTTAGAAACTCAAAACACCCGGTTGTGGTCTTGGGTCCGCAAGCTTTAAGCGAAAAATTTAAACTAAAGGCTTCTGGAAAACTCAAACTACTGGTAGTTACAGATTTGACCGAGGCCAGTGGACCAGCAGAGCGATACGCTCTACAACTTGCCAAGAAATTACCAGCAGATATTGTCTTAGCCCACTCTGTTGGGGACTCGATACGGCGCCTGAAGGATATGGTCTCTACGCAAAGGATAGTTTCTCCCAAAGCGGATGCCTTTTTGGAGGAAATTAAAGAGCACGCGGAGGAGTCCATGGCCAGAAAGATGAAGTCTCTCTCTGGCCAAACTGCCGTCAAAGTCACTCCCTATCTTTCTTACGAAGAGAAAGATGTCGTAAAAGTCTTACAACAGCAAAACTGGCAGGATTGCGATTTAATTGTTATGGGCTCCCACAGTCGAAGTCGACTTCTTAAAGTATTTTTAGGCAGCACTGCGCGCAGAATGATATTGAATGCCCCGGTTCCTGTGATAGTAATTCGTTCCTGATGAATTCACTTCGTACATATATCTTTTTTGCCATAGGTCTTTTCGCAGTCTTACTTTTGGTTCCAAAGGCACCTATAGACCCTTGGGGTTTGATCAACCTTTACAGCCTCCTGCGGCTATTCCTGATTCTCACTGTTCTGCAAATTATTAGTTATGTGATCATGAATTTCTTCAAAGGACACCACGGAGGATTTTTACTGGGATTTTTTGGAGGTCTGGTTTCGAGCACGGCTCTTTCCGCATCTTTGGCAAAACAAAGTCATCGTTCAACTGAAGATGAGATTCGCCTTTTGAGTCTTTCGTATTTGAGCGCCCTATTGGGAATGGCCGCTGAAGGACTGGTCTTAGTTTATGTAGGTCTTGATGAAATGCACTGGAGTCTTGTTTGGATCTTCGCAGGCCCTTTAGCAGTAACGATCGTGCTATTGGCTGGAAGAATTCGTAGATTGCGAGAAATTACATTTCAGGAAAACACTCTCCCTACCATGAATATCAAATCGCTATTAACATTGGGATTTGTCGTTGCCGGATTTCTAATTTTGTCCAAAGTTTTGCAGAATGTTTTAGGTAATTCCGGACAATTCCTGCTTACTTTCTTGGTTTGTTTGTTCGAATTTCATGGTTCTGTCATAGGAAACGTCGCACTTCATCAGCAAGAACTTATTACTGTGAAGACCTTGGGGAACTTGCTGGCAGTGGGACTGATGGCATCCTATTTGGCCAAAATGGTCTTGGTTATCTCTCTCGGAGATACTCGCCTCAGAAATAAAGTCGTCAAATACAGCATACTCTTGATTTTTTCACTAGGCATTGGGTGGGGCATGTCTGTGAATTTCGGAATATCCTGACTGAACTTCCTGAATACTATTCATCAGGAATGTAGATTAAGTTTTTTAAGGAATTGGCTGTAGAAAAATGGTGATTCCGGTACGACTCGAACGTACGACCCTCTCCTTAGAAGGGAGATGCTCTATCCAGCTGAGCTACGGAACCACTTGCGATCTAATATCGCTGAAGGGGCACAAACTAGCAAATTGATTCCTAAAATCCAAGCCCATGCCCGCAATTTTTGCTCATTAACGCGTGTTGTTACTAATTCCTAGCCTAAGAAAACCATCTGAACTATAAAAGAAGGAATACTTCTAGGAGGCGCCTGAATGAAATTCATAATTGCCCTGATGCTTACGCTTACAGCTTCCCTGGCGACCGTAGCGGCCCCTGGCGAAACTGATATCAGCCCTGACGACCTAACCACGGATGCTGATGGCAACTTCGTGATCTGCACCCTTAAGGACGGTCGACAGTTCCAGTCCACCACTTGGCTGGTTGCGATCGACAATCTGATTCTTTCCAAAGAGCCGGTGCGTGCCTACTTGAATGCCACTTCCGAAAATCTGGAATTTAAAAGCTGGGAGTTTCGGGTTCTGGTGACGAAGCCCTTTGCGGCGGATGGTGTGAGGTCTGTCCAGGTGACAAGACTAAAACCCTCAGAGCCAACTCAGTACCTAGAGTGTGCAAAATAAAAAAGGTCCCGCGAGGGACCTTTTCTTTTATCGTTTATTGTTCGTAGATTTTTAAAACCTTGCCGATATCAAAGAAGAACAACTTCGCACCAACCAACGCACTCGATATCAAAGTTTTTCCATCCGGAGTCACTTCCAACGCCGTAGGCTGGCTGCCCCCGATAAAAGTGAACACCACGGATCCATTCACCGTATCCACGACATCAATTTTTCCAGCGATACGCGAATCCACATGGGTGTCGCCTGGGGCTGTAGTCGTGCGTGCAGAAACATACAAGTAACGATTCTGAATCGGATCCAGAACAATGGTGTTTGGATGCGCCAAAGGCCATTTCTTGTTTGGAAAGTTCGGATGATCTTTTGGATAGTCTTCAAGCACCAGAATCTTTTGCGGCCCTGTCGCAGTTTCAAATGGAACTAACAAGTCATTCCAAGTTGATTCTGGCAACACCACATCGGGGCCTTGGCTTGGCAAAGCATCGATCATTTGCATCAGTTTTTTGATGTTGATTCTGGAAACAGCATTGCCTCGCATGTGGCTTAGGTATGCCAGCTGCCCGTCTTTGGAAGTGACGATATGGCGCACGTTCAACTCCCGGCCCGCCAATTCTTTTCCAATCGGCGCCAGCTCTGCCAGCTGTCTGTGATTGATTGAATCCACAACAAAGATACTTCCCGATTCTGTATTCAACACCAAGGCGCGCGCACCATCCGGAGTGAAGGCCACTCCACGCGGAGCAATTTTATATCCGTGATTGACCGGTGGTTTAAAGTGCGTTTGCAGATCGATCTTTTTTACGTAAAGACTGTCGCCCTTGAGTTTTCCATCATCCTGCATATTGGTTAAATCCAGCACACTGATGTCGTCAGAAAAATAATTGGCGACATAGACAATCTGCTGAGGGTTTCTGATGCGGCTGACTGCGGGACGTGTAGCGATAATTTTTGCTCCCTGACCAAACGTGGGAATGTACTTCGCGATTTTTTGAGTTTTCGTATTTACGACCGTCACCAGGCCCTGATCTTTGTAAATCTCTGAACCTTCATCGCCCTCAGCGCGCGCGATCAATGCCCATTTGCCATCGATGGTGAAATCAACTTCGGTGTTCGCCAGGATACCATTGCGCATACCCACTGGAGTAATCAGCGTCTTTTCCAGGGTCATTTTTTGAATGTCATAGATAGAAGCAGTCGGTACTCTCTTTTTTGTTTTAGGATCGATCTTCCCACACATTTCCGCCAAATAAAGGTACTTGCCATCCGGAGCCATCTTAGCGCCCTTGGGTTGACAGCCCGTTGGAAGTATTTTTTTCAAAAAGTCTTTGGAAGAATAAGCCTCTAAATCCTTGGCTGTCGCGCCTGCGGTGAAGGCATACGAAACCAATCCCAGAGCCAAAATCAGCTGCTTCATACAGTTCTCCTTTGTTTTTAAACCCAGCCACTATGACCGATACCCCCAAGTCCCACAATTGACGTTCTTGTAACGTGACCAACCCATCACAGATTTAATCCAAGGCCCTCTATTGTGTTCGAATGGGGCCTTTGTTAAATTTGGCCCCATGAAAACTTTGATACTGACACTTGCATTAGGTTTATTTAGTGGAACACCGGCGTTTGCATCTGATTCCATCAGTGCAGATCAAAGCTCTGAATGGCAGCGGGAAGATCATTTGTTCGATGCTTTCCGCTCCAATGCCCCTCATTTTTGGAATTGGTTAAAGTCACAACATTCACTTGTTCTTAATCCTTCTGGCGTTGTTGTCGGGGACCCGCATATTCTGAATTTCAGTGATGTGCAACTTGCGACTCAGGGCCGCGAGTTTGCGCTGATCGACCTTGATGATGGCGGGGCTAATGCTCCACTGGCGGGCGATCTGATTCGCTATGCTGCCGGGAACCAAGTTTCCCCTTATCAAATTTCACTGAACAAAATCTTTGATGCCTATGTGCAGGGCCTGAAGGGCTTGCAAATGAGTGAGCCGCAAGTGTTGTCTGATGCTCTTTCATACAGTGATGCCGACTATCTGGAGCGCCAGAGCCAATACATGGACAAAATGACAAAGCAAAATCGCTTTTCCGCAAAGGCCGACGTAAAGCCCCTTTCTCACGCACCAGCGTCGGTGCAGGAGTTATTCAATCAAGCCCGCGGTTACTTTGAAGCCTCGATGCCGGGATATCAGATTTTGGATACTGGTTACAAAATCAAAAAAAGTGGCGGCAGCAGTGGCCTCCCCCGCTATTGGTACCTGATCCAAAGAAATCAAACCCGCTACATCATGGAATTCAAATTGGAAGTGGATGCCGCGACTTCTTTTTATTCTTACCAGGGCACACCGGTCGAACGCTTTCCCCCAGTTGCGGAAATCTATCGACCGGCGGGGACAGTCTATGGGCCTTACAAAATCGTCGCGACGCCAGCGGGACAATTCCTGATGCGAGCACGCCTGAAGCCCTACCTGGATTTTGAGGACGAAGGAAATATCGAAGACGGCCGCCAGATGTCGCTGTATATTGCCAACCGCCTGGGTCTATGGCATGGACAACAAACCCAAAGCGGTGATCTATTGAAGGTCTTGCGCTACCCGGAATTCGAACAACTTGTAATCACTTACGTAAGACTGATGAAGAAAGAGAACTACTAATGAACGGACCTACCTGGGATATTGAATCAGTTTACCCTTCCATTTCTTCCAAAGAATTCCAAGCCGACTGGAACACCATTCATTCGGATCTTGAGTCGTTGCAAAAAAATATCGCAGAACTAAAGCCACAGTTCGCAAACCCCACGGACAAAACCATCTCCCAGATTCAAAATATTCTGCTGATGGATGAACAGACCTCGATCCTGGGTGCGACTCTAGGGACCTATCTTTCCTGCAGCCTTTCTGTTGATTCCAGTAATGCCGAAGCAAAAATAAAAAGTTCTGAGTTGGACATTTTCAATTCAAAGTTTTCACAGACCATGGTTCCGTTACGCTTGTTCTTGCAGCATTGCGAAGAATCCGTTTTCAAAAAAGTTTTGAATCACGAGAAAATAAAACCCTATCAGTTTATTTTCGAACAAGACCGCGTGATAGCTACTTACAGCCTGCCTGAAGCCCAGGAGACTTTGCTAAAAAGCCTGGAAGTTTCAGGACACTCTGCCTGGGGCGAGTTGTACGATGAGCTTAGCGGCAATATCCGTGTGCAATTGAAATACCCGGATCGCACGGAAACTGTAGGACTGGCAAAAGCCAGTGCCCTGACAAAGACTGCCAACGAGTTGGATCGCAAAGTCGCCTGGCTGGGCATTCAAGAAGCGTGGAACGAACACCAGCACAGCGCTGCTGCTATCGTAAACGCCCTGGCTGGTTGGCGCCTGGAGGAGGCTGAGAAGCGCTCCCACACCAAGCCTAAGACATTCATGAATGATCCACTCTTCAACAATCGAATTTCGCAGGCAACTTTGGATGCGATGATTTCGGCGTGCAAGAACAACACGAAAGACATTCAGAAAGCCGGCCTCCTTATGGCCAAGGTTATGAAGAAAGATCGTTTGGCACTTTGGGATCTGATGGCACCAAGTCCGATCGCGGCCTCCCCTGCCGCCATTCCCTTTGAACAAGGTGCGAAGATTGTCCGTGATGCTTTCGCGCACGTATCCCCCGAGATGGCGGACTTCGTGCAAATGATGGTTGATAAGAATTGGATCGAAGGTCGTATTCTTCCGAACAAGCGCACCGGCGCCTATTGCACAGGCTTTTTGAAAACTCAGGAGCCTCGCGTGTATATGACGTACATGGGATCCAACAGTGACATTGGAACTTTGGCGCACGAGTTGGGCCACGGTTTCCACGCTTGGGTTATGCGCGATATGTCCTTGGGAGAACAAAACTATCCAATGACTTTGGCAGAAACTGCCAGCGTCTTTGCGGAAACTGTCCTGGGCGATGCTCTGATGAGCAAAGCTAAATCTTCAGAAGAGAAGATTGAAAATGCCTGGGGCGACCTTGAAAGCGCTATGGCTTTTCTGGTCAACATCCCGGTCCGCTACGATTTTGAACATCGCTTTTATGAAGCCCGTAAAGAGCGCACGTTAAGCGCCCAGGAGCTTCGTGAGCTAATGAAAACTGTGTGGACTGAATGGTATGGTGACAGCACTGAAGGGGCCGACGAACTTTTCTGGGCTCACAAACTGCACTTTCATATTGCAGATCTAAGCTTTTACAACTTCCCGTACACGTTCGGCTACTTGTTCTCGCTTAGCATCTATGCCCGCCGTCAGGAATTGGGCGCAAGCTTTATGGACAAGTATAAAGCCATCTTGCGCGACACAGGCCGCATGAACGCTGAAGAGCTGATCATGAAGCACCTGGGGGAAGACATCACTCAGCCAGCCTTCTGGCAAAAGTCCATCGATGTGGTGAAATCAAAAATTTCTCACTTTGAATCCCTGATCTAGGTCCGGTTGAACATTAAAAATCCCAAAGGGTGGAGATGCTAATCTACAATGATGCTTCCACCCTTACCCCGGGAGATGCAACCCCCATGCGGATTCTAAGTCAAATCAAAGATGCCGTTCTGAAGTCATATGAATTTATCAAAGAGATGGACGAACTGACTATGAGCCGTCTGCGCGGCGAAGACGAATGGGATCGTCCCGAAAAAAAAACGGAGCACAAACGTGCTCCGCGAAAAAATAACGTAAAAATCGAGGATTTGCGCCCGCCAAAGGCCAGCGACGAAGCTTCTTAGTGGAACAACTGACAACCAGGAACGTTAACATCGACCTCGTTGTTTTGGTTCAAGCACGAGTAAACCCAGTAAGTTTGCTCGCCGTATGAGTAACCGCGGTAAGCTTTTTGGTTTCCGTCTTTATCCACTTCACATGGATTGTTCATCTCACACATATAACCTGATTCGTTACCCGTGTTGTTGATACCGATCACAGTGCGTGTGCCTTTTTGAATGATTGGAGAACCTGAAGTTCCACCGATCACCTGGCAGCCCGGACGGGAATAACGGATAGAGTCTTCCCAAGTGAAGCCTGCTTCTTTCAACTGAGGAATGAAGGCTTCGATCTCGCAAGCGTAACCGCGCTTCCAGTAACCAGAGATAACTTCGATTTGAGTTCTTTCTGTTGGACGCTGAGATGACAAAGTCATCGCGTTCACTGCGTATTGGGAAAGGATTTGGCCATAAGTTTCATTCAACTTATAGATCGCCATATCCGTTTTAGTCATTGTTCCGTAGATGATCGTGTTTGCGGTCAAGCGACCCACAACCTGCATACCTGCATTGAACAATTTAAAAGTACGGCGGCTAGGTTTGCCGTATACGAAAGTTCCTGGTTTTGGAAAGCCCACTTCCAGGCAGTGACCATTCGTCATCACCATCGCGTTGTCAGTGTCGCGTGAGTTTTCAAAACGAATCAATGAACCAGAACAGTTATCCAAACCAACAATCCCCTCGAAGTTGTATTCAGCTGTAAAGTTCGCAGGCAATGAAAGCGGCAGCTGACCCTTTGGTAGCGGCAATGCATGTGCAAGTGAAGAAACTGTCATTACAGTAATTAAAGATAGCAAAAATCTCATGAGTCCCCCTCGCCAGAAAGCGTATCCACAAGCCCCTGAAGTCACAACGGAAAGTCGAATATGCGCGGCGCGTTTTGCTGTGTAATTATGAAGTGACGTGTCACGAATCAGAGGAAGAACTCGAATAAAAAAAGCCGGGATTCAGGCCCGGCTTTATTCATTTCCCTATTTAAAAAGAACTAGAAGCACTTTTTAACCACGTCGACCACGTACTGAAGCTCTTCAGGAGTGATGTAGGCATAACAAGGAAGATTCAATACCGCTTGGGAGATGTAATGGGCGTTGCCGTTGTCGATTTTTCCAGCAAGGTGACCTTGAGCACCGGATTGCATGCTCATAGCCCCTGGATAGATCGTGCCGTAACCCACGTTGGCTTTTTTCAAGTTTTCGATCAAAGCCGGACGAAGTTTTGGATCTATCATCGCCACTGCACAATAACCGTTTTCTGTTACTGTGGAAGCCGCACGTACTGGCTTCAACGGAAGGCCCTTCAAGGACTCTTCATAGAATTTAACAGCGTTCATGCGGGACTTAATACGCGCATCAATGTGTTTCAAAGACATGTTCAGGAACAAAGATTCGTAAGCACCAATACGGGAGTTCCAACCGATCATACCGTGAGAGTAGTGATCCGTGCGACCGTGATTGATCAAAGTACGGCAGTTTTTCGCAAAAGTGTCGTTCGCCGTAAAAATTGCGCCCGCGTCACCAGAAGCACCCAAAACTTTCGCTGGGTAAAAGCTGGTAGTTGAAATTTCAGCAGTGCCCAGTACGGACTGACCATTGATCTCTGTACCGAAACATTGAGCGCCGTCTTCGATCAAAGTAACGCCGTTTTCCTTGGCGAATTTTCTGATCTCCAAAGTTTCCGGAGTGACCCAACCGTAAAGGTGAACCATGATCGCTGCTTTAGGTTTGAACTGTGTTACCGCTTGTTTGAAAGTTGCAAGGTCCCAGTGGCAGAATTCTTTGTTCACGTCCACTGTCACAGGGTTTGCGCCCACGTTAATAACAGCCTCGAAAGTTGCCCAGAAAGTCATGTCTGGAACCAGAACTTTATCGTTCTTTTCCACACCCACTGCGCGAAGTGCGATTTGAATGGCATCTGTTCCATTCGCACAACCGATTGCATGTTTGGATTTAGTGTATGCAGCTAAATTGGCTTCCATTTCGCCAACAATAGGGCCGCCGACGAATTGAGTTTTATCAAAAAGGTTGGCAACACCTGCCAAAAACTCATCACGGAAACCAGGTTCGAAACGATTCAAAGTAATAAATGGAACTTGTTGAATGCTCATATGAACTCTCTCATTCAAGGTTAAAGTAAAAGCTATACCTAAGATTTTCCTCCAAGAAATTCATTTGTGCAATCAAGGGCTGCGCGTTGTGGGGCTTCGGCACTGTAGCTTTCTGCACACGAGTGGTGCTTATAGACAACACAACAGCCTCGAAACCTTATCCATCGTCCAGAAAATCAAGCTGCGGGAGGGAAATGCCGATAAAGTATTATGCGAAAAAGACTTCGATTGCCGCTTTTAATATTGCTGATGGGGCTAAGCCTCCCAGGCTGTGCCCATGCCCTGCAAGTTGGCAGCGTCGCCAAGGGTAAGGCTTCCTGGTACGGTGAAAGCCACCATGGCAATCGCACCGCCAGCGGCGAAAAATTCGATATGACCGAAATGACGGCAGCCCATCGGTCCCTTCCCATGGGTTCCAAAGTGAAGGTGACCAGCCTCTCTTCAGGCAGGTCAGTGACAGTCAGAATTAATGATCGGGGTCCCTTTAGCAAAGGCCGCATTATTGATGTTTCAGAAGCGGCTGCCAAGGAATTGGGCATGATTCAAAAAGGTGTGGATCAGGTCAAAATTGAAGTGCTTTCGATCCCCGGCAGATAACCGGGGATTACTTTTTATCTTTTCTCGATGTCGTCTTTGGCTCTAAAGATGGCAGCACCCAAATCATTCAGAAGCTTGCTTTGCTCGACGCTTAACTCCTGCCCTAAAACTTTCAGCTTCAGCTGACCTTCGAAGAAGGGACCGGTTTGCGCGCCATCATTCCAGGCTGCGATAAATTCTTTTTCGAATCGACCGATTTCACGAGTGTCGAAAATCTGCGCCCCGAACTCACGGAAGCTGCCTTGCAATGTATCCGGATTCAAATTCGATGAACCGACCATCATGGTTTTTCCATCAATGGAAGTGATCTTGCGATGATTCTCCTGGTGATAGACCTGGGTCTTCCCGTTTGGAAAACGAGCTTCAGTTCCCAAAGTCTTGCGGGCTTTGACCTCCACACCGTGCTCCATCAACTGCTCAAGATACAAGGTGTTTGGAAGGCCGCCCATGTCGAAGTTACCGTTGTGATCCGCCAGAATTTTAATCTTAAGGCCCGGCACCTGGGATTTACGCTTCATCAACGCATCGTTGATATAAGGATCGTAAATAAACAGCTGCTCCATGTAGATGTTCTTTTCCGCTTTGGAAATCATATCCACCAGCATGTTGCGCACGTCTTTAATCTTCCCGTCAACATTGGCTTCCGCCAAACGCACAACTTGATCACCCACTACTGGGAAGCTTGTGCGCTTTAATTTGAACCAGGAAAGAATCTTTTCCCGCTGTGGCAAGTATGCCTCATTCGAGAATCCTTGCTCCTTATAATAGAACCATTTTCGTTCCTGTGGATTCATGGTCAACGCCGCGTCTACATCGTCATAGTAAGCCGCTTGCACTAACGCTGCAGCCGGGCCCTTCACATACAGGGCATTATCGTAGTAATAGCCACCACTGTGGTCAGACCAGTTCTTGGATCCAAAGTAAGCCTGCGGAGCATCCCCTTCAGCATCGATCACAATCACCTTGCTGTGGTCGATCTTGGATTCATAGTAAGTATTTCGTTTCTCCAGTGCTTTGAAGGTTTCATCCGTCTTCGGCACCAGATTTGTGATTCCAAACGGAATTCCCGGTGGATGACGCTGGATATTTGCCTGCATCAAATAAACTGCAGAACGCAACGATGGGTCCGCACTGACCCGGTCTTTCATGTATTGAAATACCGGCATCATTTCGTCTTTCATATTATAGTTCGTCGCATAGTCATGCAGAACCAGAACTTTGAAATTCGGATTGGCCTTTAACTTTAATGATGTTTGATCCAACAGGAACTTACTGAGCGTGCCGCCCATTGTTCCGCCAAACAGGAAGATATCAATAAAGATACTTTGCTGACTGCTCGCGATCATGTCGCGAATTCGTGCAAACATCGGGTCTTTAAATGCCGGATGGCCTTCGTCTGCGACCGTCATTGGCATTTTCATATAGGGTTTCGTGAAATCAAGCTTGCCACCGTTAAAAATAGAACGTTCGTTAAACCAGTCAATGTGCTCTGGAGAAACCGTATTGTGACTGACCACTTCCACCTTGTTACCAGGAACAAAGCCGCCTGCAACCAGGCTATAAGGATCCATTTCCGGGAATTGCTTTCTTAAATTCTCAATCAATTGAGGCGAGTTCAATGTCAAAGCACCCGAGCTGGCGTAGCTTGTTGCCAACTGTCGGGCCCGTGATTGGGAGCCGCGATCCCCCTTTAAAGGATGATCTGCGTAGTCGCGCAAAGCCTGAATACGTGTTTGCAACCAGAACTTCAAAACACGCTGCTCGTTGCTTGGCTGCGGCTTCACAAACTTCCAATAAACCAAAGGTAAAAGAACTTTCTCTGGCACCTGGTTTTCATATTGCTTTACAAATCCCAGCGCCTGCTCCTGTGACTTCGGAGCCAGCTTGCGAATTTCCGCAAGCAAAGTCTCCGGACGACGGCAGGATTCAGCCAGGAACATCACATCGTGATTCTGCTTGTAAAAATCCATCGCTTCGATGCGTTCCTTCAACGATACCGTTGCGGTTTGCGCAAAGCTTTGAACGGAAAATAGAACAGCCAATCCAAGGACACCCGTTTTCATCATAGAATGCCTCCTGGAACCAATTGATTCAGCATCAGCTGTTTTTCTAAAACACCCTGGCAATTGTTAAAAAACTCCCTGCGCGCCGAGGATTTTACCTCTGACTCTTCATTTGCGCGGGGATTCTTTGCCCATGATCTGAATGAAGTCATTTCGATCTCGCTGCGCTCAACATCGAATTTGCGCCCTTTTAAATCGTAGACCAATTTCTTAACCAAGAATTCAGAATGAGCCATCATCTTCTTTTGGTTCACCATGTAGCGCATCGTTGAGACCGATGAATACTTATCGCTGGATTCTGGCAATAACTCCGGACGCCCCTCTTGGGTGGCCGCAATCAAACCTGGATACACTTCCAGGGTTTCCTCTGTAGGAATAAGATTTTTCAAATCAAAGTTTTTATAAACATCAACTGTGTAGAACACCGGAACATTACCGCTGACAGCAACTACACTGCCAAAGCCATTGCAAGTTCCCGCGCTTAATGTGGGATTAACACGGAAATAGCGTCGGTAACGAACATATCCCTTCACACCATTTTTTGTGATTTTTGGAAGGCCCAACTTGGGTTTCGTATCCAGAATTTCAATAAAAATACTGATCTGACCGCCAACATAGTCAGCATTTTGATCCTTATTCACCAAAACCGAGTTCGCATAGATCTGCTGAGTGAAACCTTGGGATTCCAACAGCGACCATTTTTTGGATAGACCACCGACTTCATCCAGTCTTACCAGCTGATTGCTGGAAAGCTCCGGACCGAAGTTCGCGGCATAGGGCTTAGGGGCAAAATTCAAATCGAATTGCAGACCTAAATTGATCAGCTTATAAACTTTCAAAGTTTTGATGAAGTTTTCGATCACTTCTTCTTTGATATTGCCCATCGCCAGTTTCGCCAGGCCCTGCTGAGGATTTTCTTCACCCAGGGTTTTAGCCAAAGCGTTCTGTAACGATTGTTTTGCAGTTTCAGACAGATGCTTCGCATCGCCGTTAGTATTAAAATCAACTGTCATCACTCTGCGAAATTTTTCAGTGGGAGAATCGCCACCAAGAATTTGCCCCAGGGCTTGAGTTTCACGTTCTGTGAAAACATTTGGCAAACTGCTGGGTTTGCGGACTTCCTGATGCGAACAGTGCACCACCATTGCGGCGGCGCACAGACTTAAAATCAACGGCTTTTTCAAAGTGAACCTCTAGATTCCCTGAAGTTTTGAGAACTCGGCATAGTGAGCGTCATCGGCCTTCAACAACAGCTCCAAAGAGCGTGGCAGATCTTTATAAACACGGCGTCCACCGTAATACATGATTACCGGATCAAACAGTCTTTGATTACCCACTGCTAACTGCGCCACGTTGTCTGGACTGATCGTATAGCGCATCAACGTATTCTCCAAAGGCCACTTCACATCGTCAAAAACCACATAGGCGATTTCCGAACAGACGATACGAGTGTGAGTATGAACGTCAAAGTTGAAGTCATACTCTTTACCGATTTGCGCCACTGCCTGAAGGATGGCTTTACGACGATACTCGTCAGTAATGTTGGAGCGAGTGTCACGAATCACCAGGAAGTCATCAATGTTCAGGAAATGATCCAGTGAATTGATCTCAACACCCGGTCTTAGCGCTTCCACGATTCGGTGACCAGAACGGATTTTGTCCTGAACATTACGTGGCAACTGATCCCAAACACGCAGATCTTTCAATTGAGCTTCAGTGCCCAGCCAAATTGCCACGTGACCATAGTGACCCGGGATCATTTTATCCGTCAGACGGAACGGAGTTTTCTCCATTAGAATGTCCAGCGGCTTCATCTCTGCAATCAATTTATTCTTTTCATTCAAGGACATGTTGTAAAGATAGCCTTTGCGTGACTCCACCAGGCCCACCATATTACCGAAACCCATACTAACGCCATAGGAGACCACACGTGCGCCGCGTTTCCCGCGGGAAGTTAGACGATTCCACAGATTTGCCACCGCATCTTCGAATGTCGAACCTTCTTTATTATTCTTAACGGCTACATACCAAATACTGGATTGAATCATTCCGTACAAATTGGCTTCTTCCGGACTGGTCGAAACACCTTGGGCCCTACGCCATGCCATCACGCCATCAACAAATTCAATCGCAGAGCGAATCTGCTCACGTCTTTCGCGACTTGTGTAGCTGTCAGCAACTTTCTGTAAGGCTTTCTTTTGTTCTACGTCATAGTTCAAAACATAACGAATGGAATCAATATTGTTATACGGCTGAATCGCAACCAGGAAGTTGTCCATTAGGATCAACGCAGACGCCAAGGCCATCTGAGTTTTGAAAATCTCTTTTTCACCCTGTGGATCTTTGGGATCAATATTCAGAACCTGATAAGCTTCCCATACATCCTTTTGACGAACTCGCTCTTTTTTCTCGGTTTTGGTTCCCAGATAAGGTGTTAGTTTCACTTTGTTTGGATCTGCAAAGTTTGCAGCCACTGGCAAAGTATAGTCCAAAAGCTTTTGGCGCGTGATCAGATAGTCAGCGCCCATCTTACGAACCCACTCACCTTCAGAGCGACTGAAGCTGACATCACTTCTTTCACCCATCTTCTTTTCCTGAGCAAACTGCAAAGCTTTCGATCTGAAAGTCAGTGCCTCAGAGAACAGAATCTGATGGTCATAATATTGGGGATCTACATAGCTTGCAGCGGCTGGTGCGCGCTCCGTGGTATCCCGTTGAGATGTACAAGCTGAAAATACCAAAGGCACAAGACACAGTGAAACCAAACTAAAACGCATGTTTTTCCCCCAATAAGTCCATTTTTATTTGTGTTCCTTCATATTAATAGGTCCGAAACTGCTAAGACACACAAAACTGTTAGAAGGACCAGACTTACGTTAAACCAATAGTTTCCTCTGTTTGGCCCTAAGCCTAGAAATGAATACCTGACAGACACTGTCTAAAATTATGAACACCATGTGCACTACGATAGAGCTAAGATGGTAACAAAATTGCATTTAGCTTCAGTGACTTCCGTTGTTGTACGTGAGGTAAGGGGAATGATCGTATGAAAATGAGACTGCTAGGCTTCATCGTAACTGGTGCCGCACTCGTGTTGACGTTTCAAAACTGTGCACCACAGGCTCATTTCTCAAGTCTTGCGAGCGAAACTCCGAATGCCGGTGCTGGAGCCAAAGCCATTCCTGACATTATAGTAGAAACAAAAATGAATACTGCCATCGATTTTGTGGCAGATATCACTTCTGCGCCGGTGGCAGATAAGATCACATTTATTGCCGTTAACAACGGTGCTGCACTTAACGGAAAAATCGAAATCCTGGATCTGGCGACATATAAATTTAAATACTCTCCGAACTATGGTTTTCGCGGTACCGACAATATTCTGGCGACTGTCACTGACAAGGAAGGCGTTGCCATCCAGTTCAATATCAAGGCCAGCGTGGGCAATGCATTCCAGCAGTTCAAGCCCGCCTTGGCGATCCGCGGAATGGGTTGCATTCAATGTCATGCGCAAGTGGCCTCCAATATCGTCACTGACTTTGGGTTCAGCTCCAGCTACTTCATGGCACAAGGGTCCCCGTCCAACATCACTTGGACCAGCGGGTCCGTGTATGGTGACCACGGTAATAACTTCTATACCGTTGCGATCCCGGCTGATAAATCCATCATCGTGCCTCAGGCCCCATTGCCGACTGCCATTGCCACACAATCCGGGACCAGCACTCTGGCCGCTTACTTAAAATCACAATTGGCAAAATCCATTTATGCCACTTCAAAAGGTGCTCAGGTTCAGGAAAAGAAAAGCGTGTACATTGGTGCGCCAACAGATGCGAACATTTCGACAGCATTCCAGCTGACATCCACTGAACGCATGAAGTATTTCAAAGACTCTGACGCAGCCGTGGCATTGTCGGGCCTTAAAGATGAAGGTACTTTCTTTCAAAATAGCGGAACACTGAACTGTGAAGGTGACCTCGCGGTTCGCGGGCCTTTGCTGTTGGAAAATCTGACCATCAACTCGAAAACTGGCTGCCGCCTTTATGTGATGGGTTCCGTATTCATCTATGGCGCTATCACTTACTCAAATAACGATACGACTCGTAACTTACAAATCACCAGCAGCAAGTCCATCAGCCTTGGATTGGGCACAGTTAAAAAGAATGGCAACTACTGCAACACGACAGATAACTATGCACTCAACCCAACTGGTTACGGAACATCTTCATTGGTGAACCGTTACTCTTCGTTCTGGACGGTACCAGGCAATTTCATCCGCGCTTCCAGCAATCCTAAGGCATTCGGCGACACGATCCTGGCCGAGGCTGCACTGATCGAAGCTAAGAAAGGTGTTCTTTACGATGCTGGCTGCCGCACCGAAGGGCGCAGTGTTTCGTTCGAGCGCATTCTGTTAAATGCACCACTGATCCACAGCCGTTACGAAGGAAATGTTTCTGGTACAGTCATCGCTGAGGTTTCAATCATGAGCTTGAATAAGTTTAAGTTCACTTACGATGAAGTCTTCAATACGGTACCGGTCTTCCCGTTCCTGGATCGCTCTGTGTACCTGGATATCGTCGAATAAGGCTGTCCAACATTCATACAGTCCCGCAATTATTTCCAAGGCAGGAGTTCACATAGGCTCCTGCTCTCGGAATTGATAAAAGGAACGTATGACGTCAATTAAATCACTTTTATCTCTTCTGCTTTTTCTTCCATTATTTAGCCATGGCTACACTTTGCAAGGCACGGTTACCAACGTTCACGACGGTGACACGCTCAATGTTCAGGTGGGATCTCAAAAAGTTAAAGTGCGCTTTCTTGGCGTTGACACTCCTGAAGTCGATTACTTTGGTCACAGCCAGGGCGAGTCCGCTGACGTAGCCCGTGACTTCGTGGCAGGCCTGGTTCCCCCAGGCAGCAAGGTGACGGTCGTCTACGACGACAACGGCCACGACAAGCACAGCCGCATCCTGGGCCGCGTGTTTTACAATAACGTGGAAATCAATCTTTCTATTCTGGAAGAGGGCTGGGGCTATCTTTACTTCATTTATCCCTTTGATAAGAGCCTGATCGGGGCCTACAGCGACGCCAGCCGTAACGCTGTGGAAAACCAAAGGGGCCTATTCTCCCCTCGTTACGCCAATGTCTCGGCCCCCTATGACTTCCGCATGAGTTCACGTAATTTTACGGGAACTAACTTCGTGGGCGATATCGAAACCAAGATGCTTTACTTCCCCGAGGACTCCTACAAAGTTCCGGTTTGGAGAAGAGCGTTTTTCTCGGACAAGAACCTGGCGATCCATCTTGGATACAAGTTCTTCTGAAACTAAAAAAGCCATCCCTACCCAGGATGGCTTTTTTGTTTTTAGGCATTCAGCTCTATTTGGATTATTCTTTCGGGCCGATAGTCTCTTTCACTTTGATCGTTTTTTTGATCTTAGCATCCGACGACAACGACAGATCTTCTGCCGAGTAGGATTTTTTAGCTTTCCCTGACGTTACTTCCATGGAAGCCCATTTGAACATGGAACCACCCTTAAGAACAAAACCCACAGCTCCTGAAGAAGCCTCTTGAATTGGCAGGTTCACTTTAACAGCAGACTTCGCCGTGAAGTCTAGAGCCATTTTCACAGGACCCGTTGCAAGACCTTCTTTATTCTCGTCCGCGCACTGAACGCGCAATTCTGATTTTTCAATTTCAATTTGGTCAAAGGATAGACAGTTCAAGTCCCCTGCCGCCATCCAGATCTTAGAACTTCTGACGTACTCATGCACTTTCGGCTTTCTGCCATCTCCGGACGTCCACTGGGAAAGCACGACAACATACTCCGGCAAAGAAACTACTGCCATGATATCTTCAGATACCAAATCATTCGGAAAACCCAGGCTCTCTTTTTTACCCGAACGAGCGTCCACTTCCATAAAGACCCGGCGTGCAGGATCCGTAATATCCACCGCAACAATAATTTTGCCGTTATGAATATTAGAAGCTGATTGTATGACCGCCGCCGCCTGTGATTGAATTCCTGCGAATAAAATTAACAATCCTGAAACTAGAACTTTCATTATTGAACGCCTTCCGTGTTGCCGGTATTTCTGTTGTTACCAGTATTACATTTTGACCCTGCCCGATCAAGATGTCCCACATAAACACACCCTTGCGGGCCACCTAAGTGATCCGCAAGTGATACAAGGGGTTTCGATGCTCTATTTTCCGAGTAATCCCGAATCTCAGGTTCAGACACAAATGTATGACCTGATTGGCGGACCGATTCGATCAACACCGGTAGGTTGTCCGCGGTCCACTTATGGACATCGTGCATAAGCATAACTCCCCCCTTTGAGGAACAGATCTGTTCCAGCGCCGAGACAGGAAGTGCTTTGCGTTTAATTTTACTCCAGTCCTTTGTATCAATGTCCCAATGAAAAGGATAGTAGCCAGCGCCTTTGATCGCATTCATTGCGAAATTTGCCATCTTCTGATTTGCCGGAACTGACTCCACGTTCCAGCCACTGCCATAGGGGAATCGGAAAGGGAGAGGCTTTGGCAAATTCAATTTGTCCATTTCCACAAATGACTTCTTCAGATTTTCCATCATCGATTGCTGCGATGTTGTCGTTGAATTGGCGTGTTCGATATGGGCATAGGAATGGGAACCGATGGTGTGCCCCTCCCGCTTCATGCGCTCAATCAATTCTTTTCGGGCATTAATGTCTTTGGGCTTTCCCTTTACAAGGGATTCTGTCGAAATAAAAAATGTTGCTTTGATATTTGCTTTTTTCAGTATGTCCAAAACTCGTGGCGTAATGGTGGGACTCGGCCCATCGTCAAATGACAAATGTACGGGATATGATTTACCGCCAGAACAAATCTTTTTGTCCACTTTCATGCTGTCATCCACAGGGGACTTTGCCAGCTCCGCAATAATATCATCAGCCGATTGAGCTTTGCCACTCAAAGGTATTACTAAAATAATCAGACTGAAAAACCAGCTAAATCTCATTTCTTCATTACACCATTTTCGCTGATATCCGCCAAAATATGTTTTCTCTGCACTGGACTAAAACGAATTCTTCGTGAATGGCATGATGCTGCTATTCACAAGGAGACCACATGCTGAAACAAATTACTTTGGGTGCTTTGGGCCTTTTACTAACCTCTGAGATCGCTTCCGCTGCCTGCGGCGATATGTCCTCTAGAACATTTAAAGGGGATGAAGCCGTTACTTTGGGATATATACTAAAAAATTCGGCCATCGCTCAGAAAACCACCAATGGCGACGACACAACCTGGACAATCACGGAACTAAAATGCACACAAACCAACCGTGGAGTACTTCCCGACTTAATGCCAGCCTATGTATGCACTCCGCCAGCCGGTGTCGGGCCAATTACGGCAAAAGCTTTATTTGATGCAATGTCTGAGATGGGTGTGATGCCTGATGCAACGACAGGACACGTTCATGAAAGCGCCAATGAAGTGAAATGCACCATTAACAAAAATGGAACGGGCGGTACCGATGTGAATCCGACTTGCTCGATGAAAGCAGCCTGGGGCGATGAGTGCGGTGATACTTAGTTTTTCTTATTATGTGGAAGCTCGGGATCGTTCGCGGTCCCCGCTTCATTCAACATATTAAACAATGAGTTTTGGAAACAGACCATTGTGTCGGCCTCTTCACAATCGAACTCTGCAATAAATTCTTTTTGGAAAGCGCGAAGCTTGTCGATGGCTTCCTGCATACGTTCGGCTTTCATTCGCATGAAAGTAGCTGAATACTGACGTTGGGATTTAGGAACAACATCGTAAGAGCGCTCCAGGATTTTCACGATTTCCTGATGCATGGCTTTTGGATCCGGAGACGTCGGCGTGCGCGACTCCAAGTCCACGATTTCCTGGGTGCTCATACCCAAAAGCGGCCCCAAAACCTGCGCCAGGGCCTCGCGGCTTTCAAAATTCTGAAGCTTGTTACCTTCGTTTAAAACGAATCTTGCTATGGCGTTGTTTTTCTCGCCCTGAAGCTGATTCAAAACCATGATACGCAGGTCACTGCTATCGATGGATTTTTCATATTTTACCAGATTCGAGAAGTGATCTTTTTCGTTTTGATCAAAGCTGAAGTATTCAGCCATGGACTCCACAAGCTTGTCACCAATGTGACGCTTGCGATTCAAAATCATCGACAAAGCCGAAGGATGCGAAAGCCCCAACTGACGGGTCCATACCGTCAAACTCCAGCCTACTTTATTCTGGCTCTTCCAGGCATTATAGTCTGCCAGGAACTGCCGGTAGTCTTTGTATTTAAGGATTTCAGCCTTTGTCATATGCGCCTATATATACCTTAAAAATCGGGTACTTCGGCATTTTTACGGAGTTTTCACAAACCTTGTGAAAGGTTTTCAGCAACCGTCTCTTGTTTGGTCAGAACATATATGTCAAAACTATGCCTTCCCATACCACCCTAGGGGGCTAAGATGAAATTGTTCCTGTCTATATTGCTTTTGGCGCCTGTTTTCGCGTCTGCTGCGACTGAGATCATTTATAACCGATCTGCCAACCCTTACATCCCTCAACAGGGCGAGATCGTTCGCGAGAATCTATGTGTTGAGCAGGACACGAACTCCTTAAAAGTTCACGACCCAGAGCACTCTATGAAGGTACCTATGCTTGCGGATAAAGAAGTATGCGTTCAATGGAACCGTAACGATTCATCTCGCCCGGTTTGTACTAGAACTGTGCTTCGCAAAGTTCAGCTTGATGATACTTATACACAATATACCTACGATGTTTGGGATGTTCGCAAAGAGCGCCCGATCACGGTGCAAAACAAGCGCCTGGAAAACTGCAATAGATAATTAAAAACTTAAAGGCACTGGAAACCCAGTGCCTTTTTCTTTGTACTTCGTTTCCTTTTGAGAAATTATTTTCTCGGCCATTACTCAGATTTCAAAACACAAACCACCGAATGTGCAGACAAAGTGGAAAAAGAGAAAACAGAATTTTCCTGATTTTCCATTTTTGTGAGTCAAGTATGCAAAAACGGTTTTACTTTTCGTCGCAACTTTTTACAGGACCATTTTGTTCGGGTTCCCCCCGTTTTTATTTTTCCAGATTCCCTCTATTCTGTTTCTGGACCAATAACCGGAGGACCCATGAGATTAATCACTTCATTACTTACACTGTCTCTTACGACAAGTTTGATTGGCTGTGGCAGTAATTTTGAAACTTTAGAACGTTCCTCTGCCGATAGCTCTTCACAAGGTGCACAAAACACCCCAACAATTTCCACCCCAAAAGTCGCAGCCCAATCCATGGTCAGCGATCTTGAAGACCAACTGAAAGTGCAAGCGTCAGGAAAGTTGTCTGCAACTCAGATCGCAGCGATTATTGCCAGTGCAAAAACTGCGCTTGATTCCGCCAATCTGGGAAACAGCAATAATATATCTGCTATCATTCCAGTATTGATTCAAGGTGCAACCACAGGTGTCGGCACATTGAATATTGCGGACCTGGTCAGCAAATCAAATATTCTGGGATTGATCGGCGACAGTACACTGAACTCGCTGGTGAATCTGTCTGAAGACGAAGTTTCAACGGCGCTTATTCAAAAAGTGACTTCGGCATTGTTCTCTAATTTAAAACTGGCAGGCATCGGCTCCAGCAGCCAAGCAACTGCAGCCAACACCATCATCCAAGCCATTCTTGGTAAACTGAGTGGTAAAGATTTTGATGTCAGCAGTCTGGCAACTGTGGTCGAAAGCCTTGCTAAGGGTTCCGTGCTGGGACTCGGCAATCTTGGCAACTCCTCCTCTGTGCTGCAAACTATTCTTAGCAGCCTGGGCTCAGGTTCCTTGCCTGGACTGAATCAGTTGATTGCCAAGTTGGGTGGATCGAACAACGCCTCCACAACTTTGCAGAGCCTGATTTCCGCTTTCACCTCGGGTTCAAACTCTGGCTTGAGCACAATCGTGGGAAGCGGCACTGGATCTTCAGCGTTGATGCAAACTTTGTTAACTGCATTGATGGGTGGAATCAAAGTTGCTGGTGCATCTTCCCCGGCAGCCAGTGTGGTAACTACCATCGTGGGTTCATTACTTGGTTCATTCCTTTCTAAACTATAGTCGCAGTTTCATTCCTTCTTAATTGGCAAAGTCCCTGCATAACTGCAGGGATTTTGCATTCTTGCACTGGATCTGGGAACCTCCGCTCTGTCTTCTAAAATGTGGGCAGAGGTGTCCTATGAATACACTCAGTAGCTCATTCCTAAAACGTCTTACATTTGGCCTTATTGGTGGATTCACATACGCCATGGTTCGTGACCAACTTCGCTTTCGTTCGATGAAAAAAGCCGTTGTTGCCATCACTGGCGGCTCTCGGGGGTTGGGACTGGTACTGGCCAAGGAATTTGTCCGTCAAGGTGCCTCCGTGGCGCTTCTGGCCCGTGACAATGAAGAACTCGCCCGGGCAAAAAAAATCGTCGAGCTCTTTGTACCGGGAGCGGATGTTTTAACGATCGAGTGCGACTGCACTAAACCTCATCAAGTGGATCAGGCGGTCTCGGCAATTCTTCGATATTTTGGCAAGATCGATGTTGTCGTGAACAATGCCGGAGTGATAACCACAAGTCCCATCGCAAATACCACAAAAAAAGATTTCGAGGATTCTTTGGACGTTCACTTTTGGGCGCCCTATTACATGAACCGGGCCTGCATACCGCATATGAAAAGCGGCGCGCGCATTGTGAACATATCCTCTATAGGAGGTATGGTTCCCGTCCCCCATCACGCCGCGTACTGTACTGGCAAGTTTGCCCTTCGGGGATATTCTGAAAGTCTGCGCCTGGAACTTATGCCCAAGGGAATCTACGTCACAACCGTGTGCCCTGGTCTGATGCGAACTGGATCTGCCCGCAACGCCCGCGTGAAGGGACAGTTTAAAAAAGAACATGCCTGGTTTTCAATGATGGCATCAGCCCCATTGATTACGATGAGTGCGGAAAGAGCCGCACGAAAAATAGTAGCTGCAATCAAGACCGGCAAAGCCGAAACCAATGTGTCGACTCCTTCCCGTGTGATGTCCCTGTTTCATTCTCATTTCCCGGGAATTTATGCGGACTTTGGTTCAATTGCGAACTGGATGCTACCCAACCCTACGAACGACCTCAGAACAACTTTGGAAGGCAAAGATGCAGAATCCGTGGTCAGTCGATCGGTTCTAACATCTCTTGGTGAAAGAGCCGCAGAACGCAACAACGAGATTCCCCCACAAACGGATCAGATGCACTGAGGGGTCCCATGAATGACAAACGCTGCAAAGTCTGCGATGAAGTTCTGCCCAATTCCGACTCCTCGTTCTTTGTGGCGTGTAAAAAATGTGGAACCCACAATCAGGTGGGTTCGGGGTCGGCATTAAGTCTTGCGTGTGCAAGTTCGGCTTTGATTCTGTATGTGCCAGCCAACTTGCTGCCATTCATGTCATTAGAGGTTTACGGAAACAAAAACACGTCGACCATTTGGGAAGGCATCGTGACGTTAAGCCAAAGTGGCTCCTGGGGTATTGCGATCATCGTCTTCCTGGCCAGCATTCTGATCCCTTTTGCCAAACTGATCATTCTTTTTTACCTGGGATTAAGTGCCAAAACTCCTGGACAGGAAAAATTTAAAACACGTCTTTATAACATTGTCGAAGCTATTGGACGCTGGTCGATGCTGGACATCTTCCTTCTGGCTGTTCTGGTCGCGATCATGAAAATGGGCCCCTGGGCCCATGCTGAACCCGGTGCCGGAGCCTGGATTTTTGCTTTGGTTGTTATTTTCACAATGATCGCATCGGCAGCCTTTGATCCTTCAACTATATGGAAAAACACTTATGATAAAAAGTCTTAGTGCAACCTGGTACTTTTGGCTCTTTCCATTTTTTGCGATCGGAATTTCAGGTTACTTGCTTTACGAGTATCTGGAAACCCGGGGACCAGAAATTAAAATTCGCTTTGAGGAAGGTTCGCGCATTCGTCCCGACAAAACAGAGATCCGCTTTCGCGGCGTCCGGGTCGGCGTTGTCACTGCTGTGCGAATTTCCCACGATAAGAAAGATGTTGAAATCATTGCGCGCCTGGAAAAGCACGCGTCGGATTTTGCCAATGAAGGCACCAAGTTCTGGCTTGAAACTCCCCGTGTGAGTTTCGAAGAGATTCGCGGACTGGATACTTTGGTTGAGGGCAGTTACATTTCTGCAGTTCCTGGAAGTGGTGGTAAAACTGAAAATTTTGAAGGCCGTATCGGTACGGACCTGAAAAATCCCCTGGAAGAGACTGCGATGTTTAAACTTGAAGCCTTACGACTGGATTCCGTCAGCGACGGAGACACTTTGTTCTATCGCGGTATGAATGTCGGTACCGTTACTAAAGTGACGCTTTCAAAAACAGGACAAACAATTAACGTGCAGATCCGAGTTCCCTGGGAGTACGCGCGATTGATTCGCACCAATACCGTTTTCTGGCGCAAGGCGGGCTTTCAGGCAAAGCTTGGACTGTTCAACTCTTTCGTAAAAATGAATTCCGTGGATGCGCTTTTGCGCGGCGGAATAGAGTTTGCCACTCCCACTAATGCCGGTGCAAAAGCCAAAGCAGGCACCACGTTTGTCCTTCTGGGCGATGCTCCCAAAGAAATGGAAAAATGGAATCCAGTCCTGCAGTGATGTACCACACTGGGCGAATCTATAGTCGAGTTTATGAACGATAACAACTCTGTGAATGAATTCTGGCGCTGACCGAAAAAAGTGATAAAGATAACTCAAGGCCTTATGAATTACCAAGGAGGGTGCTATGGCTGAATCACCAAGAGAACTGATGAACGATATCAAATCCACTGGCAGACAAGCAGTTGATACAGGTAAAAACCTGTACGGCGAAGCCAAGTCGGAACTTAAATCTCAACTATCAGACAAACGGTCTGAATTGAGAAGCGAATGGAATGATCGTTTTGAAACGATCAAACACAAAGCTCAGGACGCCTATGAGACAAGTGAGGACTTCGTAAAAGATCATCCGATTGCCACAGTCCTGGGCGCTGCTGCCGTGGGATTTGTCGCGGGAATGATCTCTCGCCGACGTCACTAAAGACTCAAAGGGCGGAGACACTCCGCCCTTTCTTGTATCGCAAGAGGAGGATTATATGGAACAACCACAAGATCATCAATTGAACGACCAAAACTGGAGTCAGGTGACCGAGGAAGTCCGAAAAAAATGGGCGAATCTTAGCGACGACGACATTCAGCGGATCGAGCATAACTATGATTCCCTCACGGATTTGGTTTCCCTGAAAACAGGATTAACTCACGAAGAAACTGAACAACGTCTGGACGACATCATCGCCCGCTGCGGAACTCAGACAACGATGAGCGAAGAGGAATACAGCGCATCCTGGAAACAGGCCTCATCGCAAAAACCCAGCAGCACAGAATCACGAAGTTCTGCAGGGACTCAAGGTTCCGGAACTATCGAAGAGGGTACTGATGAGCAAGCTCCTTAAGGGAGCCCATTAAAACTCGTTGATACAGAAATTCCCTTGGGGACTGGGGCGCAAACATTTTCATTCGCTCCAGCTCCGCGCGGAACAAGGACTATCCTTCAAAATCATCATTCCGTCATTCATTTCTACCCCAAATTCAACACAAGGCAGCCTTCAATTTGATCGATGACATTGGACGTTTCCCCTCTCTGAAAAAAGTTGGAAAATAGTAGTTCAAGGAGGATTTATGGCTCACAAGAATAAGAAAAAACAAAACACCGCGAAAACTCCAAATAAACCATCCAAAGAAAACCGGCAAAAACAACCGCGCGGTTGGGAACAGGAAACCTCTGCTGATATTCCTTATGATGATTCCATAGAGTCGCCACGCAGTCGTCAGACCCCTTCGATGTACTAAACGAAGGAGTTTTCATGACCCTTGCCAAATACAATCGCAAGCGTGATTTCACTGCCACCACTGAACCCAAGGGTCTTAAGAAAGCGGCAAAACGCAAGGCCCTTTCTTTCGTGATTCAGGAACATCACGCCAGTCACCTCCATTGGGACTTCCGCTTGGAATGGGAAGGTGTTCTGAAAAGCTGGGCGGTGCCCAAAGGTCCCAGCATGGATCCACATATCAAGCGATTAGCCGTTGAAGTGGAAGATCATCCCCTTTCCTATGGAAAGTTTCACGGCACCATACCAAAGGGTCACTATGGAGCCGGTGAAGTTTATATCTGGGACAAGGGAATTTGGGAGCCGGTTGAAGACGCGGTAAAAGGATTTAAAAAAGGGCATCTGGTTTTTAACTTAAAGGGAAAAAAGCTAAAAGGCGTCTTTCATCTGGTTCGCACCCGCACTCCGGGCAGAAATACCCAGTGGCTGCTAATGAAAAAGGACGACACCTTTGCCCGAGAGATTCCCGACGTCAAACCTGTCAAAAAGAAAACGGCGCGCAAAGGGACACGTGCTAAAATCAAACGTTTGCCTTTCATAAGTCCGGAGCTCGCACTACTCGTCGACGAACCACCCACCGGTGCTGAGTGGCTGCATGAGTTGAAATTCGATGGATATCGCATGCAAGCCCATGTGCATAGGGACGACGTGAAACTTTTCACACGCTCAGGTCAAAATTGGACCGGCAAATTCCAAAGTATTGCCGATCAACTGGCGACTCTGGATCTTGAGGGTGCAGTGCTCGATGGCGAAATCGTTGTACTGGATAAAAGTGGTCGCAGTGACTTTCAACTTTTACAAAATGCTCTGAAAGCGGAATCCACCCGCAACATGTATTTCTATGCCTTTGATCTGTTGGCCGTTGGCGGAAAAGACCTGCGCTCACTTCCCCTTGAACAACGCCGGGACGAGCTGCAAAAAATCTTCAAGAAATCTGCCAGCCATATTCGTTACAGCACGGAATTTCAAGGAACTGGAAAAAGTCTTTTGGCTTTGGCTAAGAAGCATGGACTGGAAGGAATCATCTCCAAAAAAAGAAACAGCACTTATCGCTCTGAAAGAAATCCCAACTGGGTAAAAACCAAGTGCACGGAGCAGCAGGAGTTTGTGATTGGCGGCTACACAGAAAGCAAGGGAAGCCGCGACCATTTCGGAGCATTGTTACTTGGTGTCTACAAGAACAAAAAACTTCAATATGTCGGCCGAGTCGGAACCGGATTCAACCGGCAATCTTTACGCGATGTATTTCAAACGCTAAAGCCACTTGAAATGACGAAGTCCCCCTTCGACCTCAAATCCCCCAAGGGTAAAGAAATCCATTGGCTTAAACCCACATTTAGTGCCGAGATCACTTTTGCCAACTGGACTCACGAGGAAATACTACGTGTTCCTGTCTTTCATGGACTGCGGCAGGATAAACCGGCAAAACAGATAAAAAAAGAAACTGCAGTTAACATCAAAAATAAAGATGAAGATTGGACGGTCTCTTCCCCAGAGAAAATTCTGTTCTCCAAAGAAAAGATCACCAAGCAAAAAGTTGCGGAATTCTATTCGCAGGTGGCTTCGCATATTATTCCCCTGATTGCAAATCGCCCTCTCTCCCTGGTTCGTTGTCCTAACGGAACCAGCAAACAGTGCTTTTTTCAAAAACACCAGGTCCACATGCCTGAAGCTTTGACTCCGGTGAAAATGAAGGAGCACGAAGGATACGGCACCTATATGAGTCTGGACGATCCCGCGGGATTGGCCGCCTTGGTGCAAATGAATGCCTTCGAAATCCATTGTTCAAACTCCCGCCATCCCGACACGGCGACACCGGATCAGTTCGTAATGGATTTTGACCCAGGGCCCGGAGTTTCCTGGAAAACAGTGGTGGACTCGGCCTTCAAATTAAAGAAACTATTAGAAGGACTGGATCTGAAAAGTTTTGTGAAACTGAGCGGTGGCAAGGGTGTTCACATCCACGTACCTCTGGCACCGATTTATACCTTTGATCAAATTAACAGTTTTACTCACGCACTGGCCCTGCAAATGGAACAGCAAGAGCCGGACCTGTTTGTCGCGAAGATGTCCAAGAAAATACGCACCGGAAGAATTTTCGTCGACTATCTCCGCAACTCCCAAGGGGCCACGGCGGTAGCTCCTTATTCTTTGCGTGCGCGCGCAGTCAGTGCCGTCGCGATGCCGGTGACCTGGAATGAACTTAAGAAGATTCCCAGCGGCGATCATTTCGATCTTGGCAGGGCTATGGCCTGGCTAAAAAAACGCAGAAAAAATCCTTGGCAAGGCTATCTGGATCTTCATCAAAAGATTTCACTGCTTCAACAATCCACCCTTAAAAAAAGCAACAGCAGAATGCAAGAGCATCCATGAAAGGATGAATATGACGAACATGCATAAACGCAAACCCCATCCGCCCTTCAATGAACACCAACAGAAGTCCCCGGGCCTTGAAAAGAAAATGACAGTGGCTCCCTTCTATCGGGCTCCATTGTACAAAGCTGCCGGCAAGCTGATAGGTAAACGCGCCTTGATCACTGGGGGTGACTCCGGCATCGGCAGAGCCGTGGCCCTGCTTTATGCGCGCGAAGGCGCCAGTGTCCTGATCACCCATCTGCCTGAAGAGCTTGTCGATGCAGAAGAAACCAAAATCGAAATCGAGGAGCTGGGGGGCCAGTGTCATTTGCTGGCAGGTGATCTTTCAAAAGAAAGCTTCTGCAAGAAAGCTGTCAGCGAGACAGTAAAAAAGTTAGGTGGAATTGACATTCTGGTCAGCAACGCTGCTCATCAAATGCGTAAAGACGATATTTCCGAAATCACCACTGAGGAATTTGACCGGACATTCAAAACCAATGTCTATGCCTACTTTCATTTGGCAAAAGCTGCGGTTCCCCACATGAAACCTGGTTCTTGTATCATCGCTACCAGCTCCGAAACTTCGACTCGTGCTCCTGGTCAGCTGTTGGATTACTCGTCAACCAAGGGCGCTATCAACACTTTCACCAAATCGTTGGCACAAATGCTGGTTAAGAAAGGTATTCGGGTGAATGCTGTAGCGCCCGGGCCTGTGTGGACGCCGCTTAATGCCGCTGATGAAGGCACAAAGAAAAGCAAAGTCAGAAACTTTGGAAAAAACCAGCCTATCGGTCGTCCCGCTCAACCCGAGGAGATTGCGCCGGCTTTTGTGTTTCTGGCCTCTGAAGCAGATTCATCCTACATCAGCGGAGCCATTCTGGCTGAAATGGGAGCAGAGCCGCTTTAGGCGGTTTTGCTGGCCCGAGATTTTGCAGGTGCTCTTTTCTTGGCGGTCTTTCGCTGAGCCAGACTTTTTTGCAGTAATGGCATCAAGTCCACAACGTTATCGGTGGCTTCGATGTGCTCCTCTTTGACCGGAGCGATTCGGTGACCTTTACCCGTTTTCACTTTTCGATCGATCATCTTCATCACTTCCTGATAGTAAGTATCCTTGTACTGTTCAGGCTTCCACTTGCCAGCCATACCCTCTAACAGATCTTCGGCCATCTTAAGCTCGCGAGGATTGTATTTTGCAGTTTTAGCCACATCCTTCATATAGTGCACCTGCTTCTCAGTCTTCACTTCGTGGCCGAATCGCAAAAGTTCCAGCATCAGGTAGTCACCCTTGGGCATAATCATCGCCAAATGCTGTTTAATACGAATAACGATTTTAGAAACCGCCACCCTGCCTGACTTCGCCAAAGCATCGCGCAAAAGGTAATACCCTTTCTCGGCCCCTTTTTGCGGAACCAGATAGTAAGGTCTTTCAAAGTACATGGGATCAATTTCTTCAAGCGACACCACATCTTCAATATCAATTGTCTGCGAAGCTTTGACGTTGGCTTTGCGAATTTCATCCTCGGTCACGAGCACATAGCGCCCCGAGGAGTATTCGTAACCCTTCACGATATTGTCGTAAGGAACTTCTTTACCGGTCTTGGCATTGATCTTTTTATACTGAATCCGTGAAAGATCTTTTTTGTCCAGCATTGAGAAATGAATTTCCTTTTCCGATTGCGCCCCCTGCAGGGTCACGGGAATATTTAAAAGACCAAAACTGATCGAACCCTTCCAAATGCTTGCCATGGTTCCTCCCGGGCTACCTTCAGGAAAAACCAAATGCGAATGTTTTTGAAGACCAGAAAATTCGGTATGTTCGACCAGATTTGGAAGATTGGAACTGTGCTTAAACACTTACGCAATTTCCTCGGTTTTTGCTGTGTATAATAAAGGGTGAAACGATATCTCAGGATATGCGCAGCCTAAGAGAAATCTTGAAAAAGGATAGATCTGAATCTGGCAAAATAATTCCTGCAAAACATAGATATCGTCCGAAGCTGGGTCTGATACGTCAGACCCACTTCCATTTTTAGGACCTGATTTCTTTTGCTTTTCTGGATTCAGCGGCCCATTGCTTCTTAAGTATCTCGGCCTCGTCAGTGGTTTCGATCTGCGCATACTTGGTTTGATCATAAAACACACTGATGCGTTTTAATATATCATTTAAAGCCGGAAACTTTTCAGCAACTCTGTTGAAATAATGAAGAGGTGGCTCACTCACTGTGCGATGCAGATTGTGACTGTGTCCCCATTCCTGAACCACATTCAAAAGATACTGCTCAGGAGTCAGCTTCACGCGGGTTTTGAAAAGATTCTGAACCAGAAAAAAGAACAGAACTAACGCAAAACTGATTCCGACAAAACTTAAAAGCTTGTACTGCCCCAGTAGCGCAAAGAATGAATCCTGCGAACTGCGATCGAATTCCATTAAAAAATAGCTCCAACGATAATTCATATCTTCGACAAAGAACGTGGCGCGATCCCACCACAAGCTGGCCCCTTGATTTTGCGGACGCCAATCGATCTGTCGGGCAAACACTTCCTGATCGGACTCTGAAAGCCCAAAGAAGTCCTCTGCACCAATCACCAGACGCAATGGCGCCACCCAGGATGTGGGATCAACTCTTTTCCAGGCACTACCGTCATATACTTCGGCCCAGGCGTGGGCATCCCGCTGAGCGATTCGCCAAAAATTTCCGATCGGATTGTACTTCCCACCCTGATAACCGATGACAACTCTTGCAGGCACTCCCATTCCTCTGGCCAAGACGGCATAGGCACCGGCAAAGTGTTCGCAAAAACCGCGACGTCGCTCAAACAAAAACTCTTCAAGATCGTTAGCACCATAAATTCCAGGGCTTAGCGTATAAACAAACTTATTATCGACAAAAAACTTCTTCAGTACATCCAGGCGCTCTGGCGTGGTCAAAGATCTCTTGTTCACTTCATTGACCCAATCCAGAACACGACCTTTAAACTCGGGTGTTTTCAAATCCTGATCCGTGGGTTTACTTAAATCCTGATAGTCCCGAACCCACTGTCCCTGATACACAAGGGTCGATACAATGGGACGTGATGTCCTGAATATCGCGTGACTTAGATTCGTAACTCTTCCAGCTTCCAAAGTCAGAACTTGAGTTCCTTCCAGGGCAAAAAGATAGTTCTGCGAGGTGGGTTCGATAGCCACCTCGTAAGACAAACTGCCCTTGCCAGTAATTATGTCTTCAGGTCTTTTGCCGAACGGCGTAGGTCGCCATACCAAACCACGCGTGGAAGTCAGAACAGAACCGCGCCAATAAAGATCGGCAGAATGATTGAAAGGCAATTTATCAATTTTGGCCCGAAATGCCAGCTGCGAACTGCCGGCGAGTTCCGCAACTCTTCCAGGGTTCACTTCATCAGTGAAGCCGATCTGTCCATAAGTGCTTCCTCTGGACATCGCCCAGGGAATGACCACACGGGGAAACGCGAAAAATAAAATAACCGCCAAAGGAACTGACAGTAAAAAGATCCTTCCCAGCAGTTTTTCTTTATTGTGTAGATTCTGGGGCAATAGAGAATACCAAATCCCCCAAAAGGCAAATATCGAAGGGACGATCCAATAGATGTCGATACTGAATAGTGCTTTGACTGAAATCAGAATAAATCCCAACAAAGCAACAAAACGATGATCCCGCTCGGTAGAGTAGTCCATCACACGCAAGCCGCTTAATCCTAACAACAAGGTATAAGACGGTTCCTGGCCCACAATAGTGCGGTACTGAAACAATACCTGCGCCAACAGCAGAATACTAAGAGCGGAAGTAAATCGACGGGACAATCCTTGCCAGTGATATTTTTCCGTTCCCCACTTCCAGATCAGCATGCCCATGCTTAAAAATGAAACCCATGGCGTGACTTCTACCGCAACCATTAGCATGGAGATCACGATGGCAAGACTGAAGAAGGTTTGCGCAAAAAACTCTTTTCTCACGCAAGGTCCCCCACTTTTGCCAATGCCAGAAATTCCAGACATCGACGCCAGTGCTCACGACCTTTGCCCGAAGGAGTTTGCACCGACCCCAGGCGCATCGAATACACATAGTTTTGCACTTCGGCCTGATCGATCCACAACGCCAATTGAGAAATTCTTGCTTCCGGGTCGTGAAGAAACTCGGTTTGTTCCCAACTGAAATTCAATGCTGGTTTTTCGGGTTCTTCAAACTTCTTGATCAATACTTCATTGCGACGAGCGCTGGCCTTCCAGTCAATACGTCGAACCGGATCACCAGATTGGTAAACCTTGTGATTCAAAAAAAGCCCCATGCTTTCAGCAATGGAATCCGCCCCCGAACCCATCGGAAAATCCATAACTCCGGCTCGGGCAGGATAAACTAAAACCGCACCCGGCTTTTTTACCTGCTTCCAGGCCTGCAATAGTCCAAAGGGATATGCTCCTTGAATTCTTAAAGAAGGTAAGTTCTGCTGGCCTCGTTGCGAGGTCATCCAGGGAACTGAAAAGACCGCCTCGTCACCGGCCTCAATCATCGCCGTTGCTGCATCCTGATCCTTGCGATTAAAAACGATTTGTATTTCATAACTGGGAGAGTTTGTTTTATTCATAACCTGAACGCGCACACGCCCTGGCTCCCCTGCAAAAATATCCCCCGAAAGCACTTTATCAAATTGGATACTATCCACGTTTCGATTGGTGACCACCATTCCCGTCACCGCAATGGAAATCAGAAAGAAAAAGAAAATGTAAATCAGATTGTTCGCGTAACCCACGGCCATGAAAAACAAAACCAATCCCATCAACCCAAAGGCAGCTCCGAAACCGGTTGGCAAAATGTAGGTCCGCGATTTTTTAGATCGGGACTGGCGTCGCTTTCTGAAGAACTGCAGCCCACTCTCGACCACGTTTGATGCCATGATTGCCTCCTAAGCGGTGCCCCAGAACCGGGACCAATACTGCCTGCACATCTTCGGGACGCACATAATCCCGTTCATCTAGGAAGGCCCAGGCTTTTGCAGCCTTTGCCAGGGACATTCCACAGCGGGTGGAAAGAGGTGCTCCATCGAAACCTTCGCGTCGCGAACCTTCCAGAATATTTGCGATATAGTTGGCAACAGTTTCAGAAAGTTTTACTTTCTCGATTGCTTTCAACGCGGTTTCAAATTCACCTTCGGCAAAGAGCGAACTCATGCGTTTGATCACGGCACGCGGATCTTCTCCTTGAAGAATGCGCACTTCTGTTACCTTGGAAGCATAGTTTAATTCCAAGCTCATCAGGAAACGGTCCAGCTGACTTTCCGGCAAAGGAAACGTGCCGGTTTGCTGATGAGGATTTTGCGTTGCAATCACATAGAAAGGCCGCGGCAACTCCCAGGTCATTCCATCAACCGAAACCTCGCCCTCTTCCATCGCCTGCAAAAGAGCACTTTGTGTGCGCGGACTGGCACGGTTCAATTCATCTGCCATCACCAGCTGAGCGAAGATGGGCCCCGCATGAAAAGAAAACTTATGCTCCTGAGGATTGAATATCTGACTGCCTAGAACATCGGCGGGCAAAAGATCGATCGTAAATTGAATGCGTTGAGTTTTTAATCCCGTCAAACGGCCCAACACCTGAACTAGGGTGGTTTTACCAACACCAGGCATGTCCTCAATCAACAGGTGACCACCCGCCAACAAGCAGGTGATAGCCAAACGCACTTCGATGTCTTTATCCAATACGACTTTGGATGCCTCTGAAATCAGTTCATGAAACTTTTTGCTCATGAATCAAGCGTACATCATAGATTTGTTTGTTAAAACACCTGAATGATCGAATCGCCTGATTCTTTCGACAGAATTTTATTTTCTTCGGGATGCTTCTTGAACCAACTGGCAACATAGGGACAGGTGTCCACGATCTGGACCTTTTCACTTTTGGCTACGCGAATGGCCTCCCGCACCAGTTGATCGGCAATATTCTGCCCCCGAGACTCCACTGGGACATATGTGGCATAAAGATCATAGGAGTTATTTGGTCCCCGGCGATACAGGATATGAGCATCTCCACCTTGGACATTTGTTGCAAACCTTTGCCCGGCAAGATCATGACGAATGTTCATTTCACCACTCCTTCATTCCCCTCATAATGCTTAGGACCGCTATTTCCGAGCAATTTCCTTTTGGAAAGCTTGTCAAATATCTCAGAGCTGGATTGCGGCTCACATCCTGTTTCTGGTAGGCTTAACATATGTCAAAATCCATCGTGTGCCTTCCGGGATTCCTTTGTGACGATCGCCTTTGGAAATACCAAAGAGAGATTCTTACTTCACAAGAATGCAAATTCTTGGACCTGCGACATTCTGAAAATTTAAATCAGATGCTGGACCAGATCGACCAGGCATTTACCGGACCTTTGACTCTGATTGGTTTTTCCATGGGGGCTTATGTTGCACAGGTATTTGCAACCCGCTTTCCCCATAGAGTGGAAGAACTTATTCTTATCGGCTCCACCGGATCCCCATTTAGCGACAGTGAATTCAAAGCTCGAGTGCAGACCGCTAACACATTAAAAAAAGTGGCCTTCGGAGGCCTAAGCCCCAAGGCATTGCAGCACTACATTCACCAAGATGCCCTTAATAACGAAGAAATCAGAAATCAAATATTGGAAATGGCCGCGGGCAATAATACAGAAATGTATTTGAATCAGATGAACGCGACTTTACATCGCATGGATTTAAAAATGTCACTGAATGCAATGCAGTTCCCAATCACTTTGATTGGCGGAGCCCAGGATCAGATTGCCCCAAAAGACAAAGTCGAAGCCTTCCAGCGCGCCATCCCCCGATCCACTTTACATATGATCGAGGGATCAGGACACTTCATACCTTTGGAAAAACCAACAGAACTGAATGCAATCCTAATGAATGCACTCAGCAAAAATTAATTCTTATAAAACCGATCTGTCAGTTTTAAACCTTATAGATTCGCGCTTCAAATGGACGAAGCTTCAACCCATGCTCAGTTCCATGATCAGAAACCTGCATATTCGCCATCAGCAAATTTTCCGGCTTCAAAACCAAGGTTCCGAATTCACAACGAGTTTCGTTTTTAGTCATGTTTGAAATGACCAGAAACTTCTCTGTGCCCAAGGTGCGAGTATAGGCAAAGACATCCTTGTTTTCTGGCGCAACCAGATCAAATGATCCGTAAATCAAACCTTCATGTTGGCGTCGCAAACGAATCAGACGACGATAGTAATTCAGAATCGATTCCGGATCTTCCATTTGTGCGGCCACGTTGATTTGTTTGTAGTTAGGATTGGTTTTCAACCAAGGTGAACCCGTGGTGAAACCCGCATTCGCGGACGAATCCCACTGCATAGGAGTACGAGCATTGTCGCGGGACGTGTGATTCAACTCTGCCGTGATATCTGCATCGGTGCGACCTTCTTTGCGTTTCATCACGAAATAGTTTTTCGCTGAAACGTCATTAAAGTCTTCAGGCCCGTTGAAATGACTGTTAGTCATTCCGATTTCCTGACCTTGATAAATAAACGGTGTCCCCTGCATCAGGAAATACATCGTCGCAATCGAGGTGCTGCATTCGCGCCAGAAGTTCTTGTTGTCACCCCACTTGGAGTTAATACGAGGAACGTCGTGGTTTTCCACGAACAGCGCATTCCAGCCGATATTTTCAAGACCTTTTTGCCAGTTGTTGAAGACACGCTTTAGATCCGCCATATTAAAACGCTGATCGGGATTAGTATCCCACAAGCCCACGTGTTCAAACTGAATCAACATGTTCATGCGTTTTCTGGATTCACCCACCCACTCTTCCGCCTGCTGGGCATTCACGCCATTGGCTTCACCCACGGTCATGATATCGTAGTGATTGAAAGTGTTCTGAGCCATGTCCTGAACATAGTCCAACACGCCCGGAATATTCATGTGTTTGGAATAGGAAGGAACGTATTCCAGATTCTTAGGGTTTGGCATGTCCGCCAAGCCTGGTTCCTTACGAGTGTGGCTGAAGGCATCGATACGGAAACCATCAATGCCACGATCCAACCACCAGCGAATCATGTCGTAAACCGCCTGGCGCATGTCTTTGTTTTCCCAGTTCAGATCCGGCTGTTTCGCAGAGAAAATGTGCATGAACCATTGCTTGGTCAGCTCGTCATACTTCCATGCAGAACCGCTGAAAATACTTTCCCAGTTGTTCGGCTCTTTACCGTCCTTACCGTCACGCCAGATGTACCAATCACGTTTTTTATTGTCTTTAGAGGAGCGCGATTCAATGAACCACGGATGTTCGTCACTGGTGTGGTTGACCACCAAATCCAAAATCAGACGAATTCCGCGAGCATGGCACTCTTTCAAAAGCAGATCGAAATCCGCCATGGAGCCGAACTCTTCGTGAATGGCCTGATAGTCGCTGATGTCGTAACCATTGTCGTCCATCGGTGACTTGAACATCGGGCAGATCCAGATCACATCAATTCCCAAATGCTTTAGATAATCCAATTTGGAAATCAAACCTTGAAGGTCACCGATCCCGTCACCATTGGAATCTTTAAACGAGCGAGGGTAAACTTGATATACGACGGATTCTTTCCACCAGATCTTTTTGGGCGCCAAAGCATTTGTCACAGACAGGTCCTTGTTTCAACAGTGTTGTACAAGGACATTTATAGATTTAATTTTTATTGAAGTCCAAGTGAATGCGCCGAATTAGCGCTTATCTTCGGGGCAAAAGTTATACAACAAACTGCCACCTTGAACGCGGGATTTAAGTTTGGCGTAGTCCTCGCGGGTCAACTGCGCGCAACCCTCGCTAAGATCGATGAATCCCCATTTTCTTTGAATCAATGCACGCTCAGATGCCGTTTTGTTTGGATGAAAAACCACGGCACGGGCGCGGGAACTAATGTTACGGGGCTCAAGTCCATCCATATACAGCGCAGACCCAAACGAAGAGTTACGATTTTCATTTTGGACCACCAAAAATCCTGGTGGAGTCGCCTTGGATCCTGAAGCACCGGAACACTGGTACACATGAGGGCCCTCGCCACTGCCGATTCCGTGGGCAACCTTATAGCGCTCAACTTTACCCAAATAAACATAAACCACGAACATGCGTTCACGATTGCTGTCCTGGGTGAAATCGTTAATCACCACAACACTGCGATTATTGATCAGCTTTTCCAGGCGAGTGCGATTGGCTTGCAGGAACTCGACCGTTCTTTCGATGGCAACATCAGGAATATCGGACTCGCGGGATGCAACCTGCTGGAAACGTTTCACATAAAAATTCCAACGGTCTTCCTTATCAGGAAAGAGACCGGCAACAGCTGTACTTCCAGAAATCACGACGACAACCGGAATTAGAAAACGAATCACTTTTTTAAACATGGGGTGCTCTTACAAAGCGTGGGTAATAAATTCAACATACTATCGATGTTGCGCCGCACATTTAATGATTAAAGACTAAATCCTTGAACAAATTGCAGGGCTCAGCGATCTATGGGGCACTTCGGAGGGGATTATGAAGTTAACAGTATTACTAAGCGCCTTATTTTTTTCCTTAAACCTATTTGCAGCAAATTGGACTGAAGACTTTGAAGCTCTGAAGTCTGTTCCACGCAGTTACGAAGACTCCGGTGCTATCTGCGAAGAAATCGCCCGCCTGGATGTCCGCAAACAATTCCCAGCTCCTCAGTACCTGGTTGAAGTTGGCATCGCCTATGGCGACACAACTCGCACCATCGGTGAATTGGACATCGTGGTCTTCGATCTGCAATCCCAAAAAGTAGTTCGCATCGGCGAAGTAAAATGCTGGAAAAGCCTCAGCGGTGGTTTGCAAAAAGCCCTGGATCAGCGCAATCGTTTTACTAAAGTGATTCGCTCGGCAGCGACAGTTTATTTTAAATCCACTTCCACAGGTCAAATGTACGATCAGGCTTTGTTTGAAGGCATCAACGACTTTATCACTATCGGCCAATTGGGCAGCGTTCGCGAAGGCTACGACCAAGAGCTTGGATACACTTTGCGTGAATTGCATGAATTCAGTTCCGATATGCGTGACTGTCAAAAAGAAGGCATTTGCGCCAAGCCCTAAGGTAAGATCCCTGATCCATTTCTAACGCTCAAAGTTCAGCTCCCGGAGTATTCTGGGAGCAACAAAGGAGTCGTTATGAAAGTCAAAGATATCATGCGCCCTCGTGCCGACGTCATCGATGCAGATCGAACAGTTCAAGAGGCCGCACTTATGATGCAAAAGAACAGCTATGGCTCCTTGCCGGTCAGTCGCAATGACAAGATGATTGGCATGATCACAGATCGAGACATCACCGTTCGCGTCGTGGCAGCTGGCCTTGATCCCAAAAACACACGCGTTGAACAATGTATGAGTCAGGGCATTCGCTATTGCTTTGATGATGAAGATCTGTCGGTCGTGGCCCAACAAATGATCCGCAGTAAAATTCGCCGCATCCCTGTCGTCAACAGATCCAAACGTCTGGTGGGCATGGTCAGCCTGGGGGACATCGCAACCCGTGGGCAAAATAAAAACATATCCCATGACCTGCTTTCCCACGTGGCGCAGGTATAAAACCGCACCGTTCTTTTACGGAGGTATTTATGAATAAGAATACTTTAGGTGGAGACTGGAAGATTCTAAAGGGAAAGATAAAAAGCACTTGGGGCCGGTTTACAGATGATGAGATCGAAACCATGCAGGGTGATTTAACCAAACTGGAAGGTCAGCTGCAAAAAACCTATGGAATGTCCCAGGAAGAAGCGACAAAAAAATATAATGAATTTAAAAACTCACTTAGCGATCCCGAATCCGATCAGTCCTTTGGGGAAGAGCGGATAAATCGCACCAGCCTGGATAGTGATATCAATCCTCCGAAAGAGGAACGACATCACTAAGAAGCTGCACGACGGTGAGCGTATACGATGTCTTTTAAAGCCAGGAAGGCCTGTTTGTTAAATGGTTGTCCCAAAGTAACTTCCATATAATGGATGGCTTCCTCTGGTGACATGGATGGATGCTCGCCCGTGGAATCATGCAACAACTCCATAAAGTAGTTTGCAACCGCCACAATACGCGCCAATGGATTCATCTTGATATCACGAATGCGACGAGGATAACCCATACCCAACGCATTTTCGTGATGCTCCAGAATAATTGCCAGAACATCTGACGGAATCTCTCGCAACTCCTGAAGCATCTCCACACCTCTCATCGTGTGAGATTCATAGTGTGTCGTTTCCTCAATCGTACGGTCCGCGCGCGGTTTCTTAAGAATTGCCTCGGGAATTTCTTTCATTCCGATATCGTGCAACAAAGCGCCCAATGCCACCTTTTCCAAAGTAGGTTTGGATTGGATCTCCAGTTTTTCACAAATCAGCAATGAAACGGCTGCCGTAGCCATCCCATGGGAAGCGCTGTCTTTCGGAAGCTTGCTAAGAAGATCCAAAAGCTTATCCACTTCTGAAACCTGGGAAACAGTGTCTTTGATAAATCCTGACAACTGTTTCACTCGCTCGTACGAACCCAACACAATCTTGCGCTCGACCAGATCATTGATCGCGGAATCCGCCAGGCCGGTAATAAGATTTAATTTTAAATTAGTGGGAACCTGAGCCTTGCTGACGGCAGTTCTTGCCAACGCGAGATTGAACTGAATAACCGTGTCATAATCAGATCCGCGCACATAAAGCTCTGCTTTCTTCTGTGCAGTCATGTGCAAGCTTTGAAAATTACTTTTCTCACCTTTTTTACCGACCAAAAGATACTGACCGGAAGGGAGTCTTGTATAAACGTCTGCAGGAAGTGGAAAGTTCTCAGTAAAGAGCTCTACCCCTACCATAATCATTTTTGGCTGAGGATCTGTCATTTCACAATTGTACCCTGAGCTTTAGGGAATGAACATGTGTCTGCCCTTTCCCCGGACCTAAGACACGTAAAATCCTATTCTGAAACAGTAAAAAACCAGACCAATAGCAACAGGACCTCTGGACATTGAATGTGAGGTCGATTTTCACCGATATGCCTTCCATGAAAAAGATCATCACGACCCTTGTTGCCTTAAGCACAAGTATGCCAATCACCGCATATGCTGATGAGGTCCTTTCCGGTATAACAGTTCAAGGTGAGGCTGCTTTCGAATATAACTTTATGTCCACTGGGGATAACGCCTATCCGGCTTCGTCTGGCGCATTGAACGAACAGTATCGTTTCAACAGTGCTCAGGTGATTCTAAAAAAGGAAACGGATCAGCTTTCCTTCTTCGCACGGTTTATGTACATGCCGATCGAAGTCACTACTCCCAGTGGTACCAGCAAAAACAGTTTCGGGACTCTTGATCAACTGGAGATCTACTACAAAATAGATCCTGCCTGGTCTGTGGGATTTGGCCGCCTGTGCTCGACGCTGGGTTTCGAATCCGCGATGCGCTCTGAAAATATCTTCTATCAAAACACCGTCGCCTATCAGGGCATCGTTCCTGGATATAACGAAGGCATTCGTCTGAAATTCAATCCGGGCGAGTGGTTGGCTGTCACACTAAGCTCTTACAATCGCAGCGCCTACAACCAGTACGGCGATGACATGGCTTCCACAAAAACAACTGAGCTTTCCCTCACAGGAATTTCCGGTCGCTTTCTGTGGTTCGCTGGATACTATTCAGGAAAAGATGCATCAACAACTGTACCAGGCACCAGCATCGCGAAGTCCACCGCCAATGTCTGGACTACTTATAAGTTCAGCGATGATTCTACGGCCTCTTTGACTTACGATTCGCGAGCGCAGACTCCTGATGGCGCGAATGAAAGCTATGCACAGACTCTATCAGCACAACTCGGCTACACTATGGGCCGCCACACTTTGGGACTGCGCTATGAAAACATTCTGGGCGCTGGCGAGCTGGATAATCTGAATGGCACGACAGGCGCATTCTATTTGGGTGCTGACAAGGTGGAAGTCTGGTCTTTGGGTGACAAGTATAAAGTCACTGATAACTTGAATATGCATTTGGAATTTCGCCAGGATATGGCGGATCAGGAGATCATGAAAGAGTCTGATGGCGCACCCACGGATCGTTCGACGATAATCACTCTGGGTGCCATTGCGTATTTCTAGATTACTTTTTTTCGATCAAAAGATTTTCTTTTAAAGGCAGCTTCCCTTCAGCGGTGATTTCAGAGGTCTCAGAATTGATGACCTTTGAAACTACGGCTTCGCCGACTTTCTCGGTTCGGCAAAGTTTAACTTTCGGCCCTTCACAAATCTCTTCCATCAAACTGACGCGGTCACCAGCTTTAGCGCCCTGCAATTGCACTTCGGCTTTTTGCGAATCGATTTTTGAAGTGATTCTGCCCGGCACGCTAGCCATCGCAGAAGCAGCCACTAAACAGGAAAGAACAGTTAGAATCATGATTTTCATAGTTTCCTCACAATTTGCCAGAATTTATCACTTCGAATAGTTGCAAGTTACCTGCCGACTTTAAAACGAATAAAGGGGCTTTAGACCCCCTTATACCTGCCAAAACATCGACAGATGACGATATTAAAGCACTACTTCTGCAGGCTCTCGACTGCCGGCTTTAAAAAGTCATACAGCTTAAGGGCGATCGTATAAACACCCACCGAGTTACAGAAAATGCCTCCGCGGCTGGTCACACCAAACAACTGGAATTTACCTTCGTGCATAACAAATGCGGGCCCACCGGAGTCACCGCCGCAAGTTCCCGCGTGTTCCTCATCCAGTCTCAATTCAACTTCAGAAAAAGTTGTAATCGGAGCCATGGTCCAGCGCAAAATTCCTTCACCAGAAGTTTTCAGGTAAACACAACCTTCGTCATCACAAATAGCTTCCTCACCAAACTTCAAAGGCTCGCCGGCTTGGACATGACGTGATTCAACAGTGCTCACTCCATAACCCGCAACGTAAGCTGTAACTCCGGTTTGCAATACATTCAGGTCACGTAAAAATTCTGCAGGAGTGAAACCTTCAGGTGCATCCCCTTTAAATTTAACAACTGCAAGGTCATACCAGTCGTCTTCCAATTCCTGATTCTTTTCCAAGTTCCAACGTGGATGAATTTTGATATCGCTGATATTGTGAACATAAGCTTCGCGAATATCGGGCTCACGTGCAGCCAAGTACTCGTCAACATTTAGTCCGAAAACCACTTTGATATTTCTTTTTTGACCTGAAACACAATGGGCAGCCGTCAGGACGATATTTGGGGCGATAAGAGTTCCAGTGCAAATGGCATTGGTTTCAACGTCATAGACAGAAACCAAGTGTGGAGCGATTGCATCTGACTCCTGGACCTCAGTCCCGTTCACAATAGAAGGACCTGTAGATTGAATCGTATTACCGGGATTGATCGAGCAAGACACCAAAGTCCCAAAAGACAGAACTGCAATTAAAAATCGAGACACGGCCGCCCCTCCTGAATGTTTGCGCCTTGTATATGAAGGGATCGAACAAACGGCAATGAAATTCTAAAAAAAGCAACTCAGGCTTAGAACGACAGTTGTACCGCCACACAGAGCAGCCTACACTTATAACCATGAAAAACTTTTATCAAGATGGGCCCAGCCTAACGAACACTTTTCAGTCCGATGTTCTTCTTCAAAAGTTCTTGAAAAAAATTCTGCCCGTAGAATGCCAAAAGCAAGTCTTGGCACATCTCGATCACCTGGGAAATCGAGCGGCCAACGAAATGCTGGCATTTGCTGAAGACGCCGAAGCACATCCCCCAGTGCACGTGCCTTTTGATCCCTGGGGACGCCGAATTGATGACATTCGGGTTTCTGCTGGCTGGAAATCACTAGAGAGAATCGCTGCCGAGGAAGGCATTGTCGCCACAGCTTACGAAAGAAAATACGGATCTTACTCACGTGTTTATCAGATGGCGTTGCTTTACTTATACTCTCCAAGTTCGGCAATTTTTTCATGTCCCTTGGCGATGACTGATGGGGCGGCCCGCGCTTTGGAGCTTTACGGCACTCCGGAATTGAAAGCCCGCGCCATCCCTCATCTGACCTCCCGAGATCCAAAAACTTTCTGGACCGCGGGTCAATGGATGACCGAAAGAACCGGCGGTTCTGATGTCAGCGGCACCTCCACAGATGCGCATCCATTTACAGGCGAAAGTGGATTTTCCGCCACTCATTCGTTACACGGAACAAAGTGGTTCACGTCTGCGACAACATCGCAAATGGCATTGACCCTGGCTCGCCCGGATGGCGCAGCTGCAGGCTCAAAAGGTTTAAGCCTTTTCTATCTTGAACTGCGCAACGATCAGGAACAATTGAATCACATCCAGATCCATCGTCTGAAAGACAAGCTGGGAACGAAGGCCCTGCCGACCGCGGAACTAAGTCTGCAAGGTACTCCGGCAAGACTGGTTGGCGGTGAAGGCGATGGTATCAAAAAAATTGCCAGCGTCCTGAACATCACACGCATCTACAATTCCATCTGCGCCTTGGGACACTCCCGTCGCGCCTTGGACTTGGCGCAAAGCTATTCCCGCAAAAGAAAAGCTTTTGGAAAATTGTTGATCGATCACCCACTGCATCAGGAAACATTGCGCTGGCTGGAAGACGATTTCCGCCGATGCTTCGCTTTCAGTTTTCATATCGCTCACCTGCTGGGAAAAGATGAAGTCGGGGAAATCAGCGCTAAAGAACGTATTCTGTTACGCACGCTAACTCCTGTCCTTAAACTTTACACTGCGAAAAAAGCCATCAATACCTCCAGTGAAGTCGTCGAGATGTTTGGCGGTGCTGGGTATGTGGAAGACACAGGATTGCCGCGATTGATCCGCGACGCCCAGGTCTTTTCAATCTGGGAGGGCACGACGAATGTGCTTTCTTTGGATATGTTAAGAGCCTTTGAAAAAGAGCAGTCCTTGCCAGTACTGCTGGAGTATTTAAAATCCACGAAGGCTTTCAAAAGTTCAGCACCTGCTTTCACCAGCAAATGGAATGAATTTGAAATGTTGATTGGAAAGCTGCAGAAATCGGCACCTGAGGAATGGGAACGGCATGCCCGTCAGTTGGCCCTGTTAACGGGTGATCTGATAAGCGAAGCCCTGGTAACGGAATACGAACTGTAAGTTTAAAAAAAGAAAGGCCGTTGATTCACTCAACGGCCTTTTTCTTTTGCATTTAATGAAGTTCTATTGGAACGCCACTGGCTGCATCAGAGGAATTGAATCCCCGGGCATAACATCCCCAGGATTGTTTCCGATTACGATACCACGGATTTTCGAGTGACGAGTTCTTGGATCAAACTTCGGAATCAAATCAGATCCCGGCATTTTATCCGAAGGAACCCACGCGCCGTCAGCATCTGTCACCCACTGTTTGTAGTACATAGAGATTCTTGTACCCTCAACCAGGAAGTCGATCAGAACGCCTGGGCCAGCCATAGCAATAGCCGCCTGGTATGTGAATGGATTTGTCGCCATTCCCTCACCGAACTGACCGTATGCCAGTGCAAACGCTTTAGGATTACCAGTCATATTACGACTCATGTCCTGAAGTGCGCGCCACATTTTCGACATACCCACGATCGTTTCTTTACGTTGCTTCATAGAACAGCCCGCAAACTTGCATAGATCCCACGGATCGCCGCCACGATTGAAGTACTGTTCATGCAACTTAAGACCACGAGCTGTGAATTGATCTTCGCTTAAGCGTTGTCCTGCAGTCATCAGTCGAAGAGTGTTCTCTTCGCCCATTTTCGCATTGAATTCCACACCCGTGTAACCCAAAGCGGAGTTGTCAGGAATGTTGATCATCAAACGTTTCAGACCGGTTTTGCGCACAAGCTCTTTCAAGCCTTTACGAAGTCTGTCGTCGTTACTTGCTTCATGTCGGAACGCGAAGCTGTAAGTACCGAACATACCCGTATTGATTTCCTTGTTGTCCCAGTTTTCAAGCGTGTATTTCGCGCCTGTGAACATAAAGTCTTCTTCTCTATGTTTGAACCAGAATCGGGAATCATCAGATTCGTTGTAGATACCGTAGTGAACACGTGCCGTGTTTCTTTCCACATGCAAATCCGAAGTCGTGAACGATTGAACACGTCCTTTGCTGAACACGCGGTCCCAGATAATTGGAATCGCAAATGCTTTGCTGACGGTTGTTCCCGTTGAAACCGTTCTGAACGTCAGAACTTTCGTCACCGGTGGCATTTCAACCAGATTCGCCGGCTTATTCGTTGCAAACTGTTCGGCTGCATACGAGTTACCGCGGATCATATCTTCATATGCCTTACGGCCTGTATCTGTACTTAAGTCAAACAAGTACGAGAATCCGTCATCCGCTGCATTGAAATAGTTTTTACCAATCGACATGATCGACACACTCGTAAAGATCGACAAGTTTTCAAGTTTACCACTTGTCATTTTCACGTAGGCCATATTGTCGCCCACTTTTTCCACGTAGGTTTCCCAAGAGCCACGCGCCAGTTTTGCCGTACCGATACCGACCGGACCAAATCCTGCGTTCGCAAGGAAAATCACGCCACCATAGCTCACGTAAGTGATGCTATCACCGGCGTCCCAAGTGTTCAGATCTGCCGCGTATTTAGGGACAGACCAACGACCACCCAAAGCTTTGGCTTTATCCAAAGTGCTTGCATAGCGTGTTGACGCCGTTTGTTTGCCAACAACTGGCAGAACTCCGACGTAGCCCCAGAAGTAGTCCAACAATCCTGTAGCGTTATCAAACCAGAATCTAACCTGTGCTCCGATTCCAACTTCAATACTGCCGTAAACTGTTTTTTGGAAACCGTCACGATAATCGCCGGTTTTCAAAGTTTGTTGTGAAGGAACGTCATAAGCGACTCCCACCGCTGCCGGCTGAGGAATTTCATGTGGCGTTAAGTTCACAATGTACGTACCGAAGTCGAATGCCAAGTGGAACAAGGGCTCAAGCTTCGCTTTGAATCTGTTCTTCTTGTCTTTCTTTTCCTTGTTTTCGCCAGTGGAACTGCTGCTTTCGCTCGAAGACGTGGTTTCCGTACTCGAAGAAGATGAAGAGCTACTGCTACTGCTTGAAGACGACGAACTACTACTGCTTGAAGAACTCGTCGATGTAGCCGTCGTTTCAGGGTTTCCACGAGTACCAGTACTGGTTGACGTTGTCACACTTGTTGAAGAAGTGGATGGGGTTCCATTCGTAGATTCCGTCCCATATGTTGAAGACGTTCCATAGGAAGACGAAGTTCCGTAAGAGGATGACGTTCCATACGAAGAGGAAGTGCCGTAAGAAGACGATGTGCCATATGACGACGAAGTTCCGTAGTTGCCTTTGGATCCACGTTCACCATGATCACCTTTGTGCCCATGTTCGCCTTTTTCGCCACGTTCACCGCGATCGCCATGGTCGCCTTTGTGACCTCGTTCGCCACGTTCACCGTGGTCGCCTTTGTCACCTTTATCGCCCTTGTCGCCGTAGTTACCGCGTTCGCCGCGATCACCTTTGTCGCCTTTATCACCCTTGTCGCCGTAGTTACCGCGCTCACCATGATTTCCTTTATCACCCTTGTCGCCGTAGTTACCGCGCTCACCGTGATTTCCTTTATCACCTTTATCGCCGTAGTTACCGCGCTCGCCGTGATTTCCTTTATCACCCTTGTCGCCGTAGTTACCGCGCTCACCGTGATTTCCTTTATCACCTTTATCGCCGTAGTTACCGCGCTCGCCGTGATTTCCTTTATCACCCTTGTCGCCGTAGTTACCGCGCTCGCCGTGATTTCCTTTATCACCTTTATCGCCGTAGTTACCGCGCTCGCCGTGATTTCCTTTATCACCTTTATCGCCGTAGTTACCGCGCTCGCCGTGATTCCCTTTATCACCTTTTGAATCAAATCCACCGCGCTCGGAGCCGTAGTCTCCACCGAAAGTGGAACCCTTCGAACCTTTAGAACCTTTGTCGCCGTGATCACCACCAAAGGTAGACCCCTTCGATCCTTTATCACCTTTTGAATCAAAGCCACCACGTTCAGAACCGTAATCTCCGCCGAAAGTTGAACCTTTCGAACCTTTATCGCCTCCGTAGGTATTACCCTTCGAGCCGCCACTCGAAGGTCCTACGAATTTCTTTGGCAGGCCGTCTTTAATGAACCCGCCCTGTTCAATCTTCTTTTTTTGATTCACACCGATTCGAATTTTCCCATCTGGTGTGATGGCCACAACATCCTTGGCCACTTCCTCTTTACCCGGGTTCTCTTTCTCGTCTTGCAGCCGATCCTTCACGCTGTTAGCAGTTCTTGGTGGAGCTTGAAGCTGCGCCATTTGTGCCCAGGTCGGATTTGCCAGTAACGAGATTCCCGCAACGAAAACTAATTTCTTACGTGATCCCATCGTTCCTCCAAAATTATGATTTCTCTCCGAACTTCACGGACCCCCACAAACATTCCCAACAAAATTCCGTTAAGTTTCCAACAGATTCCTGTTTTGTACGTGATGATCCATGAAATTTCAGAGAAAGTTATTAGGAGGCCTATTCAATGACTATGAAAACAATTGTAATTTTCCGATCTTTAATTAATTGCTTGGATGTTATCGATTCACTTTTCAAATAAAAAAAGACCGCACGCTCTCAACGCACGGTCTTTATTGACTTTCCCTCTGTAAATTCAATTAAATTTAGGCAGCTCGCATCTTATTGAAACGATAACGATATTTCGCGAACCATGACTCCACGAATGTTTCAGCCTTAATGAAGTCAACTGGGTCCACTAATGCCAACATCGTTACCATCATCACCCATTCGAACATCGGTATGCTCATGACTATTTCAATTCCAACATGAAGTCCTATGCCAGCCAACAGAACCCAATAGCGTAAATCCTTGAACCAAACCAATGTTCCCATCGCAAACTCCACTATCAGCGTGGACCAGGTCATAAATTTAATCAGCAAAAGGTTGTTTAATAGCGGCACCGGGAAACGCACAAACTCATCCAATCGAGTTGCCACATATACGGCGGTCCCATCCACCCAGTGATAGCCTTTAATTTTGAAAAGCACGGTCGCAATATAAATCACGCAGAACTGAATTTGAATCAAACGGGCCGCCCAAGGTCTTTCCATCGCTCGCTCTGTAGTTCCGTTCCGCATTTTCGACATCAAACGATCCAGGGAATATGCTTTGCCTGCTGCCGAAAACATCATGAAAAATAAAATATTCCGCAATACGATGTCGCCACTGTTCAGGATAAAGTCGTTCCGATTCTGGAATGAAAGCAAAGTTATAAATGCAATCACCATGGACGTTCGCGAAAACAAACCCAGCGTCACACCAATTGCCGCTGCCAAATTAACGATCGCGAGCATTGCCGGAACCCGCGGATCATTTGGCATCAAATCAAACAAGCTAAAACGCAGTGAAGAGCCGTACTCCACAGATGTTTTCAAAGTGACCAGACCATCAACTCCCCAAAATACATCCAGATAGCTCCAAATCATATACCAGTTGAATATCAACAACAGACCAAACAACACACGCATCAGGCCCAGATGATCTACCGGTTGCGGTTTAAAAAAGAAATCCCAGATTGCTCTAATTATTGTGGCTGATTTCATACTTTTCCTTTTTCGCTGGATAGAAATAGAACACACTCTCGCGCTTGTATTCCCCGCTCATGTCACCGTGACGAACAAAAACTTTTTGTGGATCCTGAACGTAGTTGTAGTAACGAAAGAATTGAAGCTTCTCGATCTCCCGCTTTCTTCCGTTCGCTTCGATGTGATTTACATTCCTGGCCACATAGCGGGCCACATCAAACCAAATCTCCTCGTTCTTTTCGGGCATCAGATATTCCTGTGTGAATTTGCGATAGCGATCGCCACCGATAACCTTCGAAAATCCATCCATCTGCGTGGGGCGCGGCAATGACCATTTTTCAGTGCTCTTGTCCTTGAATAGAATTTCGACTTCGATATAGGAATTCAATGACATTGGATTGGGAGCAAACATACTCCACGGCTGCTCCAGGCCGACGACGTCGATGTAGTAGCCGAAATTTCTTAAGATCAAACGCCCCAACTCACTTCGATCAGGAAATGAAGCTGTCATTATGATCATCAAATTAAAGGCTATAAATACGGAAATAACTGCGAGCTTTACCCGTTCAAAATACCGCGCCATATTTTCTCCCATTGCTATTTAGCAGACGGAAGTTACTGGAGCGGAAGCTTTATGAGCAAATGGCAAAGATGAAATATCTGTTACAAATAAGACAGCAGAAACTAAAATGCCCACTTCTTGAGTGGGCTTTTTACCAAAATCACGGATTTACTTCTTTTTAGATTCTTTAACGTCCACTGTCGCTGCGGACATCGTGTACTCGATGGTCACTTTTTCTCCAACCTTCAAGTCCCCATGAATCTTAGTGCCAGCAGTTCTTTCAATCTCCCATCTATCTTTGCCCTTTTGAACAACGATCATGGAATCTGTGATTTCCAGAATCGGCCCCGTAACCTGATAAGTCTTGGCAGCCAAACCAAAAGACGAACACAAAAACGCCAACGAAAATAAAAAAGCTTTCATAAGGACTCCTTTTTCAAAACTTCAACAGAGCCCTTCGTTACTGTCACTTTCTTTGGTAATCATCCTGATAACGGACAATATCATCCTCGCCAAAATAACTGCCGAGTTGCACTTCAACGAACTCCAACATCTCGTCAGAGTTATTGCGCATACGATGTTTTGCCCCCAATGGAATATGCACATGGGAGCCGGCTTTTACCGGAATCACTTTGTCATCCAGAACCACTTCGCCTTTTCCTTGAGTGATCGTCCAATGCTCCTCGCGCTTGGCGTGGCTTTGCAGTGACAACTGTGAGTGAGGATTCACGCGAATCACTTTGGATTTGAAAAACTCTGTGTCCTTAAGAATTTCAAAATAGCCCCAAGGACGATATTCATAGACATGTTCTTTCACCAGGGATGACTTCTGTTGAGCCAAAGACTCGACCACGTAACGAACATCCTGAGACTGGCCTTTTTTAACCAGCATCAAAGCATCTTTAGTATCGACCACGATCACGTCATCAATACCGATCGCCGAATAATTTTTTGCAGGATCGCCAAAAACGAAATTGCCGTGACCTTTAACGTTCAATACATCCTGACCCTTTTGCAAGGCAGCCACTGCATCCCAGGAGCCTACGTCATTCCAACCAAATTCTGAAGGAATACATGCCAGCTCATCGCCGCTTAATTTTTCCATGATAGCGTAGTCAATAGAGATGCTTTGAACGTTAGAGTAGATCTCTTCCAGGTTGGAAGCGTCTGCCTTCAACGCGGAAACTGTAGCCCAAAGTTCAGGTTGCAACTTTTCAAACAAAGAAACCATATGGGAAGCTTTGAATACAAAAATTCCCGCATTCCAGCTGAAGCTTCCTTGAGTCAAAAATTCCTTGGCTTTTTCAAGCGCTGGCTTTTCATGGAATTTAACGACTGAGTAGGCTTTTAATCCGTCGACCTCTTTCAGGCTGACAGCTTTGGTTTGAATATATCCATACCCCGTTTCAGGATACGAAGGTGTGATTCCCAAAGTCACAACTTTGTTGCTGTTAGCAACAGAGGCTGCAAAGTTAACCACTTTCAAGAATGCCTGTTCTTTTGAAATCAAATGATCAGACGGGAAAATTCCCACGATCTCATTTCCCAAGTCCTGCAAATCCAAAAGTTTGCAAAGAACTGCAATCGCTGGAGCTGTATTTTTGCCGTAAGGCTCATAAACAACGCGCACGTCGTTCATTTTATTGGTTTGAAGATTGATCTCCGTCAGGTTCTGAAGCGCCTTGGAAGTCACGATCCACGGAGTGCCCATTTTATGGCATCTTTCCAGGGTCATTGTTTGCAGCGGTTTTTCAAAAATCGTGCAAAATTGTTTTGGCATTTGCTGACGAGAAACCGGCCACAAACGCGTGCCGCTTCCACCAGATAACACTACAGGAATCATAGAACCTCCGAACATTGGGGAAACATCTTAACACCAGAGCTAAAAACAGGGTATTCCCTACCCCGCTTGGCCCGGGTTGTCATAGGAAATTTCACTTCAAAAGTAGAGTTTAAAGCCTCTTTACAGTATGAATGGGACCTATGATTAAAAAGACCAAAAAGATTGCAGCACAGTTAATAAAAATCCTGTTTGCAGCCGGGATCATTTACTGGCTGGTACAATCCGGAAAATTGAACTTTTCAGCTTTGAGCAATCTCTTAAATCCTGGCATCATCGCCCTTTCAGCCGGCATCGTCCTGGTGAACTTTTTCCTGGCCAGCGAACGCTGGAGAGTGCTGGTAAAATCCCAGGGCATTCCTGCAAAAGCCTGGTCTTCCTTCAAACTCACTTTGATTGGTCAGTTTTTTAACTTCGCAATGCCTGGTGGAGTGGGAGGCGACGTCATCAAGGCGTTCTATTTCACACGCGAATTTCCCGGAACCAAAGTCGTTGCCGCAACCAGTGTCCTAATCGACCGGGTCCTGGGCCTGTATGCGATGATCCTGCTGGCGCTTTTGGTGATGATCTATGATTTCACACACGTCAGCCACGTATCCACGCTGATGAGTCTTTTTTATTTCATTGTTGCACTGTTCGTGACTTTTTCGATTGCTCTAAGTCTGGTGTTTTCAACGAAAGTTTATGATCGCCAGATTCTGAAAAGAGTGATTCACAAACTACCCTTGTCTGAAAAGTTCATGAAAATCTATGAAAGCCTGCACCTGTACGGCAATCACATTCCGCGAATTATTCAGGTGATCCTGCTTAGTTTGATCGCCCAAACAACGGCCATCTTGTTTTTGTATATGGTGGGAATGGTTTCTGGTTTTTCAGAAATTCCGATGAAGACCTATTTCCTGGTGGCACCATTGGGCTTTATGGCGACGGCAATTCCTATCTCCCCTGCTGGAGTGGGCGTGGGACAGGCCGCTTTCTATTTCCTGTTCAATGTCTATACTGGAAAATCAACAGACGTGGGACCGACTACGATCACTGCGTTTCAAGTAAGCTCGTTTGTGGTAAGCCTATTGGGCGCCTTTTTCTATATGCGCTACAAACGCCCGAAAGATATCGCCGAAGCCGAAGAAATGGCCTGATAGTTAAATCCCGAATTAGTGGCGCGGAATTTTTCCAGGGTTTCGCGCTCCTGTTCAAGCTTTACAGATTTGAACAAATAACACTTTCCGACTCCCGCCGAGTAAGCAGCCAACAGGTCCGTAGCGCTGTCTCCAACCATAATCGAATTTCCCATATCGATCTTGAGTTTTTCTTTCACCAGTTGAAACATTCCGGCGCGGGGTTTTCGCAATCCCGCAAACATACGGCCCTCAGGGACTGACTCATTTTCAATAAAAGAGGACCAGACGCACTCGTCAATCCAGGCTCCTTGCTGCGCCAATAGCTTCAGCATTTGCTGGTGAACTGATTTATACTCTCCCCAAGTGATTCGTCCCCGGCCAATTCCAGATTGATTTGTCACCAATGCGACCCAATAACCAGTGTCGTGAGCTTTCTTAATCAACTCGACGATTTCCGGAATCAGCTCAACTTGATCGGGGTCCTTGTTATAGGGAACATTTCGAACGACGACATCGTCGCGATCCAAAAACAGGCATGGTGTAAAATCAGAATCTACACCCGTCCAATTTTCGATCAGGGATTCAAACTGTGCAGACAAACTTTGCCAAAAGGTCAGCCACGCCCCAAGATCCGCTGTGTGCCACAAATAATCAACTGCCGCAGGCATCTCAGTGCTTCGGGAAACCCAGACACGTTGTCCTTGCGCATAGGCATCCACCGAACGCAAAACAGAATCCTGGCCCTCAAAAAAGAAAACCAAATCATGTGCGCCCGTTTGATACTTGCCGCGAAGAAAGTCACTTTCCTTGCGCACTGTGAACGGAATCTTTCCGGCAAACAGCTGTCCCAAAGGATTTAGCCATTTTGAAAGATCCTGTGGAGCCTGGTCTTCGATAAATACCAGCACTCCCCCCATTCGAACTGTGTCTGCAACTAATTGCGCCCATGATTTCATACTTAAAAACATACGACAAACACCACGGGCTGTCCTCGCTTTTCACTTGCCGCCACGCATTTTTGTCATAAACTTTATAGAGTCTCGAATCTGACCTTCAACACGAGGAATCCATGACGTTACTTTTAAAACAGCTCTTTAATTTCATCAAACTTCTGAATTCAGACACCGACACCATGCCATTGGCATTTGGCCTGTCCCTGGGATTGCTTTTGGGATTTGCGCCTTTTTTCTCGATTCAAACGGCAATTGTATTGTTTATCGTTTTTGTTTTTCGTGTTCAGCTGGGTGCCGCTTTTCTTTCGGCCTTCTTTTTTAAATTTGTCGCTTTCCTATTCGACACTCCTGCACATCATCTGGGAAAAGTCGTTTTGGAAATGGAAAGTTTAAGACCGTTGTTTGTAAGCATGTACAATATGCCGTTCGTTCCGATGACCCGCTTTAACAACAGCATCGTCATGGGCTCCATGGTCGTGTCTGTTCTGTTATTTCCATTTGCATATTATGGCTTCAAAGCATTGATCCTGGCGTACCGCGCGGCTGTTGTGGCGCGCTTCAAAGGCACCAAGTTCTGGAAAGCTCTGACGGCAACGAAATTTTATATTTGGTACTCCAAGTACAACGATCTTTACGGGGAATAGGATACAATCATGGCAAACACACAAACACCCGCAGCAAGCAAAAAGAAAAAAGGCATCATCCGTTGGGGTGCCCTGGTTCCCTTCATCGTCTTCTGTCTTATCGTTGGACTTTACTTCCACTTTTTCTTTGATGGACATCTTCGTCGCGCCATGGAGTGGGGCGGCTACAAAGCCCTGGGCGCGGAAGTAAATATTGCCGATCTTAAAACCAGCTTCTTCGATGCACACATCAGCATTAAAGGCATCGAGTTCACAGATGCCGAAAAGCCCACACACAACTCCCTGAAGATCGGTGAAATCCGCTTCGGCATGCTGTGGGATGCTCTTTTGCGCGTAAAGTATGTCGTGAATGAAGCCGTCGTTGAGCAGATTGAATTCGGAGTTAAAAGAGCCCGCCCTGGAAAAGTGGCGCCACCTCCTCCGGTTTCCAATGAGCCTGGCGTATTGGCCGAACAGGGTGATAAACTTAAAGCCCAGGCAAAGAAAGAGTTGGATGCCCAGTATGGCGAAAATGTTCTGGGTGATGTGATTTCGATGCTTGGAGGAACAGATCCAAATGCTCAATTGCAGAAGCTGCAGGAATCTTTGCCATCCAAAGCGATGATCGAGAAGTTCGAAAAGGATCTGCAAGCCAAACAAAAAATGTGGGACGAACGATTAAAGACATTGCCTCAGGAAAAGGACATCAAAGCCCTGGGTGATCGCCTTAACAAAGTTCAATACAAGGACTTTAAAAACCCTCAGGAGATCGCAAGCTCCATTCAAACACTTGATGGCATCTACAAAGATGCTGACGGCAAGTACAAGCAATTGCAGGCGGTCAGTGATGACCTGGGCCAGGACCTGAAAACCCTTCAAGCGCAGTACGGTGAAATCGAAAAACAAGTCAAAGTCGACATCAAGTCCCTTGAGCAGCACTTCCGAATTCCTCAAGTAGATGCGAAGGCGCTGACGATGGCCGTGTTCAATCGCTACCTTGAACCTTACAAAGCCAAATTCTTCAGATACAAATCGTTGGCAGAAAAATATCTGCCACCAAAGTTTGTAAATAAAGATGCTGCCAGCAAAGAGGAAGAAATTGCCATCCAACCACACCCCCGCGAAGAAGGCATCTCGTACGAATTTGGCCGTCCAAATTCCTATCCGATGTTCTGGGTGAAGCGCACGGCAATCAGCTCACAAGCCGGCCTGACACCAAATTCCGGAAACGTCAAAGGCGAGATCCTGGATATCACTTCCAATCAACGTCTGGTGGGACGACCAACAATCGCGACTTTGGCGGGTGACTTTCCAGCTATGGAAATTCTTGGCTTCTTATTAAAACTTTCTTTGGACAATCGTAAGGACGACTCGGTCATCGACTATCAATTTAAAGTCGCATCCTATGCCATCGAAGGAAAAGATCTGGTGAAGAGTCCAGATGTCAAAATCGCTTTCAACAAAGCGCACGGAGAGATGGGCATCCAAGGATCCCTGGTGGGTTTTAAAAACCTGGCGGTGGATTTTGATAACAAGTTCACCAAGATCGACTACGCCGTATCTTCGACCAACAATATTGCAGATGAAATTCTAAAGGCGGTGTTCGCCGGCATTCCGGTCGTCACACTGACAGCCAAAGGACAGGGCAACCTTCCTAACGTACCGCTGTCCATCAATTCAAATCTGGGTCCAGAGCTTTCCAAAGGCTTTGAAAAACAAATCCAGGCCAAAGTTGATGAAGCTCGTAAAAAGATCGAAGCCTACGTTGAACAAGAGATCGGCAAACAAAAATCTCAGGTAGAAGCGCAGATTAATCAGTTCAAATCGCAGTTCGACAACGAAGTGAAAAAAGCGCAGGAACAATTGGATTCGCAGAAAAAACAGGCTGAATCCAAAATTGACACTGCGAAAAAAGATGCTGAAAACCAAGGGCGCAAGCAGCTTGAAAAAGAAGGCCAAAAAGCCGTCGACGAATTGAAAAAACGTTTTGGCCTTTAAGCTTCAACTTTAGTCAAAATTTCCTTTAATAAACTGATATCAACGGGTTTGCTTAAGTACGCATCAAACCCGTTGTTTCGGCAATCCACCTGACCTTCTGCCGTCGCCTGGGCCGTCACTGCAACGATCAAACCTTTGTAGCCACTTTCCCGCAGCAATGTGGTTGCCTGATATCCATCCATCACCGGCATTTTGATATCCATCAAAATAACATCGAACTTTTTCCGCAATGCCCGCTGCACACCGACCTGACCGTTTTCGCTGGTTTCTACGCGAGCTCCTTCCCGCTGCAGATACCTTGCCATCAGAACCCGCAAATCATCAGAATCATCCACGACCAGAATTTCGCGGTTCTTCAGTAAGTTACTGTGTTGTGGAATGGAGATCTCTTGTCGGGACTGGCGGGTGATTTCATCTGGTGAAATCAGTTTTACCTCATCAGCTCTTCCCACCGGCAGAACAAATTCAAATGAACTCCCCTGCCCCAGCGCCGAGTGCAGCAATAATAAATCTCCCCCCATGCCCCGGGCCAGCTGACGGCTTAACGCCAATCCCAACCCTGAACCTGGAACACGCTGCACATCAGGATTCTCACCGCGCACGAACGGCTCAAAAAGCTGACTTTGCATAGTCGCATCCATCCCCAAGCCCTTATCAGTAACGATGATACTGATAAAGCCATTGCCATTCTGTTCGACAAACCGGGCTCGGACTGTAACTTCGCCATACCCCATATACTTCACTGCATTCGACAGCAAATTGATCAACACCTGACGAAAGCGCACTGGGTCGGAAGAGATTATGGCCGGAAAATCAGTTTCAAATATTAACGACAACAGGTGCTTTGAACTGTCCAACGTCGATCGAATCATCGAAAGAGAATCCTCAAGCTCCAGCCCCGGACTCATCGAGCAAGACTGAAAATACAATCCCTTGCTTTGAATCTTGGACAAATCCAAAAGGTCATTCACCAGAGTCACCATGAACTTACCCTGACGATGAATAGCTTCGACATCAGAACGGTTTTGCGCCTGCAGCTCGCGGCTGCCTAACATCGTCTCAGCATAGCCCAGAATGGAGGAAATCGGCGTGCGAATTTCGTGACTGGCATTGGCCAGCAGGACAGACTTGCCACGATTGGCGGCTTCGTGCAGATCGCGCTCCCGGCGCAGTATGTCCTCGTTCTTTTTAGTTGTGATATCCCAGGCTATTCCTGTCATGCGAAAGGCCGTCTTCAGGTCTTTAAAAACGCGACCCTTGATAGCGATGTATCGAACAGAATTCTTTTCGTCATTGAATTCGACTTCGGCATCCAACTCACCCTGGCTGACGAAATGTTTTTTAAGGATCTCCAGAAGCTGAGCCGGGCCTTTCGGAAACAGCTGAATGTTTCCATTGTACTCAAGCTCCCCCGTCTCAACGTACCAGTCCCAGGATAATGCATCACTGGAAGCCATCGACATCCTCAGATGCTCTTCACTTTTCTTCAATTGATAGTCCATCGAAATCATCCGCAGGATAGAACGATTCAAGTTTTGACCAATAAAGGCCAGCAGCACCAGATAGAAAAGAATCAAAACACCCAGCACCTGATGGTCAGGCACCTCAGATACAAATAGAAATCCCGCACTCCACCCGGCAAGAGCCGGCCCCACCAGACAAGCCATCGCTTTTCTTGAAGAGACATAGTAAATCAACGGGCCTGCCGTCATCGCGGCGATAATTAATGCTGCGACAGTCTGAACAGAAACATTGGAGCTGGTGGAAGCCATGACTCCGCAGAATCCCCAACCGAATCCCGATATCAGTAACTGCGAACAAAGCAAATACTCCCAGAACTTCAATTGATTTTGACTAGTCACTGTTTGCTTTACGCGATTCCATCTCCACAAAGACAGAACGCGGATGGTGGCAGTACCCAACATAACGGACATCCACCCCAACAATATTTCGTGAGGGAATTCATTCCAAGTCACCCACAGAAATGCAATCACGTTTCCGGTTATGGCAAAAGCACCTTTCAAATGCTCCTGATAAATAAGATTAAGTTTACGCACTTGAAACTCAATGCTTTCCTCTGAACGAGTAGAGCGAGCGAAGGGATTAAACGAAGATAGCTTTGCCATGTCTGCGGTCTATCAATCTGCATTGGATTTTTCAATGTGCGAAACTATTTGTAATGCTGTAATGATTGAGTCAGTTTTTCAATTCAACACAATGGACCTGAGTAATTTCACTTTCAGCAAAACGAAAGTTTTCGTCGATGAATCAATCATCACTGTTCTTCTTTCAAAAGTTTCGTAAAGGTTCTTTGCAGGCCCTGAACAGGAGTTCGACGTTAATTCGTAAATTATTAAAATCATTGGGCATTTTAGCTCGCATTTTATATTTTCACTTTTTTTGAAGTCATCGAACATGCTAGCCTTTTAGTGAGGTAGCAAATATGAAAACGATGAATCTAAAAAACCTTCTGATCCTAAGTGTGATGACTGCTGCAACTGCAGCATGCTCTAAAATGGAGTTCTCACCGGCACCTTTGGAAATGGCTTCATCCGTACCAGGCACTTCTGTAAGTTTCTCCCAAGTCGTAGGATACGGTAATAAGCAAGTCGACTTCCTCATTGTGTTCGACGACTCGAACTCCATGCTCCCAGACTTAAAAAAGCTGGCGGCGGGCATGGGGGATTTTGTCGGATCACTTGAAAACTCAGGAATAGACTGGCAAATGTGTATGACTAATACACGTGCTATGAATTCAGTGTGGGGCTTCTCTGCTGATTGGGTGGGATACTCACCTTCTGGTGGCACACCAGCCTATCTATTAAAAAAGGGCACTCCCAACCTGACAAATATTTTTGAAAACACCGTCAATGCATTGACGATTGGTGGCTCCGGCTCCGCTGATGAACGCGGATTGAAAGCCACCTACAATCACTTTGCACTTGCCGGCAGCAACAATTGCTATCGTCCTGGCGCGGCCCTTTCTGTGATCATCGTTTCAAACGAAGATGAACGCTCTGTCGGCGGTGATCCTTCAAAGGTTAAAGCCAACGATGCCGTCGGAAGCCTGATCCCATTGGAAGCTGAAGACATGCCGGAAAATGTTCTGGCTATGGCGAAACAAAAGTTCGGCAGCGATGTGCGCTTCACCTTCAACAGCATCATCGTAAAACCCGGTGATAAATCCTGCGAGGCCATGCAAGATGCCGCTTCAGCATCGCCAAGTCACGAAGGCGTGCACTATGAAAAGTTGTCCGTGCTTACTGACGGCGGAGTCGGCAGCATCTGTGATTCCAGCTTCGCCAACAACTTGAATACATTCCGCGATAAGATCGTAAACTCGATGACTCATATGACTCTTCAATGCGCACCAAAGGCCGGCACTGTACAAATCAAAGTCAACGGTAGCGCCTTCACACAGTTCACCGTGTCTGGCAAAGTATTGAAATTCAACTCACCACTGGTAGAGGGAACAAAAATCGATCTGGCATTTGACTGTCAGTAGTCCCGGAAACAGACTTGATTGATATTATTTTGAAATAGATTTGAGAGCGTCAGAGACATAGGAATTGTCTCTGACGTTTCCACATTTGCGAAGCCTCTAAAACGAAACTTCTCGATCCCTCTACGGGTCTTTTACTTCGCTTCCAACAGGGATCTCATGTATTCAACAGAGTCCTTGGTATGCCAGTCTATTGAGCCCACCAGTTTTTTTACCAGTTTCAAGTCCTTGTTCAAAACCAGCGACTCTGGCAAACGGGAGACATCAAACATCTTCATCAAACTGCGATCCTGATCATAGACGATCTTGATGTTGGCACCCTTCAATTCCGGAAACGATTTCAGAAATACGTGAATGTCTTCCTCGTTGCTATCGCCAGAGACTGCAATCAACTGCACATCTCCTTTGAACTCATTCACCAGCTTGATCAAGGAAGGCACTTCCTCAACACAAGGACCACACCAGGAAGCCCAAAAATTCAGGATGACGACTTTGCCCTTCATCGAATGAAGTTCAAATGCCTGCCCGTCCAGGGATTTTGAAGTGAAGTTAGGAGCGCCCTCAGTTTCCATTTTATCAACCGAGGAAATCGTCGCAGGGCTTTGCTCCACGCGACTCATGAAAAATCGATCAAAGGCCCATATAGCCAATCCGCCAAGTGCCAAAACCAATGCAAGAGCTTTTAGATGTTGTTTCATTGATGTTCCTCCAGTTGGTAAAATACCAAAAAAAAACCCAGGTTGCCCTGGGTTTTTTAAAAATCGGTTTTGATTCTCGAAATTAAGCGCGAGATTTAGCGCGTGCTTTCTTTTGAGTTTTCTTAACAGTTTTCTTTTTAGCAGCTACAGTTTTTGTAGTCGCTTTTTTCGCTTTAGAAGCTGCTTTTTTAACTGGTTTTTCAGTAGCTTTAGCAGTTTTTTCTTCTTTAGCAGCTGTTTTAGCTTCGAAATCGTAGTCTACGAACTCAAGGAACGCCATCTCAGCAGTGTCACCTGGGCGACGACCGATTTTGATGATGCGAGTGTAACCACCTGGACGAGAAGCAAAACGAGGAGCCAAGTCCTTCATGATGATGCTTACTACGTTTTTATTTGGGTAGCGAGACAACAACAAACGAGTTGTGTTCAAGTCACCTTTTTTACCCAAAGTGATCGCGCGCTCAACGTGACGGCGAGTTTCTTTCGCACGGTCTACAGTTGTAGTGATACGGCCGTGCTCTACTAGAGACTCAACCAAACCACGAAACAACGCTTTTCTAGGGCCAGATTTACGATCGAAATGCTTTACTCTTCTTCTGTGTGAACTCATATGTTCTCCGGTTAAAACGTGGGGACCGTATCAGGTATCCTCACGAAGAACACTCGTGCTTAATTGCTCGGTGTTTCTTTTTCGGGCTCCAGCCCTCACCAACTCCTCAGGGAGTTGGTGTCATCACAGCTTGTGACTATTGTTGTGTTTCTCTTTTTACTGGTGGTTGAGAAGGATCCCAACCTGGAGGCGGCCAACCTTCGATTTTCATACCGAGGCCAAGACCCATCTCGCCCAAGATCTCTTTGATCTCGTTCAAAGACTTGCGTCCAAAGTTTTTTGTTTTAAGCATCTCTGCTTCAGAACGAACAACCAACTCACCGATGTAACGGATGTTAGCGTTTTTCAAGCAGTTCGCAGAACGAACAGAAAGCTCAAGATCGTCAACAGAACGGAACAAGTTCTCGTTCAATGAAGGCGAACCTAGCTCGCGAGATTCTTCAACTGGCTCCATGCTTTCATCGAAAGTAAGGAAGATTTGAAGTTGTTCTTTCATGATTTTAGAAGAAAGAGCAACCGCTTCGTCCGGCTTCAATGAACCATCAGTCCATACTTCCAAAGTCAATGCATCGTAGTCAGTTCTTTGACCAACGCGCGCATTAGAAACATTGTAGTTAACTTTACGGATTGGGCTATAAAGAGCGTCAACGCCGATGAAGCCAACTGGAAGATCTGTTTCTCTGTTTTCAACAGGAACATAACCACGACCGAAGCTAACAACGATTTCCGCGCTGAAAGATGCGTTCGCGCCCAAAGTAGCGATATGAAGATCTGGGTTCAAAACTTCGATCTTATCAGAAACTTGGATATCTGCTGCAGTTACTTTGCCTGGACCTTTTTTATTGATCTTCAAAGTCAAAGAGTCAGAAGTGTACTGTTTGAAACGTACTTCTTTAAGGTTCAAGATAATGTCAGTAACATCTTCAAGAACGTCTGGGATCGTAGTGAACTCGTGCAATACGCCTTCGAATTTAACCGCAGTAATTGCAGAACCCATCATAGAGCTAAGAAGAATTCTTCTTAGGGAGTTACCAAGAGTAACGCCGAAACCTCTTTCAAGCGGACGGATAATGAATTTTGCGTAGTCATCACGAAGAGTATCACGATCAACCTCAAATCCCTTTGGTTTGATCATTTCTCTCCAAAACTTATAATAATGCTCTTGCATGGATCCCCCGAGAGGTTAATTTATCTGAGTAGTTTTTTGTTAAAAACACCAGGAGTGAATTTATTCAACTCCCCATTCAACAAGAAATGGACGTTTTTAACAAGCTGTCTTGCTTCGCGGCACGGTTTTTGAATCAAACTGCGTGAATCGATTCACGCAGCTCATTAAAAAACCCAAGAATTCAAACCAAACAGGCGACTTCCATATGGAGTCGCCTACAAGGTTATTAGATTCTTCTGCGCTTAGGAGGACGGCAACCATTGTGCGGAACAGGAGTGATATCTTTAAGAGTCAAGATTCTCATGCCTGTAGCAGCCAAAGCACGGATCGCTGGTTCACGACCAGCGCCAGGGCCTTTAAGGTATACGTCAACGGCTTTCATGCCAGCTTCCATAGCCTTTTTTGCTGCGTCTTCTGCTGCAACTTGCGCTGCGAATGGAGTACCTTTACGGCTACCTTTGAAACCAAGGTGACCTGCAGATGACCAAGAAACTGTAGCTCCAGATGGATCTGTCATAGTAACGATAATGTTACCGAAGCCAGCTTGGATGTAGCAATTCCCTTGAGGAACGTTTCTTTTAACTTTTTTCTTAGCAACTGTTTTGTTTTTATTTTCAGTGTTCATCGCTAATGCCCTTTACCTAGACTGCTTTTTTCTTGTTAGCTACCGTCTTCTTAGGACCTTTACGAGTACGTGCATTAGAACGAGTGTTCTGACCACGAACTGGCAAGCCTTTACGATGGCGGATGCCGCGATAGCAGTTAAGGTCCATCAAACGTTTGATAGATTGGCCAACTTCACGACGAAGATCACCCTCTACTTTAAAGTTTTGTTCGATGATGCCACGGATTTTTGCGATGTGCTCGTCTGTCAAACCTTCAGTTCTTAGAGTTGAAGGAATGCCTACTTGCTTGCAAATCATAGCTGCACGAGGACGTCCAATGCCGTAGATGTATGTCAACGCGATTTCAACGCGCTTATTTCTAGGTAAGTCGACACCAAGAATACGTGCCATGATTAACCCTGCCTTTGCTTATGTTTAGGGTTCTCGCAGATAACGCGAATAACGCCTTTTCTTTTAATAACTTTGCACTTATTGCAGATTGCTTTTACTGATGGTCTTACTTTCATATTTCTTCCCATACTTGCTAATTTTTTGACCGGAAAATGGCCAAAATATACAGCAAAAATACAAACGAGGAGTCGGACGCTATCACCGAGCAGCTTTAATGTCTAGAGCAAAAAAATAATAAAAGTGGTTAGCCTATTATTTTTTCGATCTCTGTATAGACCTGCGCAGTGTCCCTATTACCGTCGACCTGGATGTACTTTCCTGATTTTTTATAAAACTCTTTTAGTGGGCTAGTGAATTCCTGGTAGTTCTTGAGACGAGTCCCAATAACCTCAGCTTTGTCGTCGTTACGCTGAACAACTTCGCCGCCGCAGTTATCACATTTACCTTCCGTCTTGGTAGGCTTACTGACGATGTGGTAGACTGCCCCGCAATTTTTACATACGCGTCTACCAGTTAAACGATCCATCAAAATTTCCATCGGAACTTCCAAAAATATGGCTTTTCCAATGGAAAGTGTCATTTTATTCAAAAGGTTATCCAAAGCCTCGGCTTGCGCCACAGTTCTTGGAAAACCATCAAGGATAAAGTTATTTACGCCTTTTTTAAGTACTTCCTCAACCATACCGATAACAATGCTATCCGGTACTAGTTGCCCTTTATCCATGTACTCTTGGGCTTTTTTGCCAAGGTCAGTTTGACCTTTGATGGCAGCTCGGAACAAATCCCCTGTGCTGATTTGAGTCATACCTAAGTTCTTAATCAACAACTCAGATTGTGTACCTTTACCAGCCCCTGGGGCTCCAAACAGAATCAAGTTCATTAGAACTGAACCCTTCTGCTACGGATTTTCGCACCCTTCATGAAACCTTCGTATTTTTGAGTGATCATGTGAGACTGAACCTGCTGAGCAGTATCCAAAGCAACACCAACCAAGATCAAAAGTGAAGTACCACCGAAGTAGAACGGAAGGCTCATTTGGCTAGCCAGGATACCTGGCATAACGCAAATAGCTGAAAGATAGATACAACCCAATACGTTTACGCGCTCAAGTACTTTTTGGATGTAATCCGCAGTGCTCTTACCCGCGCGAACGCCAGGAATGAAACCGCCGTACTTTTTCAAGTTATCAGCAACGTCGTTTGGATTGAAAACGATCTCTGTATAGAAGAACGAGAAGAATACGATCAAAGCAACGAACATTATGTTGAAGATTGTGCCTGATGGATTCAAAGAATCCTGAAGCGCCTTCAACCATGGAGTGTTAACGAACTGTGCCATCGTTGCCGGGAACATTAACAATGAGCTCGCAAAGATCGGCGGGATAACCCCAGAGAAATTGATTTTAATAGGAAGATGGCTTGTCGGAGTTTGCATTGACTGCATTCCGCCGCCACCAGCACGCTGAGAATACTGAACAGTGATTCTGCGTTGTGCAACTTCCATATAGATAACCGCAGCGATGATTGCCACCATCAATACCAATAGAAGCAGGATAACTGCGAATTTCATTTCGCCAGAAAGCATAAGCTCCCAAAGACGATGAGCACCTTGAGGAATTGCTGCCGCGATACCAGTGAAGATGATCAAAGATGTACCATTACCGATACCTCTTTCAGTGATCTGCTCACCCAACCACATGATAAAACAAGTACCCGCGGTCAAAGTGATGATTGTCATCAACTGGAATGGAAGGAATGCCACAGTCGGCGCAACCACAAGGGAGCGGCCATCTGGGCTTGTAGAGTTCATCAACCAAGTTGAGATACCGTAACCTTGTACGATAGCCAACGCTACAGTCGCATAACGAGTGTATTGATTGATTTTACGACGTCCTGCTTCGCCTTCCTTTTTCAAAGATTCCAAAAGAGGAACCGCTGAAGTCAGAAGTTGGAAAATGATAGAAGCAGAGATGTAAGGCATAATTCCCAGCGCAAAGATACTGAACTGGGAAAGTGCACCACCCGTAAAGGTGTTGAAGAGTCCGAAAATCCCCTGGCTTTGAGCCTGGAAGAAAGAAAGCACCGCAGTTCCATCCACGCCTGGCGTTGGAACGTGAACTCCGATTCTGTAGACGGCCAATAAGGCCAACGTGAAGAATATACGTTTACGAAGATCCGAATTCTTTGCGATGCTTTCAATTGCAGACACTACTTAATTACCTCGACTTTGCCGCCAGCAGCTTCAATAGCTTTCTTAGCGCTTTCTGAAAATTTGTGAGCTTTTACAGTCAAAGCTGTTTTTAGCTCGCCCATTCCCAAAATCTTAACCGCGCCCTTATTAACAAGTCCAGCGTTGAAAAGAGTTTCAGGAGTTACTTCTCCAGAAAATTTAGCAAGTTGTCCTACGTTGACAATCTCAAAGTTGTTAGCAAACGCGACGTTGCTAAAACCAAATTTTGGCAAACGACGGTGCATAGGTGTTTGACCACCCTCGAAACCACGACGCACAGTACCGCCGGTGCGAGCCAATTGACCCTTATGACCTTTAGTAGATGTACCACCCATACCAGAACCGATACCACGACCGATTCTTTTTGGAGCGTGTTTAGATCCAGCTTTAGGAGCTAGTTGATTAAGCAAGCTCATGGATTACCCCTTAACTTCAACATTTACTAGATGTTGAACTTTCATAATTTGGCCACGGTTTGCAGGAGTGTCATTCACTGTTGCAGTAGAATTAAGCTTCTTCAAACCTAGGCAACGAACTGCATCTTTTTGTTCTTGAGTGCAGCCGATTGTCGATTTTTTCAATTTTACGATAAATGTCTTAGCCATGATCGCCTCCGATTATTTGCTCAACTCTTTAAGTTGATTCAAACCATCGATTGTTGCTCTTACTGCATTATGCGGGTTACGAGTACCAACACATTTAGTAAGAATGTCTTTTACGCCAACTGACTCAAGAACGGCACGTACTGCACCACCCGCGATCACACCAGTACCTGGAGCTGCTGGTTTCATAATAACCTTTGCAGCACCGAATTTACCGATAACTTCGTGAGGGATTGTGCGACCTTCTTTAAGAGTCACAGATTTAGCTGATTTCTTAGCCGCGCGGCTAGCTTTGCCGATAGCCTCTGGAACTTCCACAGACTTACCAGAACCAAAACCAACATCACCAGCTTTGTTACCAACAACTACTAGAGCTGCGAAAGAGAAGCGACGACCACCTTTAACAACTTTTGTTACGCGGTTGATCGCTACTACACGCTCTTCCAATTCAGCTGCTTGAGCTTGAACTTTCTCCACATTCACTCCTTAGAAATTGAGGCCGCCCTCACGAGCGCCATCAGCTAGAGATTTAACACGGCCGTGGTACAAGTAACCGTTACGGTCAAATACTACGTTCGTGATTTTTTTAGCGGTAGCAGCTTTCGCTACTTCCATACCAACAAGCTTAGCCATATCGATGCCAGCCTTGTCTTCTTTACCAAGAGAAGAAACTGACACAAGAGTGTGACCAGTAACGTCGTTGATAACGCTTGCGTACATATGCTTACCGCTTCTGTATACGCAAAGACGAGGTCTTTCATCAGTTCCGTTAACCGTTTTACGGATACGGATCTTCTTTTTAAGGCGATTTACTTTACGATCGCTTGTATGTTTACTCATTTTCAATTTCATACATTACCTCTATTTACCAGCAGACTTACCGGCTTTACGACGGATATGCTCACCAGCGTAACGAACACCTTTGCCCAAGTATGGCTCTGGTGGACGGAACGAACGGATTTTAGCAGCAACTTGACCAACAAGTTCTCTGCTAGCGCCAGTGATTGAAAGTGCTGTTTGTTTTTCAACTTTGATTTCGATGCCTTCAGGGATATCGAAGATTACAGGATGAGAGAAGCCCAAAGAAAGCTCCAACTTTTTACCTGCAACGTTTGCACGATAACCTACACCTTGAAGCTCAAGACCTTTAGTGAAACCTTTAGTAACGCCAGTTACTGCGTTTTGAACCAAAGCTCTGTAAAGTCCGTGCAATGCACGAGCTTCTTTAGAGTCGTCTTTACGAGTCAACACTACCTTGTTGCCATCAACTTTAGCTGTAACTTGAGGCTGCATACCAATCTTCAAAGAAGATTTCGCGCCTTTAATCACAACTTCGTTAGCAGGTGTAACATCTACTTTTACTGTGTTATCAAAAATAACGGGTGCTTTACCAATACGAGACATGTTTCACCTACCAAAGTGTTGCAAGCAATTCGCCGCCAAGGTTTGCCTGGGCTGCTTGCTTACCGCTCATGATCCCTTTGCTCGTAGAAAGGATAGTCATACCCATTCCAGAACGAACTTGAGGAATTTTATCTGATTTAACATATACACGTCTGCCTGGACGGCTTACACGGTCGATAGAGTTGATCGCATGTTGACCAGCTTCATCGTACTTCAAGTAAACACGCATAATGCCTTGCTTAGAGTCTTTAGCAACTTTGAAGCTGCGGATAAGACCTTCGTTAACAAGGATTTGTGCGATACCAGCGCGAACTTTAGAAGCAGGCAAATCCACTTTTTCGTGTTTTGCTGCTCCAGCATTTCTAATGATTGTAAGGAACTGAGAAATTGTATCCATAGTTTTCCTCTTACCAGCTAGCTTTCGTTACGCCAGGCAGTTTACCGTCAAGTGCAAGCGCTCTGAAGGCGATACGAGACAAACCGAATTTTCTGTAGTTACCACGAGGGCGACCAGAAATTTCACAACGTGTGATAACACGGTTGATGTTTGTCTTTTGAGGAAGAGCTTGAAGCTTTTTACGAGCTTCTGCTCTTTCGTCATCAGAAAGTTTCATGTCAACGGCTTTATTTCTAAGCTCTGTTCTGTATTCAGTATAGCGCTTAGCAATTGCTTTTCTTTTGTTATTTTTAATAATTGCTGATTTGCGTGCCATTAGATCATCCTACTTTCTGAAAGGCATACCAAGTGCTTCAAGAAGCGCTCTGCCTTCAGTGTCGTTTTTAGCTGTTGTACAGATAGTGATGTTCATACCACGAGTTTTATCAACTTTATCGAAGTTGATCTCAGGGAACACGATTTGCTCCTTAAGACCCATGTTGTAGTTACCACGGCCGTCAAAACCTTTATTTGGCAAACCACGGAAGTCACGTACGCGTGGAAGAGCCAAAGTGTTCAAACGATCGATGAATGACCACATTCTCTCTTTTCTCAAAGTCACGCGAACACCCAATGGGATGCCAGCACGCAATTTAAAGTTGGAGATAGCTTTTTTTGCTTTAGTGATAACTGCTTTTTGACCAGCAATTGCAGTGATCTCGTCAACAACAGTGTTCAAAATTTTTGGATTTTGAACAGCTTCGCTCAAGCACACGCTAAGAGTGATTTTCTCCAAGCGAGGAACTTGCATTACGTTATCAACTCCCAATTGTTTTTTAAGAGCAGGAGCGATCTCTTTATTGTATTTAGCTTTTAAGCGATTCATCTCATACCCCTTACAGAACTTCCGGAGCCAAAGATACGATCTTAACGAACGACTTAGCTCTCAATTCTCTGGCAACTGGGCCAAAGATACGTGTTCCAATTGGTTCTTTATTGGCGTTGATCAAAACTGCAGAGTTATCATCAAAACGGATGTAAGAACCGTCTGCACGACGAAGCTTTTGAACCGTTCTAACTACTACTGCTTTTGCAACGTCACCTTTTTTAACTTTAGCGTTTGGCAAAGCTTCTTTGATGGAAACAACGATAATGTCACCGATAGAGGCAACACGACGTTTAGAACCACCAAGAACCTTTACGCACATAACTTCTTTTGCGCCAGAGTTGTCAGCTACATTTAGTCTAGTTTGCATTTGAATCATGACAACACCCCTACGCTTTCGCCGTCTCTACGACTTCAGAAAGAGCCCAACGTTTAGTTTTGCTAAGAGGACGTGTTTCACGGATCTTAACGATATCACCAATTTTAGCTTGGTTTTTTTCGTCATGAGCTTTGAACACAGAAGTTTTCTTAACATACTTACCGTATTTAGCGTGTTTAACCATGCGGTAGATTAGGACAGAGATAGTTTTATCCATCTTGTCGCTGATAACCTCACCAACTACTTCGATTTTACGACCACGAGTATTTGTTTCAGTTGTCATCTAACTACCTCGCTACTTTCTTTACGATTGCTGTATTGATTTTCGCGATTGAACGACGAAGATCACGAATTTCAATTGGATTTGAAAGTTGACCAATTGAATTCTTGATACGAGCTTGGAACAACTCTTCTGAAAGAGCTGCTCTTTTCTTTTTCAATTCAGTTACAGAAAGATCTTTAATCTCTACGAACTTCATAACTACTCCCTAACCAAGAAACGAGTTTTGAAAGGAAGTTTGTGAGCTGCGCGTTCGAAAGCTTCTTTAGCTTGCTCACGAGTCACACCGTTCATTTCGAAAAGTACTTTTCCAGGAAGAACACGGGCTACCCATAGCTCCGGGTTACCTTTACCGCTACCCATACGAGTTTCAGCTGGTTTCTTTGTTACCGGTGTATTTGGGAATACACGGCACCAGATTTTACCACCACGCTTAACTGAACGGGAGATAGCAATACGACCTGCTTCCAACTGACGTGCTGTAAGACGTCCTTCCTCAACTGCTTGAAGACCGAAATCTCCAAAATCAAGGTTAGAACCTCTGTACGCAAAACCAGTTGCGCGGCCTACAAATTGTTTACGCCATTTTACTCTTTTAGGACTTAACACGACCTGCCTCCTCAACTTCGCGAGCAGATAAGATATCGCCTTTATAGATCCATACTTTCAATCCGATGATACCGTATGCAGTTAGAGCTTCAGCAGTACCGTAGTCGATATCTGCACGCAATGTATGAAGAGGAACACTCTTCTCATTGTACCACTCTGAACGAGCAATCTCTGCACCATCAAGACGACCGGAAACACGGATCTTGATACCTCTCACGCCGCCTTTGATCGCAGCTGCAATAGATTTTTTAAGAGCTCTTCTCCAAGAGATACGTTTCTCAAGTTGTTGAGCAATGCTCTCAGCAACGAGCTGAGCATCGAGGTCTGGCTTGCGCACTTCTTGGATGCTCAAGAAAACTTCGTTGGGTGTAAGTTTTTGAACTTCCGCTTTAAGAGCGTCAATACCAGTACCTTTTTTACCAATAACAACACCTGGGCGAGCAGTAGAGATGATGATTTTGATCTTCTTCGCTGCACGTTCCATTTCGATTTTAGCTACACCAGCGTGCTTAAGTTTACCTTTTAGGTATTTTCTCAAGCGGATGTCTTCATGTAGATTTTCGAAATATTGGTTACCCTTCGCATACCAGCGAGAGTCCCAAGTTCTAATAACACCAACGCGTAAACCAATTGGATTAACCTTTTGTCCCACGATTATTTCTCCTCAAGTACTACGTTGATGTGGCTTGTTTTCTTACGAACACCGAATGCACGGCCTTGAGCGCGTGGACGGAATCTCTTAAGAACCGGACCTTGATCAACCCAGATGGCTTTAACAACCAAGTTATCAATGTCCATAACTTTTTTGTATTCAGCGTTAGCAACCGCAGATTCGATAAGTTTCTTTACCATACCTGCAGTTTTTTTGTTCAAGAAAGTAAGAGTTTTAACAGCTTCGTTCACGTCTTTACCGCGAACTAGGTCTGCAACAAGTCTTGCCTTTTGGGCGCCTACTCTTGCGTATTTTAGACTAGCTTTAACTTCCATTATAAACCTCTACCTACTACTTCTTGGCAGCAGCTGGAGCTGCGGCTTTCTTCTCAGCATGGCCTTGGAAAGTTCTTGTCGGAGCAAACTCACCAAGTTTGTGACCGATCATGTTCTCAGTGATGTAAACTGGAACGAACTTTCTACCATTGTGAACTGCGAACGTAAGTCCGATAGTTTCTGGAAGAATTGTTGAACGACGAGACCAAGTTTTGATAACTTTCTTGTCGTTTTTTTGAATTGCGTGGTCGATCTTCTTTTGTACGTGAAGATCAACAAATGGACCTTTTTTAATCGAGCGTGCCACAGTCTACTCCTACTTACGTCTCTTAATGATTGAAGAGTCAGTTCTCTTGTTATGTCTTGTCTTGTAACCTTTACATGGTTGACCCCATGGAGTTACAGGATGATGACCTTTACCCACACCTTCACCACCACCCAATGGATGGTCTACTGGATTCATGTGCATACCACGAACTGAAGGACGGATACCTCTCCAACGAGAGCGACCAGCTTTACCAAGATTAATATTTTCGTTATCAGTATTTCCAACTTGCCCGATAGAAGCGCGGCAAACTGAAAGAACCTGCTTCAACTCACCAGATGGCATACGCACTTGGCAGTACATATCACCTTTACCAGCCAAAGTCGCGCTCGCACCTGCACCTCTGCAAATTTGACCACCTTTACCTGGACGCAATTCGATATTGTGAATCACAGTACCAACTGGGATAGCTGAAAGAGACAAAGAGTTACCTGGTTTGATATCGGCTTTGTCAGAAGATAGAACAGTGTCGCCTACATTCAAGCCAACTGGCGCGATGATGTATGCTTTCTGACCATCTACATAGTTAAGAAGAGCGATACGGCAAGTTCTGTTCGGATCGTACTCGATCGCAGCAACTTTCGCTGGCACTTCTAGTTTAATACGTTTGAAATCAATCAAACGGTACTTACGTTTATGACCGCCACCTTGGTGACGAATAGTAATTTGACCGTGATTGTTACGAGCCGCTTGTTTCTTAAGAGGAGCAAGCAAAGACTTCTCTGGAGTTGTCTTTGTGATTTCTTTGAAATCGAAACCTGTCATTCCTCTACGACCATGAGAGCGCGGGGCGAACGTCTTGATACCCATCTTTATACTCCCTCAAAAAGAGCGATCTTCTCACCTTCAACAAGCTTAACGTAAGCTTTTTTCCAGTAAGGGACCTTAGTTGCACCAAACTTCGTGTTTTTAGAGTGACCGCGGCAAACGCTAGTTCTTACGCTGTCCACTTTAACTTTGAAGTTCTTTTCTACTGCTGTTTTTACTTCTGTTTTTGTAGATTTCATATCTACTTCGAACACGTAAACACCAGCTGCGTTGTGGTATGTGTTTTTCTCCGTGATTAGTGGAGTTTTAATTACTTGTTTCATCTTACGCTTTCTCCATTGAGCAGCGATCTACGATTTTAGCTACAGAATCTTTTGTGATTACTGCTGCATCGTATTTCAAAAGATCAAACACGTTCAAACCTTCAACTGGGAAGTATTTGAATGTTGGAAGATTTTTTGAAGCTTGATTGAACTTGTCGTTAACATTTGCATCGATCAAAACTGCTTTTTTCAAGCCGAACGCTTTAAGGCGTTTGCTCAATTCAGCTGTTTTACCTTCAGATTGCATGCTGTCTACTACGAACAACTTGCCTTCTTTTTGAAGGTGAGAAAGTGCCATGCTCAAACCTAAGCGACGAACTTTTTTAGGAAGCACGAACGCGTAGCTGCGAGGTTGAGGACCGAAAGCAGTACCACCACCAGGCATCAAGATAGAACGGCTAGAACCTTGACGAGCTCCACCAGTACCTTTTTGTTTGAAAGGCTTCTTACCACCACCGCTCACTAGACCTTTTGTTTTAGTCATGTGAGTACCTTGGCGACGGCTAGCCAATTGCCATTGAACTACTGTGTGTAGAACTTCCTTTTTAACAGGAGTCTCGAAAACATCAGCAGCAAGGTCGATGGATCCTACTTTTTCTTTTTTCCAGTTAAGTACATTTACTGTTGCCATATTACACTCTCACCAATTTCACCAAAGTGTTTTTCGCACCTGGAACTGGGCCCTTAACCATAACAACGTTTTCTGCGTGATTGATCTCGACGATTTCAACGTTCTTAACAGTTACTGTTTCGTTACCAAGATGACCTGGGAATTTCTTACCTGGCATTACGCGACCTGGCCATGTTCTGTTACCAGAAGAACCCGGACGACGGTGGAATTTAGAACCATGTGAACCAGGTCCACCGGCGAAGTTCCAACGCTTCATAACACCCGCAAAACCTTTACCTTTAGATTTCGCTGTCATTTTAACAACGTCACCTTTAGACAAAGAATCGATAGATACTTGCGCGCCTACTGTAAGACCTTCTGGAATAGCTTGACGAAGTTCTTTTACGAATTTCGCGCCATTTTCGAAGCCAGCACCTTTAAGGTGGCCTTGTTCAGCTTTGTTTGAATTTTTAGCTTTTTTAGGTTCGCAAGCTAGTTGAATAGCTTCGTAACCATCTGCTTCGTTAGTTTTGATTTGAGAAACAAACCATGGCTCATAACGAAGAACTGTAACTGGGATAGCTTCACCTTGCTCATTGTAGATGGTAGCCATGCCCTCTTTGAATGCGAACAAGCCATCAAGTTTTAGGCCTGTAGACGTTTGTGTGTTTTCTGTAGTTTCGCTCACGTCTTACTCCTAAACCGCTGATAGTTTGATTTCGACGTCAACACCAGCAGAAAGGTCCAACTTCATAAGTTGGTCTACTGTTTGTTGAGTAGGTTCAAGGATATCAAGCATACGCTTGTGAGTTCTTACTTCGAATTGCTCACGAGATTTTTTATCTACGTGCGGAGAACGAAGTACTGTGTAGCGATTGATGCGAGTAGGCAAGGGAATTGGACCCGCAACTTTTGCGCCTGTGCGACGAGCAGTCTCAACGATTTCTTTCGTCGACTGATCAAGCAATTTATGATCGAATGCCTTCAATCTGATTCTAATCTTCTGACTTTGCATAAGGACACTTCTCTTCTTTTTTTATAAAGTAGCGTAATTACTAGCAAACTTGTTAATAACTGAACATCCAATCCCATCGAAAACTTGCCCCGAATTAGCCCTTGCGGCCTAGAAAGTCCACCAAACGCGGGGGGTTTTTTGTAAATTTAGATGTCACGAGTGCGCGAGTATGCGCATTTAAAAAATCTTTGTCAAAGGGAAAAAATTAAATAATTAATATCTTCCCATTTTATGTAGAATTTCCGTTTTCACCTTCGCAGGGACTACGGCGTATTCTAAGAATTCCATACTGAAACTTGCTCTCCCCTGACTCAAACTACGCACATCAGTCGCATAGCCAAACAGAGTGGCCAACGGAGCCTCGGCAAAGATAACCTGCCCGCCCCCTGGCTTCACATTCATCGTAAGAATCTTCCCACGACGGGAGTTCAAATCGCCCACGATATTGCCCACAAAATCATCAGGGCAAGTCACTTCAAGCTTAAAGATAGGCTCCATAAGCTCAACTTGGGCTTTTTTAACGGCATCCCTGAAAGCCAGGGACGTAGCCGCTTTAAAGGCCATTTCCGAGGAAGATTCAGGACGAGCTTCAACAGCTGTTAAAGTCCCCTTAATACCTAGCATGGAATAACTTGCCAACGGCCCCACTTCGGCAGCCTCTCGGAAACCGATTTCGACAGCCTTAAGCATCGTTGGTGTAAATTCTTTAGACGTGGATACCTTGCTGACAAATTGAATATGATCCGCTTGAGAGATCGGTTCAATAGTCAGAGATACAGATGCGAAGTTCATTTCACCCGCAATTTCACGCTCATAAACATGAGTCGCTGATGCTGACGATGTGATCGTTTCGCGATAGGACACCTGCGGCTTACCGACATTCGCCTGCACTTTGTGCTCGCGAAGAAGACGGTCCACCAGGATGTCCAAATGAAGCTCCCCCATACCTGATAGTAGGATTTGACCAGTTTCCGGGTCGTTTCTTAACTTACAAGAAGGGTCTTCTTTTTGAAGTTTCTCAAGGCCCGCAAGCATCTTCTCCTGGTCAGCAGAAGATTTCGCTTCGATCGCAACTGCGATCACTGGCTCTGGGAAAGTAATAGATTCAAGAACTACAGCATGGGACGTTTCGCAAAGAGTGTCGCCTGTACCGGTGAATTTCAGACCGATCACGGCGCCGATATCACCAGCTTTAAGACTATTCACTTCTTCACGGGAGTTCGCATGCATTTTCACCAGCTTTTGAATACGCTCTTTCTTTTGAGTACGAGGATTCAATAGCTGGTCGCCCACCTTTACTTCACCGGAATAAACACGGATGTAAGTCAAAGTACCTGCGAACGGATCGTTGGCAATTTTAAAGGCCAAGGCCGCCACATGAGCGTCAAAATCAGTTTTACATACGATTTCTTTTTCAGGTCGTTCTGGATCGTGACCCACGATATCCGGAACTTCGATCGGTGATGGAAGATAATCAATCACACCATCAAGCAAAGGCTGAATACCTTTGTTTTTGAAAGCGGCTCCACAGAATACCGGGAACGCTTTCAACTCAAGAGTGCCTTTGCGAAGAGCAGCTTTTAGCTCTACCACAGACACTTCTTCTCCATTGAGATATTTCTCAAGAAGAACATCGTCAAACTCAACGATCTTCTCAACGACCTCAGTACGGAAGCGATTGATTTCTTCCTTCATGTCGTTAGGAACATCGGTGACTTCGAAATTGTCGCCCATACCGGACGTCGTCCAGATATAAGCACGATTTTCCAGAAGATCCACAACACCGCGGAAAGTATCTTCCACACCGATCGGAACTTGAACTGGAATTGGATTCGCCTGAAGACGTTCTTTGATTGTCCCGTAAGACATCACAAAGTCAGCACCCACGCGGTCCATTTTATTGATGAAGCAAATTCTTGGTACCTTGTACTTGTCAGCTTGTTTCCAAACCGTTTCAGACTGAGGCTCAACACCATTAACGCCGTCAAATACTGCCACCGCACCATCAAGAACGCGCAAAGAACGTTCAACTTCAATAGTGAAGTCAACGTGCCCCGGAGTATCGATAATGTTAATTCGGTGGTCTTTCCAGAATGCCATAGTGGCGGCAGAGGTAATAGTAATACCACGCTCTTGTTCTTGAACCATCCAGTCCATAGTGGCCTGGCCGTCGTGAACTTCACCAATTTTATGACTTTTTCCAGTGTAGTAAAGAATGCGCTCGGTGGTCGTCGTTTTACCGGCATCAATGTGAGCCATGATGCCGATATTACGAGTATACTTGAGATCAGCTACAACTTTAGGATCTTTAGCTGACATGTAAACAGATTACCAATTGTAGTGAGAGAAAGCCTTATTAGCTTCAGCCATACGGTGAACTTCATCTTTCTTCTTAATAGAGTTACCTCTATTGTTGTAAGCATCGATGAATTCGCCAGCCAAACGCTTAGCATGGTCTTTTTCGCCACGTTCACGAGAGTATTCTACCAACCAACGCATAGCCAAAGCTAGACGACGAGTTGGACGAACATCGATAGGAACTTGGTATGTAGCACCACCAACACGGCGAGAACGTACTTCGATAGAAGGCTTAACGTTCTCAAGAGCTTTTTTGAAAACTGCAATTGGCTCTTCGCCTTGCACTTTTCCTTCAAGTTCTTTCAATGCTCCGTAGAAAAGCTTCTGTGCAGTAGCTTTTTTACCTTGGTACATCATTTTATTGATGAACTTAGCGATTGTTAGATCCTTGAAAACCGGATCAGGAATGATTTCTCTTTTAAAGGTCTTTTTACGACGTGACATCTCTTAATCCTTATTTCTTAGGTCTCTTAGTACCGTATTTTGAACGACCACGAAGACGACCGTTCACACCTTGAAGATCTAGAACACCGCGAACGATGTGGTAACGAACACCCGGCAAGTCCTTAACACGGCCGCCACGGATCAAGACAACGCTATGCTCTTGAAGATTGTGACCGATACCTGGGATGTAAGAGATAACTTCAAAACCGTTGGAAAGACGAACTTTTGCTACTTTACGTAGAGCGGAGTTCGGCTTCTTTGGAGTTGTTGTATAAACACGAGTACAAACACCACGACGCTGAGGGCATGACACCAAAGCAGGTGATTTAGTTTGGTTTTTTTGAACTTTACGCTCACTTTTGATGAGCTGGTTAATTGTAGGCACTTTTATAACCCCTTAAACAATTTAGATCTAATTCAAGACGCTGGAACTTACATTGTCGCAAGTGTCCGGGTCAAGACATTGTTGTTATTTTTATTTCCCAAAAACCGGCGTGAGTTCCACTTTTTGAGTTTTTTACATTTTTCTTACAAGATCCGGGGCCTTAGCCCTCAAAACCGCTAGTGAGGCGGCTTTGAGGTCGTGGGGCACCGCGGTTCATTAACCTTGGTGAGGCTGAGAAGAAGCCGTCATTCCTGGCAATGCCACGAATGATGTATCGTCGTCTTCTGCAACTGAAACTTTCCAACGTTTGTAAGAAGTTAAGCCAGTACCTGCAGGGATCAAACGACCCATGATGATATTCTCTTTCAAACCACGCAAATGGTCTGTGCGAGAATTAATCGCCGCTTCTGTAAGTACTTTTGTTGTTTCTTGGAATGACGCTGCTGAGATCCAGCTATCAGTGCTCAAAGAAACTTTCGTAATACCAAGAAGAAGTGGATTGCATGTAGCAGGTTGTCCACCTTCACGGTTCAAACGAGCATTTTCTTCGTCGAAAGCATATCTTTCAGCTTGTTCACCAGCCAAGAAACGGCTGTCACCAGCGTCCTTGATCTCTACTTTACGTAGCATTTGGCGAACGATCACTTCGATATGCTTATCATTGATAGCAACACCTTGAAGTCGGTAAACTTCTTGGATTTCATCAACAAGGTATGCAGATAGGGCTTTAGCACCCAGAACCGCCAGAATGTCATGAGGATTTGTTGGACCGTCCATCAACGCCTCACCGGCTCTTACGTACTCACCTTCTCTTACAGCAACGTGCTTACCTTTAGGGATGAGGTATTCTTTTTGCTCACCCACTTCAGGAGTTACGATCACACGTTGTTTACCTTTAACGTCTTTACCGAATGTCACATAACCATCAATTTCAGAGATGATTGCTGCTTCTTTCGGTTTACGAGCTTCAAACAATTCAGCAACGCGCGGAAGACCGCCCGTGATATCCTTCGTTTTCGAAGTCTCACGATGCATTTTCGCGATTACGTCACCGGCATGGATCTCTTGACCGTCAGCTACAAGTAGCTGAGCACCCACTGGGATCAAATATCTCGCAGGGATGTCACGACCAGGAAGATTCAAGACTTTACCATTGCCATCAACCAGGAACACAGTTGGTTTGATGTCAGAAGATTTGGATTCCATGATAACTTTAGTCGCGAAACCAGTTACCGCATCCACTTGCTCCTGCATCGTAGAACCTTCTTCGATATCCTGATATTGGATCTTCGCAGAAACCTCTGCGATGATTGGATTCGAATATGGATCCCATTCTACAACTGTTTGCCCTTTGGCAACTTTGTCACCTTCTTTAAAGTTCAATACAGCACCGTAAACGAGTTTGAAATTCTCGCGTTCACGACCTGCTTCGTCCATAACCAGTGCAGAACCGTTACGATTCATCACAGTTAACTTACCGTTACGGTTTGTAACAGCATGAACGTTTTGAAGTTTAATTGTACCGTCATAACGAGTTGTATGAACAGATTGCTCAACTGAACGAGAAGCCGCACCACCCAAGTGGAACGTACGCATCGTCAACTGAGTACCCGGCTCACCGATAGATTGAGCTGCGATAATACCAACTGTTTCACCAAGGTTCACAGTCGCACCACGAGACAAGTCACGGCCATAGCACTTCACACAAACGCCACGTTTAGATTGGCACACTAGGGCTGAACGGATGTCGACTTTATCGATACCCAAGCCTTCGATAGTTTTAACGTCAGTCTCTGTGATTTCCTGGTTCGCTCTAACAACTACGTTGTTTGTTTGAGGATCAACAACATCTCTCAATGTTGTACGACCAAGGATACGATCACCGATATTTTGGATGATCTCACCAGCTTCGTAAACTGGAGTGATTTCCAAACCGTCGTCAATTCCGCAATCCAATTCAGAAACTACCACGTCCTGAGCAACGTCAACCAAACGACGAGTCAAGTAACCGGAGTTCGCTGTTTTCAATGCTGTATCGGCCAAACCTTTACGAGCACCATGCGTAGAGATGAAGTACTGGATAACTGTCAAACCTTCACGGAAGTTCGCAGTGATCGGTGTTTCGATGATCTCACCAGAAGGTTTCGCCATCAAACCACGCATACCACCCAACTGACGGATCTGAGTCGCGGAACCACGGGCTCCGGATTCAGCCATGATGTAGATTGGATTGAATGAAGGTCCAACTACTTCTTTGCCATCAACGATGAACGTTTGTTTTTCAATCGCGTTCATACCTTCTTTAGCAATTTTGTCAGCAGTTTGTGCCCAGATATCCACTACCTTATTGTAGCGCTCACCATCTGTGATCAAACCTTCATCGTACTGAGTTTGGATCTCAGTCACTTGCTTTTCAGCGTCAGCGATCATTGGAGCCTTGGCAGCCGGGATAACCATGTCATCGATACCGATAGACATGCCTGCAGCTGTTGAATATTTGAAACCAAGTTCCATGATTTTATCAGCCAGGATACAAGTCGCTTTTGCACCAGCAAGACGGAAAGTCTTGTCGATCAAAGCTGCGATTTGCTTCTTGGTCATGATTACGTTGACGTCGTTGAAAGGAACTTCTTTAGGAACGCTATCAGAAAGAATCGCGCGACCTACAGTTGTTTCCTGCAATTTGCCATTGATACGAACTTTACAAGTCGCTTGCAAGTCCACCAAACCTGTTTCGTAAGCGTATTGCGCTTCCTGAACAGTTGAGAAGATTTTGCCAGTTCCTTTTGCCCCTAGACGGTTGCGAGTCAACCAGTACAAGCCCAACACGATATCTTGTGATGGATTGATAACCGGTTTACCAGACGCCGGAGAAAGAACGTTGTTTGTAGACATCATCAAAACACGAGCTTCAACTTGAGATTCCACAGAAAGTGGAACGTGAACCGCCATTTGGTCACCGTCGAAGTCGGCATTGAAGGCACCACACACTAGTGGATGCAATTGGATCGCCTTACCTTCGTGAAGTACAGGTTCGAAGGCTTGGATACCAAGTCTGTGAAGAGTTGGCGCACGGTTTAGAAGAACTGGATGTTCTTTAACCACGTCAGCCAGGATATCCCAAACTTCAACTGATTCTTGCTCAACCATTTTTTTGGATTGCTTGATAGTTGCAGTCAGGCCTTTTTCTTCAAGTTTGTTGTAAACGAATGGTTTGAATAGTTCCAAAGCCATTTTCTTAGGAAGACCGCATTGGTGCAATTTCAACGTCGGACCTACAACGATAACGGAACGACCAGAGTAGTCCACGCGTTTACCAAGTAGATTTTGACGGAAACGACCCTGCTTACCTTTCAACATATCAGAAAGGGAGCGAAGAGGACGTTTATTTGGACCAGTGAAAGTCTTACCGCGACGACCGTTATCCAACAATGCGTCTACTGCTTCTTGCAACATACGTTTTTCATTGCGGATGATGATGTCTGGAGCGTTAAGCTCTTGAAGACGTTTCAAACGGTTATTACGGTTGATCACACGACGGTAAAGATCATTTAGATCTGAAGTCGCGAAACGACCGCCATCTAGTGGAACTAGAGGACGTAGATCTGGTGGCAACACTGGAAGTGCTTCCAACATCATCCATTCAGGTTTGTTGATAGAGCCTTTAAAAGCCTCAACAACCTTAAGACGTTTAGTGATCTTTTTCATGCCCGCTTCAGACTTAACGTCTTTAGCTTCCATACGAAGCTTACGAGACAAATATTCTGGATCGATTTTTCTCAAAAGGTCACGAACAGCTTCGCCGCCCATGCCGTATTTGAATGAAGGACCGAATTCATTCAAAGCTGCGTTCAAAGCTTCTTCAGTCAATACTTGGCCTTCTTCCAATGTAGTTTCCATTGGATCGATAACCACGTGTGCTTCACAATACAAAACTTTCTCAACATCCTTAAGAGATAGATTGAGCAAGTTACCAATACGAGAAGGTAGAGAGCGCAAGAACCAGATGTGCGCAACCGGAGTTGCAAGCTCAATGTGGCCCAGACGTTCACGACGAACTTTAGTTTGTGTTACTTCAACGCCGCACTTTTCACAGACGACGCCACGGTACTTCATACGTTTATACTTACCGCACAAGCACTCGTAATCCTTGATAGGACCGAAGATTTTCGCACAGAACAAGCCGTCGCGCTCAGGCTTGAATGTACGATAGTTGATAGTTTCTGGCTTCTTAACTTCACCAAATGACCAGTCACGAATCATTTCAGGTGACGCCAACGATACTCGTACGGCGTCAAACGAAAGTGGATCTTTTGGTTTATCGAAAAAATTCAACAAGTCTCTCAAAGAACACCCCTGTTGTTAAAGTTTTAATTAGTGCTGCTCTGGCTCAGTAGGAGCCACAACAGTTGCTTCAATAACATCGCCACCGCCATCAAGATCTTCATCTTGATCACGAAGGATGTCGGACTCCATCAACTCAACATTCAATGCAAGAGACTGAAGCTCTTTCACTAGAACGTTGAACGATTCAGGAAGACCCGGCTCAAGGATGTTTTCACCCTTAACGATACTTTCGTACATACGAGTTCTACCAGCTACGTCATCTGACTTAACAGTTAGGAACTCTTGTAGAGAGTATGCAGCACCGTATGCTTCGATCGCCCAGACTTCCATCTCCCCTAGACGCTGACCACCGAATTGAGCTTTACCGCCCAATGGCTGTTGCGAAACTAGAGAATAAGGTCCGATAGAACGAGCATGGATCTTCTCTTCAACCAGATGGTGAAGTTTAAGCATGTACATGATACCCACAGTAACCGGATTCGTGAACGGCTCACCAGTACGGCCATCGAATAGGATGGATTTACCGGAAAGTGGAACTTCTGCTTTCGCAAGCAAGTTCTTAACGTCTGATTCACGAGCACCGTCGAATACCGGTGTTCCAACGTGAATACCGTTCTTCATACGAGTTACCATAGATTTCAAAGAGCCTTCGTCAGCGCCATCAAGTTTTGCGCTGATATCAGAGTCATTGAAGATATCTTTCATTTCTTTACGTGCGTTTTCTGCATTCCACTTTTCAAGGTGAGAACCGATTTGTTTACCCAAGTTGTGCGCTGCCCAACCCAAGTGAACCTCAAGGACCTGACCGATGTTCATACGCGAAGGTACGCCCAGTGGATTCAAGACCATGTCAACCGGAGAACCGTCTGCAAGGTATGGCATGTCTTCAACAGGCAATACTTTAGAAACGACACCTTTATTTCCGTGACGGCCGGCAAATTTATCGCCGACTTGCATTTTACGTTTAATCGCAACGTAAACTTTAACCATTTTGATAACGCCTGGAGGAAGCTCGTCACCTTTACGAAGGCGATCGATTTTCTCGTTGAATACCAATTTAACTGCGTCAAGTTGGTTACGGGCGTTGTCGATGATTTTGTTAACCTGGAACTCAAGATCTTGCTCAAGAGGGATATAGTTCAACAATTCGAATGGAATTGTCTCGATATCCGCGATCGTGATCGATTGACCTTTGTTCAAAAGTTTTTGAGATCCATCTTCATTCAACAATACGCCAGTAGTGATTTTGCCTACCAGGATATCGCGAAGTTTCGTGATGGAGTTATTTTTGATAACGTTTTGCTCAACAGCCAAGTCTTTTTCAAGCTTGCGTTTTTTCTCTTCGATGATTGAAGACAAACGCTCATCGCGGTCTGCGCCTTCACGAGAGTAAACTTGAGCATCGATAACTGTACCGTAAACGCCAGATGGTGCGCGAAGTGATGTATCACGTACGTCACCAGCTTTTTCACCGAAGATAGCTCTCAAAAGTTTTTCCTCAGGAGAAAGTTGAGTTTCACCTTTTGGAGTAACTTTACCAACCAGGATGAAGCCAGGGCGAACTTCCGCACCGATGCGGATGATACCAGAGCTATCCAGGTCTTTAAGCGCTTCTTCACCGACATTGGCGATATCGCGAGTGATCTCTTCTTTACCTAGTTTCGTGTCACGCGCTACGCACTCGAATTCTTCGATGTGGATAGAAGTGTAAACGTCGTCTTTCAACAAACGCTCAGAAATAAGGATGGAGTCCTCGAAGTTGTAACCCTGCCAAGGTGTGAACGCCACCAGGATGTTTTGTCCTAGAGCCAACTCACCAAGCTCAGTGGAAGGACCATCGGCAACGATGTCGCCTTTAGAAACCTTGTCACCAACAGTTACGATTGGTTTTTGATTGAAGCATGTATTTTGGTTCGTACGTTGGTACTTAGTCAAATTGTAGATATCAACGTTCGCACCCAGCTCGCCGCCTTTAGCGAAACGACGGATAACGATACGAGATGCATCCACTTCTTCAACGATACCGTCGTTTAGAACAACGACAGATGTACCAGAGTCACGAGCAACCAAACGCTCTACGCCCGTACCAACAAGTGGTGCGCGAGAACGCAACAATGGAACCGCTTGACGTTGCATGTTCGATCCCATCAACGCACGATTGGCATCGTCATGCTCCAGGAATGGAATCAAAGACGCCGCGATAGAAACCAGCTGAGATGGAGAAACGTCCATCAATGCAACTTTGTCTTTATCAACGATTTCATACTCACCGTCACGACGAGTGATTGTCGTAGCAGTTTGGATTGATTTGTTACCAGCTTCATCACGAGCTGCTGGAGCGATGTAGTGACCCGCTTCTTCCAATGCAGACAAGTAATTGATGTCTTTAGATACAGAACCTTGATCAACCTTACGGTATGGAGTCTCGATGAAACCATAGTTGTTGATACGAGCGTAAGTAGCCAAAGAAGCGATCAAACCGATGTTTGGTCCCTCTGGAGTTTCAATTGGGCAGATACGACCGTAATGCGTAGGATGTACGTCACGTACTTCGAAACCTGCACGATCACGAGTCAAACCGCCGGGTCCAAGAGCAGACAAACGACGTTTGTGCGTGATCTCGGACAACGGATTCGTTTGATCCATGAACTGTGACAATTGAGAAGAGCCGAAGAATTCTTTTACAACCGCATTCACTGGTTTCGCGTTTACCAGATCGTGAGGCATCATTGTTTCTACGTCTTGTAGAGACATACGTTCACGGATCGCGCGTTCCATACGAACTAGACCGATACGGTATTGGTTTTCAAGCAACTCACCAACAGAACGAACACGACGGTTACCCAAGTGATCGATATCGTCGATAACACCACGACCGTTTTTCAGATCGATAAGAGTTTTGATAGTGCTCAAGATATCTTTGTGAGTCAGCGTTCTGTGAGACGGAGGGCACTCATCCATAGAGATACCGAATCTGTGGTTGATCTTGATACGACCAACTTCAGAAAGATCATACGTCTCTGGATCGAAGAACAAACGACCGAAGAACGTCGTAGCAGCTTCCAAAGTTGGAGGCTCACCTGGACGAAGACGTTTGTAGATCTCAACCAATGATTCGTCTTTGTTTGAAACTTTATCAACCAACAATGTGTTGCGAAGGTAAGGTCCAACAGTCAAACCGTCGAAGAAGATCATGTAGAAGCTTTCGATGCCCGCTTCGATGGAACGCTTGATGATTGCAGCATTCAACTCTGCATTTGCATCAGCGATGATCTCACCAGTGGATTCATCGATAAGTGGTTTCGCCAAAACTTTACCATCAAGGTCGCTTGGTTCAACTTCAAGTTCAGTGATGTTAAGATCTTTGATTTTCTTAACGATCGCGCGAGTGATACGACGACCAGCTTTAACCAGTGCCTCGCCACCTTTTGGATCAACGATATCAGTCAATGCTCTTTGGCCTGACATTCTTTCGATGTCCAACTTACGGAACAACTTGCCACCTTTAACGTAAACTTCGTCAAGGTCGTAGAAGTATTCAAGAAGTTGTTCAGCGTTGTAACCCAATGCTTTCAAAAGAATTGTCACTGGGAATTTACGACGACGATCGATACGAACGTGGATCAAATCTTTTTGATCGAATTCAGCATCCAACCAAGAACCACGGTAAGGAATCACGCGTGCAGAGTAGATCAATTTACCAGAAGCATTGTTTTTACCACCGTCGTGATCGAAGAACACGCCCGGAGAACGATGCAACTGAGATACAACAACGCGCTCAGTACCGTTGATGATGAAAGAACCGTTCGCAGTCATCAATGGGATTTCGCCAAGATAAACTTCTTGTTCTTTAACGTCTCTGATAGAGCGTGCTTCTGTTTCTTCATCAACATCGAAAACGATAAGACGAAGAGTCACCTTGATCGGAGCAGCGAAAGTCATACCACGCTGACGGCACTCGTCCACGTCGTACTTAGCTGGCTCTAGAGTGTATGATACGAACTCAAGGCTTGCAGTGTTGTTGAAATCTGTGATTGGGAAAACAGATTTGAAAACGCCATTGAGACCAGCTTCACCGCGGCGATCTGGATCCATATCTTTTTGAATGAAAGCTTCGTAAGAAGATTTCTGTAGTTCAATCAAATTTGGAATATCAATGACTTGCTTATTTTTCGCGAAAGACTTTCTAACTCGAATGTTAGAAGCCGTAACTGGAGTTTTTTCCAATGTACTCTCCGTGATAAGAAAATCGAAACTTCACTTCGGGCGGAAGAATCAAGAACCACATTAAATAAAAGATAAACGCAAGGAACCAAACTACGTCCGGGTTTTCAAAAAAGCAAGGGATTATCAACACTTTCGCTTCTTTACTTTCTTTCAAAACTTTGGGTTTTTTAGCTTCGGAGCGACGCATTTTGGGGAGGGGGCAGGGACTTATATTTTGGGCACGGGCATCCGGCCCTCAACCGCCCCTCGATACCGCATCGTGCGGGGGCGGAGGCCTCAAAATATAAGTCCCTGCCCCCTCCCCAAAACGCTCGTTCAAGGTCAAATAAGAAGTTTTGAAAGAAAATAATGAACCGAAATCGTCGCAAAACCGAATTTCTTGGTTACAAAAAGTAGTTTGGTGGCTGGATTTTTATTTTATTGAACGTAATTCCCCGATTCAGAGATCTGGGAAATGCGGGGATTGTTGCTTTAAGACAACATGATTTAACGCGTCAACATTGGCTTTTGAAAATCCGGGGGATGACTTGGATATTTTCGACCTCCCGGCCCGCAGGATGCGGCACCCAAGCCGGGCAAGCGCAGGAAGCGCGGGTCGAAAATAGCCGAGGCAGACCACGGATTTTCGAAAGACAAGGCGGTCGTCGCAAATACCGCGGTCCTAAAAAGCAAAAAGCCCCGTGTTTCCACGAGGCTTTCGGCAATTTTCAAAACCAATAAGGTCAGAAAGACTACTTAACAGTAACTTTCGCGCCCGCAGCTTCAAGAGCTTTTTTGATTTTTTCAGCGTCTTCTTTAGTCGCGCCTTCTTTAACAGCTTTGCCACCAGCTTCAACTAGTGCTTTAGCTTCAGCAAGACCCAAACCAGTCAAACCACGTACTTCTTTGATTACGTTGATTTTGTTCGCGCCAGCATCAACCAAGATAACGTCGAATGCAGTTTTTTCTTCAACAGCAGCAGCAGGACCAGCTGCAGCAGCTACAGGAGCAGCAGCAGAAACGCCCCATTTAGTTTCAAGCAATTTTACAAGTTCAGCGATTTCTAGAACTGTTTTCGCAGACAATGCGTCAACAAGTTGATCGTTAGTTAGAGACATTTTAATCCTCCAGGGATTTAAAAAATTATTTAAAATTCAATTTCTTTGCACCATTAACTCCGAACAGTCGGAGCGCAAGCATTATGCTTGTGGAGCAGCTTCAGTACCAGCGTCAGCGCCGCCACCAAGTTTTTCAGCGTAAACGTTCAAGCATCTAGCAAGTGTAGTTGCTGGAGCAAGAAGTGTAGCCAAGAACATAGCACGGAGTTGGTCTTTACCAGGAAGAGTCGCCAAGAATTTAATCTTAGCATCATCCAAAGCTTCGCCATCCATTACACCAGACTTGATTTGAAGAACTTCTACGTCCTTAGCGAAATCAGCCAATGTTTTAGCAGTTGCGTTCACTTCACCGTATGAGAATACGATGGCGTTAGTACCCTTCATTGAATTAGTAAATGCTTTTTCAATAGCTGGGTGATCTTTGAACGCTCTTTTTGCTAGAGTATTACGGACAACTTTCATCTCTGAATCAGCAGCATTCAATTTTTTACGCAAGTTAGTAACTTGCTCAACCTTGATGCCTTTGAAGTCGACGATGAAAGCTCCTTTAGCGTTACCGAACTTTTCAGTGATAAGCTTAATCTCTTGCTCTTTATCTGCGCGAGTGATCATAAGTGAGCCTCCTTTCATTAGACTTTTCCCTTCTTGCGAAGGGGTGTATGCGAATCAGGTCGGTTTGGAGGTAAAATAACCTTTTAGCCTTATCTCGGCAGGCCCCACACAATCATGGGATTACATTCACTGAAGAAAACCTACTGTCTCTGATCGCTTTAAATTTAAAAAACAAATAAACTAGATCAAAAAAGAAAAGCTCCAGCCAAAGCCGGAGCTTAAATCAAGAACTAGTTAACACCAGTTGCAGCTGCTGCCGCATTTGGCTCGATCTTCACGCCTGGACCCATAGTTGATGCTACGGAGATAGAGCGAAGGTAGATACCTTTAGAAGATGCTGGTTTCGCTTTAACCAATGCGCCCAAAAGGACCATGAAGTTATCACGAAGTTTAGCATCGCCCATAGATTTCTTACCGATACCAGCATGTACGATACCTGCTTTATCAACGCGGAAATCTAGCTTACCTTTTTTCTCAGCAGCTACAGCTTCGCCAACGTTCATAGTTACAGTACCGATTTTTGGATTCGGCATCAAACCACGAGGCCCTAGAATTTTAGCAACTTTAGAAACAGTCGCCATCATGTCTGGAGTCGCGATACATTTATCGAAATCCAACCAGCCGCCTTGGATTTTAGCCACAAGGTCGTCAGCGCCAACAAAGTCTGCGCCAGCGTTTTTCGCTTCAGCCTCTTTAGGACCTTTTGCGAAAACAACTACTTTTACTTCTTTACCCAAACCGTGAGGCAATGAGATTGCGCCACGAACTTGTTGATCAGATTGCTTAGGGTCGATACCCAAACGCAATGCTACGTCGATAGATTCATCAAACTTCGCTGGAGCGGACTCAACAACGAGTTTGAATGCTTCTTCAACAGAGTACTTTTTTGCAGAATCTACTTTTTTAGAAGCAGCTGCGAACTTTTTACCTGCCATTGTTCACTCCTACGCGATGTCGATGCCCATGCTCTTAGCTGTACCAGCAACTTGTGACATTGCGGATTCAACTTTCAAGCAGTTCAAGTCAGGCAATTTCGTTGTAGCGATTTGCTTGATTTGATCGTTATTAATTTTACCAACTTTGTCCTTTTGAGGCATTTTGGAACCAGATTCCAATTTCAACGCCTTTTTAATCAAAGAAGACACCGGTGGTGTTTTTGTGATGAAAGTAAACGATCTGTCTTGGTAAACAGTGATGATGATAGGGATGATGCTATCACCCAACGCTTGTGTACGAGCGTTGAACTGCTTACAGAATTCCATGATGTTTACCCCGTGCTGTCCAAGTGCCGGTCCAACGGGTGGAGCTGGATTAGCTTTCCCTGCCGGTATTTGCAGCTTGATCATTCCTGTAACTTTTTTTGCCATGACCCACTCCTGCAAGAGGTTGTGTTATTAATCCAAAACTCACCCTATGTGAGCTTCAGTTTTAAGCTTTATCTACTTGAATGTAGTCCAACTCAACTGGAGTTGGTCTACCGAAGATGCTAACAAGAACTTTAAGCTTGGCTTTGTCCTCGTTTACTTCTTCTACAGTTCCTTGGAAGTTAGCAAATGGACCGTCAACAACAGTCACATTTTCACCTACAGAGAACTTCACCTTCATTTTCGGTTTTTCTGCAACACCAGCCATTTGCTGAGTTACGCGGAAAACCTCTGCTTCAGGTACTTCAGGGGGACGAGTTTTAGTGCCACCCACAAAGCCTGTTACTTTTGACGCATTTCTTACCAAATGCCAAGTCTCATCATTCAAAAACATTTGAACGAAGATATAACCTGGGAAAAATTTACGCGATCTAGTCTGCTTTTGGCCTTTTACAAGCTCAACTACATTTTCAGCCGGAATAAGGATCTCTCCGAAGAACTCTTCCATTTTGGAAGTTTTGATCTTCTCTTCGATAGCCTTTTTAGCCGTGTTTTCACAACTTGTCTGAACGTTGACGATGTACCACTTTTTATCCATGGCCGATCCTTACTTCATTAGATAGTTGATAAAGAAGCCAGAAATCAGGTCAAATGAGCTGATAATCACGCTTGAGATAAGAACCATTACAACACAAACAATAGTCATAGCCGTTGTGTCTTTACGAGAAGGCCATACTACCTTACGAACTTCAGACACAACTTCTTCCGCCCAAGCTTGAACGCGTGGGTTAAACTGAAGCAAAACAAACAACAAAATACCTGCTCCAACCGGAAGACCGTGTTTGAACAAGTCATTATCTGCCAATTTCGCTACAACACCAAAAGCACCCGAGAATGCTTTGATAAGCATGTGCACAGTCAATCCAAGCAATGCACCTGCAACTGCAAAACTAAGTGTAATAATCTTAGAGTTAGTTTTTTCCACGATACCTCATTCCTGTTGAAATATTTCTGTAGAAATTGGCAGGGGCGGAGGGATTCGAACCCACGACCTAACGATTTGGAGTCGTTCGCTCTACCACTGGAGCTACACCCCTGCATTTTTTATTGAAGACAATCGGCCATCCCCTGAGTGGGTGCTGACCGCTTCTCTTCAATAAAAACCAAAAACAGAAAAACTTTTGTGCATACGCAAGAAACACCGAGGGGGACCCTTTTGTCAAGGAGTCCCCCGGGTGATTTTTATTTCAGCCTATGCTGCGTTAATCCTACTCAAGGATTTCGATAACAACGCCGGCGCCAACTGTACGGCCACCTTCGCGGATAGCGAAACGCAATTCTTTTTCCATCGCGATTGGAGCGATCAACTCAACTGCCAATTCAACGCGGTCACCTGGCATAACCATTTCAGTGCCAGCTTTCAAAGTACAAACACCAGTTACGTCAGTTGTACGGAAGTAGAACTGTGGACGGTAACCGTTGAAGAATGGAGTATGACGTCCGCCTTCTTCTTTAGTAAGGATGTACGCTTCAGCTTTGAATTTTTTGTGAGGTTTAACTGAACCTGGTTTAGCAAGAACTTGACCACGCTCAACGTCTTCTTTTTTAGTACCACGAAGAAGAACGCCGCAGTTGTCGCCCGCTTGACCTTCATCAAGAAGTTTACGGAACATCTCGATACCAGTAACAGTAGTTTTTTGAGTTGGACGGATACCGATGATTTCGATCTCGTCACCAACTTTAACGATACCACGCTCAACACGGCCAGTAACAACTGTACCACGACCAGAGATAGAGAACACGTCCTCTACTGGCATCAAGAAAGTTTTGTCAGTAGCACGAGCTGGTTGTGGAATGTAAGCATCGCAAGCTTCCATCAATTTCATGATAGATGGACGACCGATTTCAGATTGGTCACCTTCCAAAGCTTTCAAAGCAGAACCTTTTACTACAGGGATATCATCACCTGGGTATTCGTACTTAGAAAGAAGTTCGCGGATCTCAAGCTCAACTAGCTCAAGAAGTTCTTTATCGTCAACCATGTCAACTTTGTTCATGAAAACAACCATTGCAGGGATACCAACTTGGCGACCCAAAAGGATGTGTTCACGAGTTTGTGGCATAGGACCGTCAGCAGAAGAAACAACTAGGATAGCGCCGTCCATTTGAGCAGCACCAGTGATCATGTTTTTTACGTAGTCAGCATGTCCTGGGCAGTCAACGTGTGCGTAGTGGCGGTTTTCAGTTTCATACTCAACGTGAGTAGTAGAGATAGTGATACCACGCTCGCGCTCTTCTGGAGACTTATCGATTTGATCGTAAGACATCGCTTGAGCTTTACCAGCCGCTGCAAGAGTAGTAGTGATAGCAGCAGTCAAAGTTGTTTTACCGTGGTCGACGTGACCGATTGTACCGATGTTAACATGCGGCTTATTACGCGTGAATTTCTCTTTAGACATTATATCCTCCTGCAGAGATTTTTTTATTTTTATCTAACTTAAAGCCAAATTTATTAAATACAAGTAAAACTAAGTGGAGCCCATGATCGGAGCCGAACCGACGACCTCACCCTTACCAAGGGTGTGCTCTACCACTGAGCTACATGGGCATCTGAAAATTGGAGCGGGAAACGGGTCTCGAACCCGCAACCCTCTGCTTGGAAGGCAGATACTCTAGCCAATTGAGCTATTCCCGCCCATTACAGAAACCCTAATTTCCCCGAGAAAATATTTAAAAAAATGGTGGGCAGGGAAGGATTCGAACCTTCGTAAGCGTAAGCTAACGGATTTACAGTCCGTCCCCTTTAGCCACTCGGGCACCTACCCATTTTTTTTAAATACTTACTCAGAGAAATTTGGAGCTGGTTATGGGACTCGAACCCGCAACCTGCTGATTACAAATCAGCTGCTCTACCAATTGAGCTAAACCAGCATCACTGAGATAACCGAAAGAGTTATAGTGGAAAAAATCTACATTCGTCAAAGATAATTATTTGTCGGACTGCGATTTTTTGCGATTTCCGCGCACCGCGTGCTGCCTTAAAGTCTCCGTCAAGGCCATGGCCGTGGCGACAGACGCATTATAAGATGCAGAAGCACTCGTTTGCGGAATGAAGACTAATTCATCACAAAGGCGTTCTGTTGTCACTCTCAAACCTTTGTCTTCAGCGCCGATTGCCCAAATTACTTTTTCAGGCAGATCTAATTCGAAAATCGATCGCTTTCCGCGGGGGCTTAAACCATAAATCCAATACCCTTTTTCTTTTAATGTTTCCGCGTACTTACTAAAGTTAGTTGTGGCTTCAACAGGCACATGCTCTACCCCACCGCAGGCCACTTTATGAACTGTCGGGGTTAGACCCACTGCGCGGTCCTCTGGAATAAATACACCTTTAACGTTGGTCAGCCATGACGTTCTTAGAATCGCACCCAAGTTGTGCGGATCTTCGATACCGTCCAGCATCAAAAGAATAGAAGTATCCAAACTTCCCACGTGGTCTAGGTCCAGTCCCGGCCCACCTTCAACGAAAAGTGCCGCACCTTGATGCGATGAACCGAATTTATCGATCACTTGCTCCTGACGAATCTCGGGAGTGATGTGATGCTTGCGAGCCATCTCTTCTAGTTCGCGCAAATCAGCAGAAGTTTCCCAACCATTCTTAAGCCACATCCCTTTGACCTTTTTAGGGCGCATAAAAAGAGCTTCTTTGATGGCGTGATTACCGACGACAATACGCCACTCGCGTGGAATGGAATTTTCAGAGCGAGAACCGCCTTGCTGAGGGCGAGCTCCACCTTGCGGGCGACCACCTTGTTGAGGGCGTCCTCCCTGAGAACGACCGCCCTGAGAGGATTTTGGAGAATTGCTTTTTGAGCCGCTGCCAGAGCGGAAATTATTCTTTTTCATTCATCGCCATCACAAATTGATTTGCTGCTTGTTTGATATCTTTTGCCTCTAAAATCGGACGACCTACCACAAGTGCAGAAGCCCCTTTTTCAAGTGCTTCCTGCGGACCCATGATTCGCTTTTGATCGCCGGAGTCGTTCATACTAAAGCGAATTCCCGGCGTGACAAGATAGAGACCGCGATTTTGTAAAAGGTCCAGTTCATGAGGAGAGCAAACCACGCCATTTATTCCAGAATTTTGAACCAAACTCGCCAATTCAGTAACGTGCTGAGAGATCGACTGAGGTTTCATCACGGACGGCAATGAATTTTGATCCCAGGAGGTCAGGATTGTTACGGCCAGCACCTTGAACGGGCGCTGCTTATTCAGCTCTGCTTCGACCGCAGCTACCCTTTTCAGAGCCTCTGCACCACTTAGCGCATGAACTGTGACCAATGAGGCACCGGCATCGAAACTGGCGCGAACCGCAGCCTCCATGGTTGAAGGAATATCGAAGTGCTTATTATCCATAAAGATCGGAGCGCGCTGCGAGAGCTCCTGAACGAACTCCAGCCCATAACGTAAACACAAACGTGGGCCGACTTTGATTCCACCGATAATATCACCGACCTGATCGGCGATTCTCAAAGCCTGATCGCGGGTGTCCACATCAAGCGCAAGAATGACTGGATTTTTCATGGGATGAGAGCGCAGGTTTTTATTCATGAATAACTCCTGCACTCCACCCTCTCATAAACTCAGAAACAGGTCATTTGTTTTCGACGATTATCAGAGTGTTCCAACCCATGACCCGGATCGGATTTCCATTAACGTCGCGGGCCACGCGACCGTTTTCATTAAACAAGGGAACCAGCTTTTTGGGTTGCGCTGTCACTTTATTCCAAATGATCAGAGCATTATCGCGGTGAAGTCGGACACAGCCCCCGGAAGCACGCGTACCCAGCTCTTTATAGTGATCTGGCGTCGTTGCATGCACGGCCACACCACCATTAAAGAACATCGCAAATTCCATATGCGCTTTCCATGTATAGGAATAGTGTTTCAGCACCAGCTTATACGGTGAGTAAGTGCCGGTTGGAGTGACCGTCCAATACCAACGGCCGCTTTTTGCTTGTTCATACTTTTCCCGACCCGTCGAAACCAGCCAATTCGCGATCAGCACCCCGTTCTCCATAACTTGCATCTGCTGGGCTGTGGGACCGATCGGCGCCTTGTTGATGCGAAGGACGATGGCATACTCTCTATAGACATCAATTCCATCCTGAGACGCGATGATTTCCGGATCGATCACGGCTGCGCGCATTTCTGTTCGCGGAGCGCCGATCTCGTTCGCAATCTCTTCGGTGGTCATGAGGTCATCAAGGGGTTCGGAATATTTCGGCGACGGTGGTTTGATGGAGACTTCATCGTCGGTGGCGTACAAACTTGGGGAAAAACCTGAAACGAGCAACAACAAGGATAAAGCTAAGGCTTTCATAGAAATCCCTCCTGTTATTGGCTTTATGGAACAATCCCTAGTTCAGAATCAGAATCTGCTCAGTTACGAGAGTCGTCAAAGCGAATAAAAAAACGGAGGGAAAATCCCTCCGTTCGCCAAATTTCTAAGTGTTTTGAAATCAGGTTTTCGCTCTTTTTAAGGACCTTGGCCCCTTAATTTGCGAGGGAATTCCACGAATCCCTTTACTGGCCTAACTTTGAACGCCGTCAAATTGGTTGAGACGCTTTTAGTAAGACTTCGCGAACAGCACCCATTTCGTGGCTGGCTTGCCAGAGAAGATGCAGTTTCCGCTGATGGGCTCTTGTTTAAGTGGAGCACAACGTGGAGTTACTTTCAGCTGGCCTAACAAATCATGACCGATACCCTCTTCACACCATGGAACCAATGCGAAACCTGGGGCTGAATTTTCTTCGCCTTTAAAGTGTGCTTCGAATTCTTTAAGGTCTGTGATTTTTTTGATGTTGCTGTCGCGGAACGCTTTGGCTCTTTCAAACAAACCGTCCTGGATTTCCTGCAACAAAGCACTGATGCCCTGAACGAAAGCATCGCGGGCTTGGCCGGCTTTTTCTTTCGGGCCTTTGTCACGACGGCCGACGAAGACTTCGCCTTTCGCCATATCACGAGGACCTACTTCCACGCGCACAGGAACACCTTGCTTGATGTACTGCCATGCTTTATCGCCGCCACGGATGTCGCGGTCGTCGACTTTCACGCGGATGGAACCACCATTATAGTTTTGAGATTTTACTTCTTTAGCCAGGCTGTTTACGTATTCCAATACCTGCGCTTTTTCAGCGTCGTTACGATAGATTGGTACGATCACAACGTGCAGAGGAGCGATTCTTGGCGGCACCACGAAGCCGTTATCGTCTGAATGAGTCATGATCAAACCACCGATAAGACGAGTTGAAACACCCCATGAAGTTGTCCATGCAGTTTCTTCTTTACCCTCGGCGCTCAAGTATTTAATACCGGAAGCTTTTGCGAAGTTCTGACCCAAGAAGTGAGACGTGCCCGCTTGAAGAGCTTTTTTATCCTGCATAAGCGCTTCGATCGTGTACGTATCAACCGCACCCGGGAAACGCTCGTCAGAGGTTTTCATACCTTTAATTACTGGCATCGCCATGTATTGCTCTGCAAAGTCAGCGTAAACGTCCAACATCTGCAAAGTTTCCTCTTGGGCTTCTTTGGCAGTCGCGTGAACTGTATGGCCTTCTTGCCACAGGAACTCTGCCGTTCTTAGGAACATGCGCGTGCGCATTTCCCATCTCATCACGTTACACCATTGATTGATCAAAACAGGAAGGTCACGGTAGGACTTCACCCATTTTGCGAATTGATGACCGATGATGGTTTCAGAAGTAGGACGGATGATAAGCGGCTCTTCAAGCTCGCCATCCGGAACCAGTTTGCCATTGCCATCACCTTTCAAGCGGTGGTGAGTAACGACAGCGCATTCCTTCGCGAAGCCTTCAACGTGTTCAGCTTCTTTTTCCAGGAAGCTTAGTGGAATAAGCAATGGGAAGTAAGCATTCACGTGGCCCGTATCTTTGAACATACGATCCAATACCGCTTGCATGTTTTCCCAAACAGCGTAGCCCCAGGGTTTGATCACCATGCAACCACGGACCGGAGAGTTTTCGGCCATATCAGCTGCGGTGATAACTTGTTGGTACCACTCAGGGTAATTTTCAGAGCGTGTTGGTTTAATTGCTGTATCTGACATTTGCTATTCCTTAAATATCTTTTGTACTGGCCATAAGGACACTAAATGTCTTTAGTGTCTATGCCGTAGGCTTTAATTTTTCTGTGAAGGTAACTTCGCTCAAGACCGATGACTTCAGCGGTTTTAGAGATATTCCCGCCGTTTTCGTTGATCTTACGAAGAAGGTATTCTTTTTCGAACTGAGCACGGGCATCGCGGAACGTGGACAGGTCCTGCATTTCAAAGCCCTGCTCATCGTCCTTGTCGATCAAGCCTGCGAAACGCAGATCATGAACGTCAACGAACTCGCCCGGAGTCAGAATATAAACGCGCTCGATAAAGTTTTTCAATTCGCGCACATTGCCAGTCCATTGATAGGCCAACATTTTATTCATGGCCTGCTCGCTGATGGCTTTTTTGGGATAACCGCTTTCAGATGCAACATTGTCTGAAAAATAAGAGACCAAAACCGGGATATCCTCGGGGTGCTCACGAAGGGCCGGGACACGGAATGGAATCACGTTCAGACGGTAATACAGGTCCTCGCGGAAGCGGCCTTCCTTAACTTCTTTATCCAGATCTTTCGATGAAGCCGCGATCACACGCACATCGTTTTCGATCAGCTCAGAGCCGCCGACACGACGGTATTTTTTGTCATCCAGGTAAGTTAGGAGTTTTGCCTGAGCGTCTTTGTTCATTTCGCTGATTTCAGCAATGTACAGTGTCCCGCCGTGGGCCAAATCCAATTTGCCTTTTTTAGCACGCTCCACGCCTGGCATCGCACCTTTTTCGATACCGAAGATTTCTGCTTCCAAAAGATCTTCCGGAATACCGCCACAATTGATTTCAACAAAGGGACGGCTGGCGCGAGTGCTTAAGTAATGAATATTTTGAGCCACAAGCTCTTTGCCAGTACCGGCTTCACCTTGGATCAAAACCCAGGAGTTTGTCGGCGCCACGCGCGCGATCACTTGTTTGGTGGCCACGATAGACGGAGCTTCACCGACAAGAGCGATGGATTTGCGAAGCTTGTTCAGCAACAGGGCTTTTTCTTCCTTCTGTTGTTGGTAGCTTAGAATATTTGAGATCACGATCAGGATTTTATCCATGGAAAGTGGTTTTTCGATGAAATCCCAGGCACCCAACTTGGTGGCTTTAACCGCAGTTTCAATAGTTCCGTGACCGGAAATCATCACGAACTCGACATTCGGAAATTCCTTGCGTGAACGAGTCAGAACTTCAATACCGTCGATATTTCCGGGCATCCAGATATCCTGGAAGACCACATCGGGCTGAACATCTTTGATCGCCTGCAGGCCAGACTCCCCGTCATGCGCCAGGAAAACCTGATAGCCTTCGTCTCTTAAAGAAGCTGAGAGCACATCACGAATCGGTGCTTCGTCGTCAATAATCAGAATTTTTGTAGATAGAGCCGCCATCACGGACCTTCTTTCTTATTCTTCAGCGGGCTTCCACGCGCCCACTTCGTTTACAGGAACTTCGATCACGAGTTTCAAACCTTTGGGTTCATTTGCAGTCGCGCGAATAAATCCATTGTGATCCTCGATGATCCTTTTCACGATAGGTAAGCCTAAACCAGTTCCGCCCTCTTTTGTAGAGTAGTACGGCTCAAAAATACGGTTTCTTTGATCTGCTGACACCCCGTCTCCATTATCGGCGACGGTCATACGCATAGTTTTAATATCTTTGTCATAACGTGTGGCTATTTGGACAGCTGGTTGTGGTTCTTTAGCCACAGCAGCTACAGCGTTATCCACAAGATTCACCAAAACCCGGCGAATTTGATCGGGATCAAACTTAAACTCCGGCAGCTCCCCGTCAGGAAGGAAATCAAACTTAACTTGCGGATGTGCCTGACGATATAGCCCCAGGGATTCCTCGATCACAGAGTTAAAGTTTGCAACAACCGGGCGCGCCTGAGGAAGACGGGCAAAGTTGCTGAACTCGTTCACCAGATTTTTCAATCCATCAACTTGTTTTACGATCATTGTCGTACATTCACTGAATGCAGGATCCGTGATCGAAGCACCAAATTTTCTTTGAAGACGTTCTGCGGAAAGCTTGATGGGCGTCAATGGATTCTTGATTTCATGGGCAATACGACGGGCCACTTCGGTCCATGCTGCAGACCTTTGGGCATTCACGATCGGTGTCATGTCGTCGAATACCAGAACCTTACCGACGGCTTCGCCTTTATCATCCTTAAGGATGGAAAGACTCATTTGCAGAGGCACGGCTTCGCCTTGCACGTTCAGTCGGAATTCTTTTTGAATGCTTTCGATCTTGTGATCCTGCATGGTTTTCAGCAGTTCCGCAAAGGTGCGGAAGTATTCCAAGGTCAAAAGTTCGCGAACTGACTTCCCGATGTAGCGATCCGCATCGACTTTTAACAGTTGGGCCGCATGACGGTTGATCGTAGAAATACGACCATTCTGATCCACGGAAATCACACCGGTGTTCACGTTACGCAATACTATATCCGTGTATCGAGCGTGCTGATCCAGCTCCTCGAGGGTGTTTTCCAGCGTAACGGTCATCTGATTAAAGCTTGAAATCAAATCGTTGATTTCCTCGGAGCCGGACTTGATTTCCACCGGAGTGTAATCGCCCCCAGCCACACGGCGGGTTGCACGCCCCAATTGGACAATCGGAATGGAAAGCTGTTTGGCCAGATAAAATCCAAACCAGGTCGCAGCCAACAGGATTACGAAGGTCATCAGTACCAGGATGATCAGATAAATTGATTTCAGCGGATATTCCAAAGGATTGATATCGCGGAATTCATCGTAGGCCGTTGAGATGTCATCCATCTTACTGACCAATGAAAGCGGCAGAAAACTTGAGACCACGATGGCGCCCTTATCAGCGCCCTCTTTGACCGGAACGATCACACGAACCAGATTGCCATCCCCGAATTGATGGATGATAGAGGCCTCGGCCTGAACTTTGATACCTTTTTGCAGAAACTCAAGAGAGACGGCCGGCACCGTGGGAACAGTGTCATCCTCTGCGGAAACCACAACGCGCTTCCCAAACAACGATGGATAGTACTCCACCGCATCCAGACTGAATTCTTTGCGCAGCTGTTCGACCTTGTGTTTGATGTCGTTCGAGTTATTCAACGGACGAATGGAGTCCGCAATTTGATGGGCAAAGTGGTAGTTCTTCTTTTTGGCGTTAAAATAATAGGCATTGGTGACTTCGATAGAGCTTTTTAAGACTCCGGCCATTTTAACGCTGAACCATTTGTCGAAGCTGGAATTGATATAGAACACCGAAATGATGAACATCAGAACGGTTGGGATAAAACTGAACGCCACGAATGCGGCGATCAGTTTTGCCTTCAGACTGCTGCCGAACAACTTCCCTTGCCGCTCGACGAAGACCTTCACGATGTTTCGGAAAATCATGAACAAAAGAAGCAACAGCAGGATGATATTGAAATTTACCAGACCGAAGAAAAAGATACTATGAACGAAGGGAAGTTGCTGGCTGGTTGCGAACAGTCTGATTTCAAACCAGGTCAGCAATACGAACAGAAAAGAGACGACAAGTACGATGAAGATTTCGCGTCTTCTTTTTTTATGTTCCGCGGGACCATGTGGAAGAAAATCATCACCGGAAGTTTCGCTCACCAACAATTCCTTTTGTAAGGCCACGGCTTCCTGATCAGCCGGAAAAAATCCGTGGCCATTGAGACTACAATGCTAAATTACTTTTTTCCTTTTTTCGCGGATTTTTTTGCTTTCGCAGGAGCTTTCTTGGCAGCTTTTGCTGCTTTTGCCGCCTTAGGAGCTTTGGCTTTTGGAGCCGGCTGCGCCGCGATCATTTCCGCTGTTTTCAAAGTCGCAGGGATTTCACCCACAAGACCGATCATTTCCATAACCACTTGTGCTGCTTCCTCGCCTTTGTTCATGTGCTCAGCGCTGCCTGTGCGAGCGATAGCTTGCTCTTCGTTTTCAGTCGTCAATACGCCGAAACCGATTGGTTTTTTATAATCAAGCATCAAACGAGTCAGACCGTCTGTTACCGAGTTGCAGACATAATCGTAGTGCGAAGTTTCCCCACGAATAACAGCACCCAACGCCACAACACCATCACAACCTGCATCCAGGAATGCCTGGCAAGCCAATGGGATTTCCACTGCACCCGGAACCAAAGCAGCGTAGATTTCCACGCCCTCGCAAGACTCAAGGTAAGAGATTGCACCCTCTTCAAGCTTTTGAGTGATTTCTGAATTCCAACGTGCTGTTACCACACCAACTTTGATGTTTGCCATTATTGAGCCCCTTTAAGATTTTCAATTGCTACAATTTCAACGATTTCTAAATCAAATGCCTTCAAGCCGACTTTTTTCTCGGGCTTGTTGGTGATCAGGCGGATTTTATTCGCGCCGATCTCGCGCAGAATTTGCGCACCGATACCGTAATCACGCTCGTCCATCAACGGAGTGGAGGGACGAAGATCTTCCATGCCGACCAAGGCTTGAAGTTCCTGTGTAAGACCATGGACACGGTTGTTACCACGAAGAAGAACGAAGGCACCACTGCCCGCCTCTTCGATCATCTTCAGGCTTTCCACCACGGACGATCCGCCTCTTTGCACGACAGCCATAAAGTCACGGGTGAAGTTGTCGACGTGCACACGGATCAAGGCAGGCTTGTCTTTTACGATCTCGCCTTTTTGAATGACCAAATGCTCAAGACCATCCACCGTCGAACGGAAGACGCGCGCCTGATAACCTTCGCCGAAAGACGCAGGCAAAGGAATGCTGACAAGTTCTTCAACCAAAGTTTCATTCGCCAGACGATATGCGATCAAATCAACGATCGTACCGATTTTAAGTCCGTGCTTTTTCGCGAACTCTTTCAAGTCCGGAACGCGCGCCATAGTTCCATCTGGATTCATGACCTCACAGATGACCGCTGCAGGATTCAATCCCGCCATGCGAGCCAGATCAACGCTGGCTTCAGTGTGACCTGCGCGCTTTAGCACTCCGCCTTGTTGCGCGCGAATTGGGAAGATATGTCCTGGCATGTGAACGTCAGCAGGTTTCGCGTGAGGGTTGGCTGCGACCTTACAAGTGTGTGCACGGTCCGCTGCGGAAATACCTGTAGAAATGCCTTCGGCTGCTTCGATGGAAACGGTGAAAGCGGTTTTATTTGGTGCGTAGTTGTACTCATCACGAACCATCAATGGCAGCTGCAGGCGGTCCATTTGTTGCGGCGTCATACACAGACATACCAGGCCGCGGGCTTCAGAAATCATGAAATTGATCGCTTGCGCATTCACGTGATCCGTCGCCAGGATCAGATCACCTTCGTTTTCACGATCCTCATCGTCCACCAGGATTACGATTTTTCCTGCTCTGACATCATCAAGAATTTCCGGGATTGTATTGAATTCCATTACTGGTCCTTCTTCACTTCCAAAGAACGTTGGATCGCGCGAGCCATATAATCCGGCTCCACATTAATTTTACTTCCAATTTTCAAGTCACCCAAATTGGTGCGCTTGAGTGTCTCAGGGATCAGACACACTGACACGGTGTTTTTATCCAGATCATTCACTGTCAGGCTGACGCCGTTCAATGTGATGCTGCCCTTTTTCCAAACGTAGGGAAGAATCGTGTCCTGAACTTTAACGTCCAAAAAGAACGACTCGCCCAAAAGCTCTGCTCTTGTCACAGAGCCCAAACTATCGACGTGACCTGTTACCAAATGACCATGGATACGGTCACCGAAACGCAAAGATCTCTCTAAATTGACCTTTTTACCAATCCAGCTAGTGGGATTCCACTCGAGAATCTTGATGGTTTCGGCCGCCAGCGCGAAAGTCATTTGCTGATCATCATAGGCTTCAACGGTCAAACAAACACCATCACAGGCAATGCTGTCGCCAAGCTTTAAATCATTGAATTCAGATGGCTTTTTAATTTTTACGCGATAGGCATTTTGGAGCTCTTCCGAGCTTTCAATAGGCATAACGGATTCGACGATTCCAGAAAACATAAGGGCCCCTGCTTGAATGGGCTGGAAACTACCCCTTCAAAGGAAAAATGGCAAGAAATGCCTCCTATTTTCACTGTGTTGAAAGCCCGGAAAGCCGCAATTTCATTGACCCTGCCCCCCGCAGCTTCGGATGATGAAATCATGAAAAAACTTATAAGCATTCTATTGGTACTTGGTGGTTTGATTTCCAGCCCCGCGGGCGCACAAAACCTGACTTATGATTTAAGTGGCGGCGTTGGCACCTACAATGGCAACACCTACACCGAAATCGACGTCGGTTTGAACTGGTACCTGACCAACTACTTGAACTGGCGAAACTCCCTTTTTACGCAATTCGGCAGCAGCATTGATAATGTGTATGGCTTGGATACCGCGGCGATCTTTGGAACCAGCTTCTATAACGACGGCGGCAAATTCGGCATCGAAGGGTTTGCCGGGCCCGGTTTGCGGTTCGCCAATGAGGACGCGAGTGGTTACTTTGGTAAGGCCGGTTTGATTTTTGCCATCGGTGGCCTGCGAATTGGTGGCGGCGCCCAGGTAACAAAGTACTATGATACCCGCCGAGACAAGTTCGGATTTAAAATGCCAGACGAAGAAGTGCAGTATTTCATCATACTTTCGGGTGGTGGCAATTTGTAAGGAGCTGCAAAATGAAGGAAGGGAAAGACATCATCGCTGAAAGTCCTGCCTTCCTTTCCGCTCTGAATCTGGCCCGCAAAGTCGCTGAAAGCACCTCGAGCATCCTGATCACCGGCGAAAGTGGGACCGGCAAAGAGATCATCGCACAATACATTCATACTTTAAGCACCCGGCGCTCCAAAGGATTCGTTGCCTTGAATTGCGCTGCCATCCCTGATCATCTGTTAGAGTCAGAGCTTTTCGGTTATGCACGCGGCGCCTTTTCAGGTGCGATCGCAAACAAGGCCGGACTTTTTGAAGAAGCCGAAGGCGGTACTCTTTTTTTAGATGAAATTGCCGACATGGATATTGGCCTGCAGGCAAAAATTCTGCGGGTTCTGCAGGAACGCAAAATAAAACGACTGGGGGAGAATAGCTTTCGCCCCATTAATATTCGCGTGATTGCGGCAACCCATCAGAATCTGGATCGTGCTGTTCAACAAAAGAAATTTCGCGAAGATCTATTCTTTCGCCTGAACGTGATCTCTATCAACGTGCCGGCGTTGCGGGAGCGAACTGAAGATATTCTTCCCTTAGCCCAGCACTTTCTTGGAAAGTACTCGATACAAAACTCGAAGAGGTTATTGGGAATCACCCCTGCCGCCCACCAGTATCTTTTGAACCAAAGCTGGCCGGGAAATGTTCGCGAGCTGGAAAATCGCATCGAGCGCGCGGTGGTGCTAGCCGCAAACTCACACATCGAAGTTGAAGATCTTCATCCACGAGCCAGCGAAATATCAAAACAAAAACAAAACACTTTGAATTTTCTGCGCGAAAAAACGCGTGAAGAAGCCGCCCCCTTGCTGCTGCCAATCGAGGAAATGAATCAGCTCTATATCGAGTATGCTTTGTCCATCAACAAAGGTGCAAAAGAAAAGACCGCCCGTGATTTAGGAATTGATCGAAAAACTCTTTACAGAAAACTTGGCAAACGCCACTCGGCTTTGTGATAGTTGGCATCTGAATTGCTTATCCTTAAATTAGTAACACCCACTGAGGAGGTTTGCATGTTACGGGCTGCAATCGCATTTTTCATTCTGGCAATCGTGGCATTCGTTCTGGGCGCAAATGGCATTGCGGGACTGTCTATGGAAGTCGGCCGCATGTTGTTGATCGTGTTCCTGGTCTTAGCCGTTATCAGTTTCTTTGTGAATATGATCGGCCGTAAAGGACCAAGGTAGCTCACTAAGGGACAAAATGCCCCGCAGGCAGGGAAAGACTCCTCGGGGCAATCTGACTCGAAGGCCCACTTACGAAGTGCGCTTTCGCAAACAAAAAAGGGCTTCCATTCTGGAAACCCTTTGCATCAATTTAAAATTCGAACTGGGACTATCTTCTGCCAGATGAATTTCTGTCTGAGCTATTTTGAGAAGATCTTTGGGAATCTTTATTCGAAGAAGTCGAATCACGACGGCTTGAATTTGAAGATTCACGGCGCATATCTTCTGCTCTGTTGCCGGATTTATCTGTAGATGAAGAATTAGGTCTGTTTTTATCGATGCCCATTTAGGTTCTCCTGTTAGATAGGCAAGCATCATTGCTTGCCTATCCCAGGTGTTAGCGAAACCCGTGCCAACAATTACATTGTCAATTGATTGCCATCGGCCTTCACTTCCACAGTGTCACCAGCTTTTACGTTACCGCTGATGATTTTTTTGGACAGGGGATTTAGCAATTCATTTTGAATCACCCGCTTCAAAGGACGTGCCCCATAAATCGGATCGTAACCTTTGCGTGCCAACAATTCGACTGCGTCTTTACTGAATGAAATACCAATTTTTTTGCCTTTCAGTCTTTGCGCAACCAAATCCAACTGCACTTGAACAATTCCGGCAATCTTATCTTCGCCCAATGAATGATAGATCACCACTTCATCGATACGATTTAAAAACTCGGGACGGAAATGCTCGCGAAGTGCTTCGGTCACGGCTTTTTGCTTTTGCTCTTCTGACATCTTCGGATCCAAAATCGAATGCGAACCCACATTCGAAGTCATGATCAACACAGTATTTTTGAAGTCCACAGTACGACCTTGACCATCAGTCAGACGACCATCATCCAAGACCTGAAGCAAAATATTGAATACATCCGGATGGGCCTTTTCAACTTCATCCAATAGCACCACGCTGTAAGGTCTGCGACGTACGGCTTCAGTCAATTGCCCGCCCTCTTCATAACCCACATATCCCGGAGGAGCACCAACCAGTCTCGAGACCGCGTGTTTCTCCATGTATTCACTCATGTCGATTCGCACCACGGCCTGCTCGTCATCGAACAAGAACTCGGCCAGGGCTTTGACCGTTTCGGTTTTACCCACGCCTGTGGGCCCCAGGAACATAAATGTACCAATGGGACGATTGGGATCCGATATTTCTGCACGAGCGCGACGAATTGCATCTGCAACCACGGTCAAGGCGTGATCCTGCCCCACGACACGTTTTTTTAATTGTTCTTCCATGTGCAACAGCTTTTGAGTTTCACTTTCAAGCATCTTGCTGACTGGAACACCTGTCCACTTGGCAACAACTTCGGCCACGTCTTCCGGCGTGACTTCTTCTTTCAGCATGCGACTTTCGCTGCCGGTTTGCTCTTTACTGCGCTCTTCCATAGCTTTGATTTTTTTCTCGGTCTCTGGAAGTTTGCCGTATTTAAGTTCCGCGGCCTTGCCCAGATCACCTTCGCGTTCAGCCTTGGCAATTGCCACCTTGATATCTTCGATATCGGCCTTCAACTGCTTGATCTGTGTGATGCCACCTTTTTCAAACTCCCATTGCTCACGCAGGAGCTGATTCTTAGCGCTCAAGGCAGTGATCTCTTTGTCGATCACAGTAATGCGATCTTTGGCTTCCTGCTCTTTTTCTTTTTTAAGGGCCTCTTTTTCGATACGCAACTGCATCAGTTCGCGCTCGATTTTATCGACCTCTTCCGGCACAGAACGCGTTTCAATTCCCAGTTTACTTGCGGCTTCGTCAATCAAGTCGATTGCTTTGTCCGGCAAAAATCTATTCGTGATATAACGACGGGATAGCTTCACCGCTGCAACCAACGCAGAGTCTGTGATACGAATGCCATGATGGACTTCGTACTTTTCTTTTAAGCCACGCAAAATGGTAATTGCATCCTCTTCGCTGGGTTCTTCGACCATAACAGTCTGGAAGCGACGTTCAAGGGCGGCGTCTTTTTCGATGTATTTGCGATACTCATCCAAAGTCGTCGCTCCGATACAGCGAAGCTCACCACGGGCCAGGGCTGGTTTTAACAACTGACCTGCATCCATGGCACCATCGGTTTTACCTGCACCCACCAAAGTATGAAGCTCATCGATAAACAGAATGATCTGTCCATCACTTGTGGTCACTTCTTTGATCACGGCCTTTAAGCGATCCTCGAATTCGCCACGATACTTTGCGCCGGCAATCAATGCGCCCATATCCAGGGACATTAATTTTTTACCGATCAAGTTGTCAGGCACATCGTGTTTCAAAATTCGCAGGGCCAGACCTTCGGCAATGGCCGTTTTTCCCACGCCCGGCTCACCAATCAAAACAGGATTGTTCTTTGTACGACGGGACAAAACCTGCACCACACGACGAATTTCTTCATCACGTCCGACCACAGGATCCAATTTTCCCTCTGCAGCCAAGGCCGTCAGATCACGGGCGTACTTGGCCAAAACCTCGTACTTGTTTTCCGGATCATCATCAGTCACTTTTTGGCTGCCGCGCATTTCGCGCAACGCAGCCTTTACCTTGTCAGCATTCAGGTTATATTTTTTGAAAAACGCAGCCATCTCACTGTCGGTGCCCTTAAGCATCGCCAAAAAGAAGTGCTCTGTTGAAATATAGGAATCGCCCCACTCGTCCGCTTCCACTTCGGAGCCTTTAAATATCTTTTCCAGGCGCGGACTTGCGAATTGTTTTTGGCCTCCGCCACTTACAGTGGGGAATCTGTCGATTTTCTTACGAAGTTCGCTCAGGAAATCAGCTTGGGCGACGTTTAGTTTATCCAATAGGCGAGGGATGATCCCTTCACTTTGCTGAACCAGTTCCAGCAAAAGATGTTCAGGCTCAACAGAGGGGTTTGACTTGCGCTCAGCCAGCTTTGCAGCGGCCTGCATGGCCTCTTGGCTTTTTCGCGTCATTTTTTCAATATCGTTGCTCATAGCTCCTCCATCTGAAATAAGAATGAGGTCTATTTTGCCAATGTCAACTCTAAGGACTTTAGAAAATGCCCAATAAAACGCCTGGCATAGTTAATCCTAAAGGAAAAGGTAAATCCAAGCCTCGCATCCGTCCGTCCATTCACAAAGACCGGGTCAATCCTGCTGATTTTTTGAAGTACGATACGCGTTTTTCCTGCGAAGATTGTACGCATTTTGCTAGTGAAACTGTGACCTGCACCATTGGATATGACACCAAACACCACCTTAAAGCGGTGCAAACCCACCAATACGAATTGGCGGGCAATATGGCCTTTTGCCGCTTCATTGAAATCGTTTAAAGATCCTGCCGCAGAGTCTTTTTCCCAGGGCTTTATCCAGCTTATGGGTCTTGTTGCCACTTTTTTATAAGAATAATAACTTCCCACCAATGTCCGATCGGAATAATTGACATCCCTTTCGTCGAGTCATGCGTCCGTTTTCCCTCTGAAAGTATTGTATCTTAGTGATTCAGGACAATCCTTCGTCTGGAATTCAAGCTCTGCCCAATGGCCAGTATTGTTTAAAAAAGACAAAACCCGCCTCACGTCCTGTCAAGACTCCCATTCAGAACCCGATCTTATTCACATCAAAGATTCACTCAGAAGGAGTCAAGAGAGATGGTCACTCTCTTGCTAATACCGAAAGGAGGGCCTTCAAGGATGAAATAAAAATGAACAACAGATTGTTCAAAGCTGTGCGCTGGAACAAGAGGTTGAGAAACCGAAAAACATTTAGCACAGCATGGTCCCAAAGGCTAAAGCACAGACTCGGATGTCGGTGCCGGGCAAGCAGAAGTAGGTTCTGCTCTCCCAAAAACACAATCAAGGAAGGTTATGAATATGAAAAATAAATTTTAACGGAGGATTTTAAAATGGGAATGAGAGTAACAACAAACATCGCTGCAATTAACGCTCAAAGAAACTTGGTTGGTTCACAAAGAACTATCAACGATTCAATGGCAAAATTGGCTTCTGGTAGCCGTATCAATAAAGCTGCTGACGACGCTGCAGGTTTGGCGATTTCTGAAAGCTTCAAAGCTCAGATCCGCTCTGCTGCACAAGCTCAACGCAATGCGAACGATGGTATCTCCATGGTTCAAACTGCTGAGGGTGGCTTGAATGAAATCGGTAACATCATCGTTCGTCTACGTGAGCTTGGTATCCAGGCTTCTTCTGACACTATCGGTGATAAAGAGCGCGGCATGTTGAATAAAGAGGTTGTTCAACTTAAAGACGAGATGCAACGTATCGCTAACGTTACAACTTGGGGTACTACGAAATTGTTGGATGGTTCTTCACCAAGCTTCGATTTCCAAGTAGGTATCCGTAACAATGCTGAAGAAGATCGTATCTCCTTCAAAGCAAGCGAAAACGTAGCTACTTTGGACTCTTTGGGTCTAGGTGGTCTAGACTTCTCTTCTAAAGAAGGTGCTCAAGATGCTCTTGCTAAACTTGATGACGCTCAAACGTCTGTGAATGGTACTCGCGCTAACCTTGGTGCCCTTCAAAATCGTTTGACTTCAACTGTTGATAACTTGGGTGTTGCTCAAGAGAACATGTCTGCTGCTAACTCACGTATCCGTGATACTGACGTAGCTCAGGCTTCTTCTGAGATGACTCGTAACAACATCTTGTTGCAAGCTGGTACTTCAACTTTGGCTCAAGCGAACCAAACTAACCAATTGGCTTTGAAACTAATCGGTTAATTTCGGCTCAACGGACTGAACGAAGTTACTTAAAGAACTTAAACCCGGTAAGGAAACTTGCCGGGTTTTTTATTTTTCATGTAATATCATATACTTAGTCTAAAACTCGACACTCCTCCCCGTCGTCCACAGATGCCTTCCAAGTGTGTCCCTTGAGTAAAAACTTTTGTTCGCTGGATATATTTCCCAAATGAAATGCGCCTTTCCCATTCGGGACCAGACCAAATGTTGAGAATCTATTTTGAATTGCCTCACCTGCCAAACCTCGTTAGTCTATGAGAGCATTAGACCATTTACATACGACTACCTCGAGGGAGCAACGCCATGGCAAAGAAAAAAGCAAAAGCAAAACCTGCAAAAAAAGTAACTAAGAAAGCTGCTAAACCAGCTAAGAAAGTAGCTAAAAAAGCTGCTAAACCGGCAAAGAAAGCTGCTAAAAAAGCTGCTCCTAAAAAAGCCGCTAAAAAAGTAACTAAGAAAGCTGCTAAGCCAGCGAAAAAAGCTGCTCCTAAAAAGGTTGCTGCTAAAAAAGCCGCTCCTAAGAAAGCCGCTAAAAAAGCTGCTCCGAAAAAAGCGGCAGCTCCTAAAGCTAAAAAAGAAAAAGTAGCTAAACCAGTAGCCGCTGTTGCTCCAGTGGAAATCGCTTCTGATTTCGACGATGAAACAGAAATGGACACTATGGTTGATATCGAAGAAGAAGCTGTAAGTTCTGACGACGAGTGGAACGACGAAGAAGAAGCTTCTGAAAAATCCGAAGATTCATTCGAAGACATGGAAGACGAAGAGTCTGAAGACGACATGCAAGAATCTTCTGATGACGACGATGAAGATGACGAAGATGAAGACGAAGAGGGCGAAGGCTACTTCTAATCATTAATTGCACATCGCAATCAAAAAAAAGGGAGTCAACGACTCCCTTTTTTATTATCATCGCTTCATGTACAAACACTTGTATCAAAGATTTATTGAAGCGAACCCTGCCCTGCTCCATTTCGCCTGCCACAGCCATCACTATTGGGCCGATGTCAGTCGCGAGGCTCAGCTGCAATATTGGGACGATTCAGCAAAACATGTCGACGACAAATGGAATCACATCTTTTCCGTGAAGGTTCCTCAGGCTCAGCGATTAATTGCTGAAGTTCTAAATCTTTCTCACCCACACCAGCTGGTGTTTGCGCCAAACACCCACGAATTTGTATTCCGTCTTTTAAGTTCCTTGGACTGGAATCAAAAGATCCGTGTCCTTACAACAGACTCGGAATTTTACTCCTTTGACCGCCAGATCAATCGTCTTTCCGAACTGCCACAGTTCGAAGTCGTCAAAGTTCCTACTTTACCCTTCGAAACTTTTCATGAACGCTTTGAACAGGCGATGGAATCCGCCGACTGGAATCTTATTTTTGTCAGCCATGTGTTTTTCAATTCAGGCCTGGTCTGCGATGTTGAGCGACTGGCTAAAGATGCTCCGTCGGAATGTCCTTTTATTATTGATGGATATCATTCCTTTATGGCGGTGCCCTTAAATCTAAAACCCATTGAAGACCGGGTATTCTATTTGGCGGGTTCCTATAAGTATGCGCAAGGCGGTGAAGGATGTTGCTTCCTTTATGTTCCCCCGGCAACTCGCCACCGCCCGATGTACACGGGATGGTTTGCTGAGCTTTCAAAACTTTCTGCCATTGGCAATGAAGTGGGCTATCCAATGGATGCCTATCAATATGCCGGAAGCACCATGGACTTTTCAGCGCTGTATCGCCTGATTGCCACTTTAGAGAAGTTCAAAGATCAGGGACTTTCCATCACAAAAATCCACACACTTGTTCAACAGAACCAAATGCTTTTTTTGGATGAAGTCGACAAGCTGGAGCATCCACTGGTTAATCGCCAAAACCTGATCGCGGTGGATTTAAGCAATCACGGGCATTTTTTAACCTTCAATCTTCCAAATACTGAAAAGACAACTGAACTGGTTAAAAAAATGAAAACCCGGGGTCTTGTGACAGACTCCCGGGGTTCTCGTTTAAGATTCGGTTTTGGATTGTATCACGACGCTGCCGACATCAAAGCGGCCGTCGCGAAAATCTGATTACTCAACTTCTGGAAGGTCTGTGTAAACAGTGCCGGATGCTGGTTGAGATTCGTATACGGGTTCCGCCTGAGTCGGTTGTTGCTGGCGTGGCGCCGTGTAACCAGAAGATCTGCCACCGTAGTTGTTAACCAAGTCATCGATGGATTCCTGAACGATTTGCTCATCTGACTTGCGCAAGAAGTCCGCGCCATTCGTTACCATGTTTTGTGGGCGATAGAATTGGTTCGGGCAGTTGCGCACTGCTTGTTCAGCAGATTGACCTTGTTGTTGAACCTGGTTGAATGCGCAGTTTAGGAAATGAGAATCCGTACCTGCAGAGCAGACTTCAGCTGCCGTGATAGCTTTTTGCTTTGGAGCCAATTGGCTAGTACCCAATGGCAAACCGATGATTGTCATATTTGCCATACAAGCTGCATAGCCCAGACCGTCTTCACGAAGTCCGGAATAACAGGAGCGCTGAACCTGGCCTACGTCAGTAAAACCAATGCGAACAAGTTCGTTCACGCACGCTGTGTATTGTTGTGAGTTTTGAGACATGGATGCCATGCTCATGGAAGCACTCAAAGTAACAACTGCTGTTGCGATAAAGACTTTAAATGATTTCATAGTTCCGCCTTACTACGCCCGCTAGGGGCAAAAAGTTAGTATTTCAACATCACTTTACAAAGCAGAATTCAGGCCAGCCCCTAATTGAAATAAATGCACAGCCAGGTGTAAACGGACTCGACAGAGACAATCCCCGCCGCCCGGAGGTAACAGTTACCTCAAAAAGAAAAGGCCTGTCGAGGGAAGAGAGAGGAACCCCGACAGGCCTTTAGAATACTATTTAGTTGTGAGACCTAATCTGCAGACTACTTAGCAGGCTTCGTGTGAACTGCGAATTTTTCGAACTCGCCGTACTCATGAAGTTTGTTATAAAGAGTCTTGATCGTGATACCCAAGTTGTTAGCCGCTTGAGTTTTGTTACCACCGAAATGCTGAAGAGCCTTAAGGATGTAACGCTTTTCAAGATCGTGCAAAGTCATGTTTGGATCGTATTCGATCACGTCTTTTTGAGTCTCAGGGTTTCTGATGTTCTCTGGAAGATCGTTCAACATGATCATGTGACCATCAGACAAAATCTGAAGGCGTTCACACACATTTTGCAACTCACGGATATTACCCGGCCACTCGTACTTCATCAAAATCTTCATCGCGTCTTCAGAAACTGAACGACCACGGTTCAAGTATGCATGCTGAGAGTTGTTCAGGAAGTGGTTGATCAATGAAGGAATGTCTTCCTTACGACGACGAAGTGGCGGAGCACTTACAACGATCGTATTGATACGATAGAACAAGTCTTCACGGAAATTACCGCGAACAACTTCTTGATCCAACTCACGGTTCGTCGCACAGATCAAACGGATGTCTACTTTGATTGGCTCTTTGCCGCCTACGCGGAACATTTCGCCTTCCTGGATGAAGCGCAAAAGCTTAGCCTGGATAGCTGGATCCAATTCACCGATTTCGTCCAGGAACAATGTTCCACCGTTAGCAGCTTCAGCCAAACCGATTTTACGGTTGTAAGCGCCAGTGAAAGAACCTTTTTCGTGACCGAATAGCTCTGATTCAAGCAATGTCTCACGAAGAGCACCGCAGTTGATTGCGATAAATGGTTTGTTTTTACGGCTTGAACGATCATGGATAGAACGAGCGATCAACTCCTTACCTGTACCTGACTCACCAAGTACCAGGATGTTTGCGCCCGATGGAGCTACGCGATCGATCATCTTCATCAGATTGCCCATAACTTCGGAAGTGTAGACGATAGTCTTGTTTTCCATCACTTTGGAAGTTGTGTTTGTATTCCACATGACTTGGTTAGCATTCTGAGAAGAGGGCAGGATCGTAGAATTGTTATCGTTCATGGCTCCACCTTTCGGTAACGTTCTTCATAAGAGGTTTTGGATGCTGTCTCACTTTGAATGACTCAGTGTGAGACGCCTCCGACGCATTGAGTTATAACCTTAGTCCTGTACCTTTTTCAATAAAAAAAATGCATGGCGTTATATTTTTTTTAGCCGCCATGCCCGGAGCCGATACTTCAGGGTGCTTATGAGCAAGGCTTTTGAGCTTTCTAAAAACATAGATAAATACCTGAAATACATGACTTTTGTTAAGTCTGCCTCCCCCCTCACAATCAAGCACTACACCCTGGATTTGCAGCAGGCATTTGATTTGGATAAAAAGTCACAATCTGAGAAAAACTCATGGTCCGAGGCCGAATTAATGGGTTCGGTGAGGGCCGCTTTCAACCGTTGGGCCTCCCTTTCCCTGGCTTCCCGGAACCGAAAAGCTGCCACTTTGAAGAGTTTTTTTAACTGGGCCTATACGGAAGAGAATCTGCTGGAGCGGAATCTCGCGATACAGGTGGTGTGCCCGAAGGTGCCTCGCAAGCTGCCGCATTTCTTGAGTGTTGATGAAGCACTTGCCGTGCTTCACACCTTTGATCGTGAACATCAAGTGCCCTTGAATGAGAAAGTTTTGTTCTTACTTCTTTACGGTGGTGGTCTGCGTATCAGCGAAGCCTGCAATCTGCGTTGGGAGTCCGTGCAACTACCGCAAAAAACTTTGCGCGTGCTAGGTAAGGGAAACAAAGAACGTGTGGTCGCGCTTCCCCAGATGACGGTGCAGGTTCTGCAGCGCTGGAAAAAGGAATGTGGCTTTGATGATTTTGTTTTCGGTGAAAAACCGCTGGTGCAAAGAACTGCTTACGACATGGTTCGAAAGAGCGGGCAACGCGCAGGACTTCTTAAGCCACTTCATCCCCACGCACTACGACATAGTTTTGCCACTCACCTTTTATCAAGCGGTGCAAACTTAAGAACGCTTCAGGAAATGCTTGGCCATGAAAGCCTGCAGGCTACAGAAAAATACACGCATCTGGGCATCGATCAATTAGCACGAACGATGGAGTCCCTTCATCCCCTTGGCAAAGGAAAATCCTAAAATACTTGCCGGGAACTTAGATCACAGCGTGGGCGATATAATGGCGAACCATGTTTTCGACGTTGTTCAACTCCTCGTCGACTATCTGACGATACTCAAGCAACGAGTTTGTGTCTGCCAGATTCGTCCTTAGAAATGGCGCCATCCAGGGTTCTGGTTGAATCACGCCCTGCTGAAGTAGGAAACGCAAATAAAAATGCATCTTCAAAACCAAAACATCTTTGGCATTTTCAATCGACTTCAAAGTGTGTCCCAGAAGATTGAACAAGAAATCAGAATGCTTATCGCCCTCTTGGGATACTTTGGATACGCAATCCAAAACATGCAACGCGAATTCCAAATGATCGTAGTCCTGACGAATCCCCGCAAAGTCATTAATCAGTGAAGCTTCCTGCAACGTATTAAGCTTGCCTTCCTCGGTGCTTTCTTTGTACGTGAAGTTCACGAAGTGCGTGGGTTCTAATATTCCACCACCAAAACGTTTTTTGCTTTTCAAAGCACCGCGAGCAATAAAGGAGCGCTTCTCCCCTTGAGGAGAAATGGCATGCAAAATCAAGTCGGACTCGCCGTACTTCATTTTGCGTAAAATAATGAATTTATCCTTTTGCTGGGACATTCCCCATATCTAAACGGTCCAAGTCTGCTCTTCAAGGAGTTCTTGGTAACTTTCGCGCAAAGCCTTCACAAATTGGGGATTCTGCAGGATTTCCGGGCCCGCGACCAGCAAGCCACGTAATACTTCGTTGGAGGGCTTGGGCTCCCACCATGAGGAAAACATCTTAACACCGGACCAGTGGCACATATTCGTGCTGTCTACTTCACACCAGCCTTCTTCGTTACTGATCCCCAGCTTTGCAAATGTCTTTTCCGCCAATGCCTCGGCACTGGTATCTTTAAAGACCACAACTGCGCGATCATACAACCGGGATTGTTCGGAATTGAAGTACGGCTGGGCCACGTCACTCAATGCAGACTCGAAGGTGCCAATGAGTGCTGGATTCAACTTGCGTCCTTGGCTGGCCAAGAGTGCTTCCTGCAAAGCTTCAGCATGATTCCACTCCATGCTCTGCACCATCATCGGCGGGCAGCGAAAGCGCTCTCCCAAAACCGCAACGGCAAGCTCCTTGGAAACTGAACACAACCTTACCGAGTATGGTCGGATTTGGGGTTGATTGTGAAAGTGATTGGCATGTGAAATTCGAAATGAATAAATACGTTTTTCATTCAGTATCTTGTCGAGTTCATCGACAAAGGGATACAGTTCTCCCGTCACCGGGTGGTCCTCGGCAAAGACGACGAAATTCGTGTCTTTCTTCAAGCCATCCACCCATGCTCTTACATCCTGTACCTGCAAATGAGAAAGCAAGCTAACTTCGTAAGTTTCTTTGTAGTAGTATGGCAGCAGATGATCAAAGACCGGCGTTTGCCCTTTGATATAGCCAATGGCCTTTTTGTGAGCCATGAACTGGGCGCTGCCTTGGGTGATTTCAAATACGGCGTGGGCGATGCCTTTATAGGCGCGAGCTCGCAAGGGATCCGGTAATCCCATTTGCGTTTTCAAAGAGTCATTCAGTTCATCCCAAGATTCTGGTCGCACCACATCGATGTACATATACTGACGCTAACATCTATTTTGCAAAATGACTTTGGGACAAAGGTCTTATTTACCCTTTAGTTTACGAAAAAAAATAAACTTTTATCTCCACTCCAAAACGCGCCTGGAGATACCCATTCAATAACAAGGTGCTTCAAGCAGGCCTTTCAACTGTCTTATAACGACACCTGAGGTTTAAGCCACAAGCAGCATAGGGAATTATGTATCGAAAATATTGCAGCTCTGTTAGATTTTAAGGCAGAGGTACAAATGAAAAAGAAAAAAATTGAATGGCCGGTAGCCCTCTTTTTGACTCTGAATCCACTGGTTACATTCATTCTATTGCCAGTATATTTCTACACTCAGGGTTTTGAGTGGGGAATTGCTCTGTTTGCTTTGGTTTTCGCAGCTGCTACAAATCTAAGCATCACGGCTGGTTATCACCGCCTGTTTTCCCATAAAAGCTATGACGCCCATCCTATTGCGAAAGCGATCTTTCTTTTGATCGGAGCTTCCGCATTCCAGGGATCAGCATTGAAATGGTCTTCTGATCACCGCCGTCACCACACTCATATCGATGGCGAAAAAGATCCTTATAACATCAACGAAGGCTTCTGGTATGCACACATGGGCTGGATGTTCTTTAAGGACTCTGTTGATCAAAAAATCCAGGCGCCAGATCTTGAAAAAGACTGGATGGTTCAATTTCAGCACAAATATTACGGCTGGGTGGCTATCGCTACAGGCTTCGTGGTTCCAACATTGATTGGTGCTGCTATGGGCTCTTGGCTGGGTGGTCTAGTGATCGCTGGTGGACTTAGAATCTTCCTTACTCAACAAAGCACGTTCTTTGTGAACTCTTTGTGCCACACGCTAGGCAAACAAACTTACTCTAAAGAGATCTCTGCTCGTGACTCTTGGTTTGTCGCAGTTCTGACTCACGGTGAAGGTTACCATAACTTCCATCACAAATTTCAGATAGACTATCGCAATGGTATCAAGTGGTACCACTGGGATCCGACAAAATGGGTGATCAAAACTTTGAATGTGATGGGCTTGGCTTACAAGCTTCGTCAGATTTCAAATGTGGAAATCCTGAAAGCCCGTTTGCAGGCCGAATCTGCGGAACTTAAAAAAGTGGGCATCGCAGACGAACACTTGGCTGTGATGAGAGAAAAAATCATCGAAGCCCAGGCCAAAATCAAAAAGCTTCGTGAAGATTACGAACAGTTCAAAGCGGATGCGGTTCGCAAACGTGAAGAGCTGAAAGAGGCTTATGATCTGAAACTTGCAGAATTGCGCCACGAAATTGAAGTTGCCCATCTCGAGTTCCAAATGGGTATGAAATTGTGGAAACTCCACTTGCAAAAAGTCTAAGTTAACTCAAAGCCCGCTCCCAGCGGGCTTTTTTTTCGCCTTTCCCATACAAATCACAGATAGCTATTCGTCCAGAGTTACCGTCAAACGACACGACTAATTGGTTTTTTATTTATTCCTTCAGATAATTGAACTTATCAATGTCTTTGTGGAAGGAACTTTCGTGGGCGAATCGGCATTACAACAGGAACACTTCAGCGTAGATAAAAACGCACAAATGCGATCCATCAGACAGGACCGCAGTCTTCTGACTCCAAAATCATTCTATCTGTCCTTTGGAAAATTCAAGGCTCCCCTTCATGATGTCAGTATCTTTGGATGCTCTATCATGGTCACTCCTGAAGAGCTCACAGAGGTTCAGGAGTACTTGAAAACCAATATCTCGACAGCAGGTGACGTTCACTTCAAAGAGTCCTACCTGCAGACACTGCAGGTGCGTTGGACACAGTCCGAACGACTGGCTGATTCGAAAAATAACGAGATTATCATCGGTCTGGACATTATGAACGAGCCTTTGAATATCGAAAAGATCAAAGCCCACGAGGCTGCTCACCTGGCGATGGAGGAGCAAAGTAATTATGCCCATGCGGTTTCTCAGCTGCCGGTGGAGTTTAAAATATTCGTCTATGAGCTGCGAGATTTTCTGGCCAATCTCAAACCCAAAATTGACCGAATTGAAGAGATGAAGCCCCTGCACGATTTTCAAAAGGAGATGGAGTTCCGCAAAGCTGTGGCTGAATCCTTCGCCAAGTACATGAACTCGGTACTAAGTCCCAACTACCCTTTGATCCCTAATCTACTAAAGGGCATGAACAAATTCCAATTGAAGTGGGCAATGAATTTTGCCCGCGAACAGATGGGTCCTTTGCTTTGGGGAGCCCCATTCGCCCACAGAGCCTATCACAAGCCGCGAGGCTATGCCGGCGACTATGAAATGATGAATCAGCTTTATCGCGACGAAGTGGTGGGTAAAACGCTTTACGATCAGTGTATACATAAATACTTTGTCGAAGACGCTTCAGGAACGGCGGTTCGAAATCGTGGGCTGTATCTATCCAAAAAAATCCGGGAGCTATTTCAAGAAACCAGCTCTGAGCAAAATTTAAAAATCATGTCTGTGGCCAGCGGTCCTGCAAAAGAACAGCAGATCTTCCTGCAAAACTGCCCGGAGTTTTTGGATCGCCATGCTGAATTCACCTGTGTGGACCAGGATGAGGAATCTCTTAAACATGCTCACCGACAGCTCTATACGATTGATCGTAAGGTTCAATCGGGATTTGGTTTTAGGTTCTCGAACCTGGCTATACGAAACATCATTTCACAAGGCTTCCCCGAGAAGGACTATGATTTGATCTATACAGCTGGGTTGTTCGATTACTTCACGGAGCCTATCGCACGCAGAACAGCTGAAAGAATGCTGGATGCAGTTAAGCCCGGCGGGAAAATCATCATCGGTAACTTCTGTGCAGAGAACTATAAGTACGGGCCTTTCCTGGAGCTCTTTCTAGATTGGACTTTGATTTACCGTACAGAAGCAGATTTACTGCGTGTCTTTGATGGCCTTGGCTCCAAAATGTGGGTTGAAAAAGAACCGCTTGGAGTAAATCTTTTCATCGTCATTCAAAAGTAAGTTTTATTCGCACCTAAAAACGCAAAGTGTCCTGATCCTGTCAGGTGAAGGACACTTTATGTCACTCAAACGCCCCGTCTCAGAACGAAACATTCCAATCAAACGTAAACCATCGAAATCACATATGGCATTTTGGCAATGATCTTGCTCCATCTAAGCGTGAGGAGAATCATACCTATGAGATGGACTACAGCATTATTGAAATTCAGCCTGATTGCCACGTGTGGATTCATGAGCATGACATCTTCAGATGGACCTTTCCTGCACAAATTGGATCTTGCCTCTAAGACTACGGTGCCAGCGCCGGCAAAAAAAACCAAGCTTTCAAAAGAGGCTGAAGAGTCTCTGTCAAAAGCTGCGGTTCAGAAGCTTGACCGTATGAACAAAATCAATGACCTTCTTGCGTTCAGCCGAGGTGACACTTCCAGCACAGTTGCGTGTAAAAACTGTTCGCTAGCCAGCGAAGCAGCAAGCATTCGCTTTAATCAATGCTCGACGAAAAACAACTACATGGAAGCAGCCCTTGAAAGACAGAAAACCAGCGCCTCTTATATCGGTGCTTTACTTAGAACTCCAATTAATAAGAAACCTCTTATACGTCCAGTGTGCATAGAAACGGCGATGTATCTTCAAAGCGCAGCATCCGGCCCTGTTGTGGATTATAAAACCTGCTCAGGTGGAACATCCAAAAATGCGCCGGCTCGCCCTTGTGTCAGCGAGAACTATTTCACGCTTGTGAACAACTCCTTTGAAGTCGTTTCTCAATGCATGAAGACTTATATTGGAGAAGGCGAATCCGCGGTCGCACAAAAGAACAATATCCTGGCTGTGTTTGGAATGATCTCCGTCGAGTCAGGATTCCATATCAACATTATGTCCAAAACCGGTGCTGGCGGCATCGGGCAGTTCACGCAACCGGCAATTCATTCTGTGAACAAAATGATTTCTGAAACGGAAGAGTTTCTAAAGTCGCACCCTGATGTACGCTGCCAACGACTTGCCAATGAATTTCTAAAAGAAGAGCAGCGCATGGATTCCAAGAAAACCTGTGATCGTATTTCTGTCGTAGAAGGTAATCCTGTCACTAATATGATCTACACGTACGCTGCCCTTAAAGAGGCCACTGACTACTTTGACACCAACGTCTTCAATGATGCAAAAATGAAGGCCAAGTTCGCACTTCCCGCAGATGAAATGGCTAAAATAAAACGGGCCACTATGGTTTGGTCTCACAACACGGGTTATGCAGGGCTAAAAACACCTCTAACGAAGTTGTTAACAACCAAGTATGCGAAAAAGAAAGTCACAAGTGCTGATAAGTTCCTGGAAGAGTTGAGAGAATACGCACGCTTGTATCCTAATAAAGGAAATGCGGGCTCATCTGCCCGAATTAAAGAAACTGCCAACTACTATGCAAAAATCCAAACTAAGATCGACCTGATTAAGGACGGTGCTGCGGGGGGATCATGCTTAAATTAATCTCCACTATGCTTTCCCTGATGTTGATGATGCCTTCATTGTCATGGGCATTGAATGATTCCTATACCTTGAACTTGATTGAAAAGTCCGTGGCTTCGATCGAATCTTCGAAAGACAAAAGACAGCAAATGAATCTGGCTCGTGAGTTCAAGCAACTTATTATTCAAAGAGCGGATCAGATTGGTGACGCTTCACTGAGCAATAAATCTTATGATGCAGAGTCATCAGAAATCGTGGATCTAATAGTGGCGCTGGATCGTACCACGATGAAAAAAGCCACGAAAACAGAGTGCGCAAAAGCCCTGAACGGCTTGTTGACTGACGCCGGAATCGAAAGCGTGGAAGAAACTGAATCCCAATCCTGGAATCAGCTGCAATTCTCGTTGCCAAGCAAAGTTTCATCCTTCGAATTCACGGCTTTCCGTATTCTAAAAGCCATCTGTGACTAACCGTTAGTTCAACGAAAAATCCTTCATAACCTGGGCAGCAATCGGATTCTCGATTTTTCGATTGGCTGCCATCAGCCAGATTTCCTCGTAAACACCTTTCAGGGTTCCCAACACAATAAGTTTTCCATCCTTCACCAGCTTCTTCGCAACAGCATCGGCCACAGGAATCAACCCCACCCCTTCTGCACCCAGAAGGGTCTGCAAACTGGTATCTTGAATCTCGGCGACTTGATCGACTTTAATACGATGAACCTTAAAATAGTGATCAATCTCCCGGCGCAATCGACTGTGCACCGTCGGAACAACGAATGGCTGACCTTCCAAGCTTTGTGGGAAATTCTTTTTTAGATGCTTAAATTTCTCGGAAGCACAAACCACTACCGGAAGCTTGGCAATAGATTTTGAATAAACGTTTTTGAAATCCAGGCCGGGCGCATGATTTGAAAGCAAAAGATCGACGTGATGGCTTTCCAACTCGCGCAGCAGCTGATCGCCGGATCCTTCGATCACTGAGACATTGCAGTTTCCGGATTTATAAGCCTGCATGATGACCTTGTGTGTGATGTCCTTGGGCACACTGTCCAGGGCACCGATCTGCACGTGTACGCGATTGTTCAACAACTGATCCTGCAATACCTCCACCATCTCGGCCCCCAGATTGAAAACCTGATGAGCATACTCCAACGCAATGCGCCCGGCTTCTGTCAATTGCAGGCGTTGCTTTGATCTTTCAAAAAGAGACTTCCCTAAAGACTCTTCCAGCTGTTTCAATTGAGTACTAAGCGTGGGCTGCCCCACACTTAGTTTTTCAGATGCTTTGGCAATACTTCCTTCCTGCGCAATCGTATAGAAGTAAAGCAGGTGGTGATAGTTAAGCCATTGATAACTCTGAGATTTGAAATCGACAGGCATGGATACCCCTTTGTTTAAAGCGAATAACTTATTATAGTTTATCTATTTTTCAGAAGGTAGAAATTCGTGTACATTGGCAATATCTATTAAGGAGATATTTTACTTTGGATCAGACTTTACTATTTCCCTTTGCGGACTATTGGTGGTTTTACCTAGGATTCCTCGTTTTCGTTATCAGTATGCTGGCCTTGGATCTGGGCGTTTTCCATAAACACTCCCATGCTGTGGGCTTCAAGGAGGCCACTGCCTGGTCCGTTGCCTGGATCTCTCTGGCTCTGGTATTTAACGGAATTCTGTACGGATACACACTTTTCAAGTTTGGCGATCAGACCATCGCGAATCAGGTCGGACTTGAGTTCCTAACCGGGTATGTGATTGAAAAGGCCCTCTCGGTCGATAACATTTTCGTCTTCGTGGTGGTGTTTGGTTTCTTTGGTATTCCAGCCAAGTACCAGCATCGCGTGTTGTTCTTTGGTATCATCGGTGCCTTGATCTTCCGTGCGATCTTTATCGCGTTGGGTTCGATCCTGATGCAATACCAGGCCGTGGTTTTGATCTTCGGTGTGTTCCTGATTATCACCGGTATCAAAATGATGTTCCAAAGCGAAGCTTCTGTGGATCCTTCCCACAACTGGTTGCTAAAGTTCATGCGTAAACACATTCGCATCACGGATCGTATGCACGAGGATCACTTCTTCGTAACTCAGAATGGTTTAAAGTATGCGACACCCTTGTTTGTGGCGCTGATCTTCCTAGAGTTCACGGACGTGATCTTTGCTGTGGACAGCGTTCCTGCTATTTTTGCAGTAACCAAGGAGCCGCTGATCGTATTTACATCAAACATCTTCGCGATCCTGGGGTTGCGCTCGTTGTACTTCCTATTGGCTGGAGTCGTCGACAAGTTCTATCTGCTGAAGTACGGCCTGGCCTTCACCCTGATCTTCGTGGGTTTGAAAATGGTATGGTTGAACAAACTGTTTGGCGGTCACTTCCCGATCGGCATCTCTTTGGCCATTATTGCCCTCTTCATCGGTGGATCAGTGGCTTTGTCACTTTTGATCCCGCAGAAGAAAGACGGCGACTCGTCCCCTTCCTAAAGGGACAACGGCTGCCCACCGCGCGATTCATAAGTCGTGATGGTGGGCGGGATCACCGCAAACTTTGGCAAAAGCCCGAAGAAATCTTTCGTGTAGGGCTTTTCCAAATGAGCATTTAAATCCTCCCAGCTTTTCCAGGTCTCTATAAACATAAAAACTCCTGGCTCCAGGGGATCTTCATAAAACTCATAACTGATACAGCCTTTGTCGGCGCGGGCTGGATTAACCATAATCGCCGCCAGTCCGACGAATTCATTTTCTCGTTCAGCTTTCACCTGGATCTTGGAAGTCATCACAATCATAGTTTTTCTCCCCGTTTTGTTAGTTTATCAGTCAATTCAATAATACGTCTTGGTGAACCGGGAATTTCTGCTAAAATGAAGACATGAATAAACGCCTGTTCTTTGCCTTGAACGCGACGGATCCTCTTTCGACAACTTTCTTGCCGACTTACAAAAAATTACGAATCAATGCTGACCAAAAAGAAATGGTGGTCAAATGGGTTCCTCTTGAAAACTATCACATCACCGTTAGCTTCATGGGCGAATGCCCTGAAGAGAACATTCCAGCCCTAAGCCAAGCCCTGCAGGATGCCTGCGCACAAACACAACCCTTTCATCTGAAAATAGAAGACATGGGTGCTTTTTCAAGTGAGCACGATGCCCGAACACTGTGGCTGGGAGTTCAAAACAAAAAATGCCTGGGCGAGTTCAAGGATTTGCTGGATGGGATGTTAAAAGAACGGAACCTTTTGACGTTTATTGATAAGCGGGAATTCAAACCGCACTTGACGATTGCCCGACTGCGGAATCCCCGCAGTGTGAAAGACATGCTGTCGCCGTTTAAGCGCAAAAGCTTTGGAAAAATTCAAGTCAATGAAATCGTGCTTTATGAATCTAAATTGGCCGGAGCATTCCCCGTCTATACCCCTATTTTTAGGGCAGCATTGACAGGACAGCCTCAGGAAGAAAATCTTGATGAAGCTGTGGATTTCTGAAACTTAGATACCGCGACCGTATAAGTTGATGATCGAACGACCATGAGCGAAGACCAAATATAAACGTCCCGAATAGCTGCGTTTGTCTGACGGCCAGAAAGTCGCACGCACCGTGCACTTTTGTCCCGGAGGAAGAGACGTCGGACAGTTCGTGTAAGCGTTGAAGGCTGCTCCTGCGATACCCAATTCTTTCAACTGCAATGGCTCATCACCGGTAGATGTCACAGTGAAATCAACATATTTGCGGGAGTTCACAAAGGTCGATCCAAAGTTATAGTTGTAATACTGATCCCCTGCGATCATTGATGACGGCTGAGTCAACTCGATGACTGCTTCTGCCTGCGCAAAAGACGCGAAAGGAAGAAAACTAACTAGAAGTGCGGCAATAATATGTTTCATGGAACCCCCTGTTCCAAGCGTATCGCCTGGCGAGAGAATCGAAAATCGAAAATGGATAGGTTACTCGATGCAACAAAATAGGAGCTTGGTCTCAAGGTGGTAGTCTGTTCCGTTTTTAAATCCAACATTGCTAGTTCCCACGGTTTTCGGTCGGTATTTTGCTCCCTCACATCCTTCTGCAGGTGTTTTCGGGTAGATTAAAACAAATTCCAGCCGGTTTATAACAAACGCGCTACCCTTGGTTTTATGAAGTTCTTTGATTGGTTTCGCAACAAGGGGTCTCGCTACTTTCTTTCAGATTATGAAAAGACTTTACTGGATCGCTATGAAATCAGCGAACAGCGCACGCGCACGATCTTGGATTGTGCCTACAATGCGTTTGTGGGTATGAACAGTGACGGACTGATCACAGACTGGAATCCCCAGGCAGAGCGAACTTTTGGTTGGAAACGCGATGAAGTACTTGGAAGGGAATTGTCCGAGATCATCATCCCTCATAAGTACCGGGAAGCACACAAAAAGGGACTTGCAAACTATCTGGCGACAGGACATGGACCCGTACTTAATAAACGGATGGAAATAACGGCACTTCACCACGAAGGGCACGAGATTCCCGTGGAGATGACTATTTTTCCATTCGACCACAAAGGGAAGCACCTGTTTGGATCATTCCTGCATGATATTTCAGAGCGTAAGAACTCAGAATCCAAAGTGCGAAACCTTTACCAGGATCTTGAACAGCGAGTGCAGGAACGAACTCAAGAGCTGGCTTTGGCAAACAAACAACTCAAAGAAGACGCCAATATTCGTCAGCGTCTGTACGAGCAAGCACAAACCGCCAACCGCCTGAAAGACGAATTTCTGGCTACCGTTTCCCACGAACTGCGAACACCATTGAATGTCATTCTTGGGCACAGTGATATTCTTAAAGATCCTGAGACCTCAAAAGAAGAAGCCCAGGCTTCAATCAATGCCATACATCGCAATGCCCAAATCCAAGTGCAAATTATCAGCGACCTGCTGGACGTCTCGCGAATTATTTCCGGCAAACTGCAACTGCATGTTAAACCCATCGAAATTGAATCCGTCGTCGAGGCAGCTTATGAAAGCGTGCAAATCGCTGCAAAGTCCAAAAATATAAACGTTCGCGTGGAGGGACCAGAGAGGGTCAAAGCCGTGGGCGGAGATCCAGAGCGATTGCAGCAAGTGCTTTGGAATTTACTTTCCAACGCCATCAAATTCACGCCTAAAGGTGGCAACATCACGGTGAAGCTTTCAAACGTCGAATCACGCGTGCAAATCGATGTGATCGACAACGGCAAAGGCATTGATCCCCATTTCCTTCCCTATGTATTTGAACGATTCCGCCAGGAGGACGCCTCCACCACAAGACGTTATGGCGGCCTGGGCCTGGGGCTTGCCATCGTTCGGCACATTGTAGAAGGCCATGGCGGAACTGTCGCTGCCACCAGTGGTGGTACCAATCAAGGATCAAGATTCACGGTCTGTTTGCCCGTATTGGCGGCGCACATGCAAGATGGAATCAGAGAACGTCACTTTGGTTATGAAAACTTTGTGGAAACCCAGCCACAGCATCCCAAACATCTGGATGAGGTCCGTATCATGATCGTCGATGATGATGTCGACACCAGAAATCTTCTAAGCCTGGTCTTGAAAAAATCCGGTGCTAATGTGGTCACCGCGGATTCGGCACAAAAAGCTTTTGATCTATTCCAGGTCTTCAATCCGCAGGTTTTATTAAGTGATATCAGTATGCCGGATATAGATGGCTACACTTTGCTGAAGATGATTCGCACTTTGCCCAATACGGAAAATCTTTGGGCCATTGCGCTGACTGCCCACGCTCGTTCGGAAGAACATGAACGCGCTCTTGCGGCTGGCTTTCATATCCATATATCGAAACCAGTTCAGTCTGCGGAATTGATTAACACGATTTCGGATTTATTGATGTCTGAAGAAAACAAAAAGAAATCTGCAGATCGTCCGCTGTAGTTGCTCGCTATTTCGAAGAAATCAATGCTGTGATTTTTTCCAGGGGACGTCCAATGGTAGCTTTATCTTTACCCACCAAAATCGGGCGCTCCATCAGTTTTGGATTTTTAGCCAAATTCACGATCACGGAATCAACATCATTCACATCAAAAGGAGCTTCGATGAAAAGCTGTTCTTTGGATCGAACCAAACTCGACACCGGGGTATCGAGTTTTTTGATCAAATCCCGCAGCTCTGATTCTGTCAGTGGGTTTTCCAGATACTTTCGCACTTCAAGGCCCTTAGTTTTTCCAAGGGCCTCGATCGCCTCGCGGCATTTACTGCAGTTGGGATTATGAAGCAGAACCCAGGACATGCTTAGCGAGCCAGTTCCATTTCGATGGCTTTAAGAATCACAGGATCTTCCGGAGTCATTTCCGGAGTAAAACGTGCGATCACTTTACCCTCTTTGCTAATCAGGAATTTTTCAAAATTCCACATGATATCAGAAGGGCCACCGGAAAGCAGACCGTGCTCTTCCAAAACAGATTTAAGCTTTCCGTTTGGAACTTGCTGTGCGGTTGGCTGCAAGGAAGTCAGTTGCTGATAAAGAGGATGCTGGCCTTCACCTTTAACCACCATTTTTGCAAATACCGGAAATTTTACACCAAATTGAGTGCGGCAGAATTCCTGGATTTGTTCGTTTGATCCAGGCTCTTGAGCGCCAAATTCATTTGCCGGAAACCCCAGTACACGAAGTCCTTTGGATTCATATTTTTGGTGAACTTTTTCAAGCCCCTCGTATTGCGGAGTTAAACCGCACTCGGAAGCCACATTTACTACCAACAAAACATTGCCACTGAAGTCTGCCAACTTTGCCTTTTTGCCGTCTGCTGTATTGAATTCGATATGATTTAGGGATGTGCTCATGGAGTAACCTTTCCTATAGATGTTCGGTCTGATCGGTAAATAATTAACCATTCACCTTGGCCAGGTAAAGCAATATCCTTTCATCTGACAGTAATTGTTGAAGTTAAATCAAACCGAAAATAGTATCTTTAAGAGGCTTTGCTGAAGAGCCCTTTATTTGCGGGAGATTCCATGAAGTTTGTTAAAGTCACACGCGGTTACGAAGTTATTCATCTAAATGCCGACCACATTCACTTCATGACCGAAGCAGAAAAGAACACCGAGAACGGAAAAGCTTGGATCACTACCATCCGATTCAGCCTTGAACCCCACGACAAAATCGAAGTTCAGGAACGCATCGACGAAATCCTGAAACAACTGAACTAATTCACGGTGCGCATTCGTTCTGCTTTACCTACAGAGGCTTCAATTCTTTCGGATCTGGCATTCAGATCCAAAAGCCATTGGCCCTACGACAAATCTGCGCTGAACGAATACCGCACAGAACTAGAAGTCTTCACCGAAGATATCCTCGCCGACTCCGTCTATGTCGCGGAAAAGGATAACCAGATTATTGGATTCTATGGGCTCTCTTCGGATCTTAAAAAAGAAAGACTTTATTTTCTGTTCGTAGAACCGACCCACATAAGCAAAGGCGTTGGCAAGGCCCTGTGGAATCATGCGCTTTCAAATGCCCGAGACAGAGGCTGGACCGCTTTGTCTTTCTATGCAGACGGATATGCCTTCGAAGCTTTCTATAAATTCCAAGGCTGCCGGATCGTGGGAAGCTTACATACTCCCCTTGGTTCCTTGACCGAAATGGCTGTCCAGCTATAGAAGGAACTGCATGTCGTACGATCTTTTACTCGATCCGAAAGTAGGCGCAAACAAAGATCGTTTGATCTCCCACCAAGAGGCCATTCAAGACATTAAGGTCCTTATCTATGCTTTGGAAAATGCTTATCCTGCTGTTTGGACAATGACTCCCAGCGACTGGTCCCAGATCATTTCCAATCTTGAAAAACTGCAACTTCCGCAGAGTCTGAGCAGCAAGCAGTTTGGCACTATTCTGGCTGACGTACTTTGGGATATTCCGGATGGCCACTTGAAAGTCAGACTGGGCGCTGAAAATCTTGGCGAGAAACATCACGCGAGTATGCGTAGGGCTTCAACTGGCTCGAACATTTCTAAAGGTCTGGTTTGGAAAATAGAATATATGAAGGCCGACTCCCAAACCGTCCCCATAGTTGGAATTTCCTGGTTTCCTCAATCAAGCGAAACACACTGGAACGGATTCCTGGAAGAGGTCACGAAATTAACATCATTCCCCAACATCATATTCGATCTGCGCGGAAATCCCGGTGGTGATGATTCCAAGGCCGTTGAGATGATGTCGACCTTATTGGGAAGCCCCTTAGAATTTGACTGGATCAGAGACATCGTTTGCGAATCCACGGCGGCCTACACTCTTCAAGCCAATACCTACTCAAAGATTATCTGGAACGGTTATACCTCAAAGAACTTAACTCCTCCTCTGGAGTTGGAAAAAAAGCTGGCATCATTCAAAGAAAAGGCAGCTGCTTTGCAGGGCTTAGCCCCACGAAAAGAAATCATCGAAAGCAGCCCTTCAATAAAAAACTCCAGCCAGCCAAAATACACCGGAAAAGTTCATGTCCTGATTGATGCAGAGACATCCTCAAGTGGAGAATGGACCGCTCTTTATTTGAAAAGACATCCGAACACAGTCTTGGTGGGCGAAAACACATCTGGAATGATTCACTTCGGAAATTCAGGCACTCTGCGACTTCCGAACAGCCATTTAGAAGTCACTCTGTGCATGAAAATCAACGAACTCACAGATGGAAGCTTCTACGAAAAAACCGGCATCCCCGCCGACATCCCAGTAAAAAACCAAGATTCCTTAACCCACGTCCTATCAAACCTAATTTCCCCGTAATATCCACACCCGCTACGGATGTAGAAATTGCGATTTCGAAATAAAAAAGGACCGGGTTTCCCCAGTCCTTTTTGAATCTCGATTCTCGACAAGGGATTTTAGATCCCTTGTTTGTGTCTTTCTTCGTCATCAACGTGAGTTTGGATACCGCCTTTTAGATTTGGACGGTAAGCAAGATGGTTGATGTCGTAGATGAACTGACCACCGTTCAATGCCGGAGTTTGCCACTCAGGCCCCAAACGAATAGCGTCCACTGGGCAAGCTTCTTCACAGAAACCGCAGAATACGCAACGAAGGATATCGATTTCGTAGCTGATCGGGAATTTCTCGACAGCTGGATCGTTATGTTCAGCCGCAACGATTTTGATACATTCAGCAGGACAGTTCGTCGCGCACAACATACAAGCTGTGCAACGAAGAGATCCGTCTTTCTTAACTGTCAAAACGTGATTACCTTTGAAGCGCGGAGAATAATCATTCATTTGCTCCGGGTAGTTCAAAGTCATCATTTTCTTGCGGTTCAAAAGATTGCCTACCATGTGTTTCATGGTCACAGACAAGCCACCCAATACACCCGGCAAGTACCACTTGGACTTTTCGGAGTTATTTTGCATTACGCTCATAGGCTACCTCTTTTGAAAACAAACTCGTTCTTTTTACGTGCTTCCAATTCAACTTGGTCAGGACGTTGATTCGTTGGCATAAACGGCGCTGTCATTGGCATTACCAGGTTTTTTCCTGACAACAACAAAGCTGCTTCCGTCAAAGTCAGAGCTTCAGAAACCACAGTCGTCACTTTTTTGATCTTTTGTTCAAGACCAGAGTAGTTGATGAATGTGCCGTCTTTTTCAACGAACGTTTTCATTGGAATAATCCAAACGTTTCCTGTCAAAGCAGACAAAGCTTCGTTTTGACCGGCTTGCATCCAGATCAAATTCTGTGCTTTAGAAAGTTCTTTCAATTTGTCGTTGTATTCTGGGAATACCACTTGGTTCTCAGGACCCGCGACAACCACTGTTTTGATAGAACCGTTAGCAAGACCCGCAGACAAGTCAGTCCAAGTCGCAGTAATGCCGTATTTTTCCATCACTTTCAAAAGACCTTTGGTATTTGGATTTTTATCTCCGCGAGATAGCAATCCGTCAAAGCTGTCGAAAGTTTCTTTGTTGTTGATCCAGAAGAATACTTTTTTAGTTTTGAACTCTTCCACGAAAGTTTTGATGATCGCCTCAAACTCTTCAACAGTGTACTGAGCTGTCAAAACCAACGCCAAAGCATCGCCGGAAGTGTTTTTCAATACTTCACTTGCGCTCTTAGCTGCCGCGCCTGGCGCCATTTCTGAGCCACGAGCCACACCCTTAAGAAGGCGAGCCTCACGATTCACAAACTTATAGGCATTGCGACCGCTGTCACACATCCAGTGACCGTTCACTTGTTCATTGTAAACTGGCTTGATACGGAAAAGACCTTCCTTATTGTAGTACACCTTGATGTTACAACCGGTAGAGCAACCGTTACATACGCTGTTGCCGTCTTTTAGATACCAAACGCGCTGACGGAAACGGAAGTCTTTGGAAGTCAATGCACCCACCGGGCAGATATCAACCGTATTCAATGAGTAATTATTGTCCAAAGGCATGCCATCATGAGTACCGATTTCTGTACGGTCACCACGGTTGAACAGACCCAACTCGTTAGTTTTGGAAACTTCTTCCGTGAAACGAACACAGCGAGAGCACAGGATACAACGTTCTGAATCCAGAACCACTGTCGGTCCCAAATCCACAACTTTGTGCTTCTTAACTTTTGCTTCGGCCATTTCTGGATCGTACTTACCGTACTCCATGTATTGGTCTTGCAATCCGCACTCACCGGCCTGGTCACAAATAGGACAATCCAAAGGATGGTTGATCAAATGGAAGTCCAGCCCCCACTTAACAGTGTCTTTAACTTTTTCAGACGTGTTATTGATCTTCATACCTTCAGTAACCATGGTGTTACATGCGATCTGAACGCGTGGATTTCCTTCGATCTCCACAACACAAAGACGACAAACACCAGCAACGCTCAACCCTGGATGCCAGCAATAGTGAGCGATACGATCGCCCGACACTTGCATCGCTTCGATGATCGACGTGCCTTCTTTTACTTCGACTTCTTTGCCATTAATGGTGCATTTCGGCATATGTCGTTCCTTTTACTTTCGAACGTCCTTCACGGACATAGAATTCAAATTCATCTCTAAATTTAGTTACGAAGCTTAGAACCGGCAAAGCAGCAGCGTCTGAAAGAGCGCAGATTGTTTTACCTTTCATGTTGTCAGCAACTTTGATCAACAAATCGATATCCTGAAGACGGCCACGGCCCTCAAGGATCGAGTGAAGGATCTTATCCAACCAACCCGTACCTTCACGGCATGGAGTACACTGACCACATGATTCGTGAGCGTAGAAGTGAGTCAAAACACCCAACATATCAACCATACATTGAGAGTCATCCATCACGATCACCGCACCAGAACCAAGCATTGTGCCCAATCCCGCAAGTGATTCGTAATCTAGATTTGCTTTGCCACACTCTTCAGCTGTCAAAACCGGAGCAGATGAACCGCCCGGAATGATCGCTTTCAATTTACGGCCTGGCTTCATACCGCCGCACTCTTTGTTGATCAGATCAATCAAAGGGTAACCCAGTGGTACTTCGTAGTTGCCAGGCTTAACAACGTTACCGGATACAGAGAACAATTTAGTTCCAGCAGATTTTTCGGTGCCGTGTTTGCGATAAGTTTGAGCGCCGTCCTTAATGATATAAGTCACAGCGGCCAAAGTTTCCACGTTGTTCACGATTGTAGGTTTACGCAAGTAACCCTGAACCGCCGGGAATGGAGGTTTCAATTTTGGCTGGCCTTTCAGACCTTCCAAAGAGGAAATCATGCCCGTCTCTTCACCGCAGATATATGCGCCGGCACCACGGTACACATCAAGGTCAAAGTCGAAACCTGAACCCAGGATGTTTTTACCAAGAAGACCTGCATCGTAAGCTTCTTTGATCGCTTTATTCAAAACGTCGATCGGGTAAACGTATTCACCACGAACGTAGATATAACCTTTATGGGAACCGATTGCGAAAGCAGAGATAATCATGCCCTCGATCAATTGATGTGGAGCACGCTCCATCATCATACGGTCTTTGAATGTTCCTGGCTCGCCTTCATCGGCGTTGCACAGCAAGTAACGAGGTTCGCCATTCTTAGGAAGGAAACCCCATTTCATACCAGTCGGGAAACCCGCACCACCGCGACCACGAAGACCGGAAGCTTTGACTTCATCGATAATCTGTTGCGGTTGCATTTTGAAAGCTTTAGGCAAAGTTTCATAACCGCCTTTAGCTTTGTAACCAGCAAGAGTTTGGTATTCCGGCAAATGATAGTGCTCGGATAGAACTTTAATCTCAGCCATTATCTCATACCTCTCAACAAGTTCATCGCTGACTCAGGAGTCAGCTTCTCGTGATAAGTGTCGTTCACTTGCATCATTGGCGCTGTTCCGCATGAACCCAGGCACTCGACCTTGGATACTGTGAAGCGGCCATCAGCAGAAACTTCATTGTATTTCACGCCCAACTCTTTGCAGATGTGGTGAGCCATCTCACGACCACCTTCAAGAGCACAGGAAATGTTCGTGCAAACCTGAACGTGGTATTTACCCACCGGTTTTTGGTTGAACATTGTATAGAATTTGAAAACTTCATTGATACGCGCTTCAGGAATGTCCATCACTTGAGACAAGTGACGGATAATGTCCGGCGTGATGAAGCCGCTATTTTCTTTTTGAGCAATATAAAGACTTGGAATAATCGCAGACTCTTTCGCCTCGTAGCGAGCAAGTTCTTTTTTTACGTTAGCCAAGCCTTGTTCAGAAAGTTTAAACATTTATATTTCCTCCGAATTGGACCTAGCGGTCCAACTCTCCCGCGATCAGATTCATCGAAGCTACAGTTGCGATTGCATCGGCCAACATCGCGCCTTTTACCACAGTCGGGAAAGACTGATAGATCGCAAAGCATGGTGGACGAACTTTCAAACGGTATGGATTCGCAGAACCGTCGCTGACCAGATGGAAGCCCAACTCACCGTTGGCTGCCTCTGTCGCGTCGTAAACTTCACCCACCGGCGGACGAAGACCCTTGATCACAAGCATGAAGTGATTCATCAGACCTTCGATGTTTCCGTAAACGTCTTTTTTCTCTGGAAGAACGATACCTTTATCGCGGATCGTGTAATCACCCGCTGGTACGTTTTTACAAACTTGTTCGATGATACGGATGGACTGGCGCATTTCTTCGAAACGAACCAGGTAACGATCATAGATGTCACCAGAAGTACCAACCGGGATATCGAAATCCAGCTGATCATATCCATAATATGGAGTGGCTTTACGCAAATCCAGGTTCACACCCGAAGCGCGAAGCAATGGTCCTGTGTAGCCCCACTGAATCGCGTCAGCTGCAGAAACTGCACAAACGCCACGAGTACGCTGGATGAAGATTTTATTGTCGACAACCATGCCGGCCATTTCATCAGTTCCACGGCGAAGCTCTTTACAAAGAGCCAACACTTCGTCGAACCAACCTTCAGGAGCGTCCTGAGCCATACCACCCACGCGAGTCATAGACACCGTCAAGCGAGCACCGCACAGTTTTTCGAACAAAGTATAAACTTGTTCACGCAACCCGAACATATAGAAGAAGGAAGTCAAAGCTCCCAAGTCCATCGCACCAGTACCGATTGCAATCGTATGGTCGATAACACGGGAAAGTTCGGCAAGAATGATACGCATCGCTTGCGCTTTAGGTGGAATTTCCACACCCAGCAAGCGCTCAACCGTTTTGCAGTAACCGATATTGTTCATCGGAGCAGAACAGTAGTTCAAACGATCCGTGTACGGGATCACTTGATTGTACGGATGAGTCTCTGCCATTTTTTCAAAGCAGCGGTGAAGGTAACCGATTTCGTTGTTACAACGAACGATCGTCTCCCCGTCCATCTCAGCCATCACACGAAGTGTTCCGTGCATTGCTGTATGGGCTGGACCGATGTTCAATGGAACATACTTGTCATTCAATACATCACCAGGTGAACCCGGCTCGTTGTTGAAATGGATGGGCATAGAAGCCGTACAGGATTGTTGGTGATCCGCTTCGTAGTCTTTGCGAAGTGGATGACCCACGAACTGGTGGTGAGTCAAAATACGGCGCAAGTTAGGGTGACCCTCGAACTTGATACCGAACATGTCGTAAGCTTCACGTTCAAACCAGTCAGCACCACGGTAAGCTGGAATTGCAGTACCAACAGACTCGCCTTCGCCGACTTGAGTTTTTACGCGAAGACGCGTGTTATCTTTTGAAGAGAAAAGGTTGTACACAACGTCGAAACGTTTTTCGCGTGTAGGATAATCGACACCGCAGACATCCATCAGGAAGTCGAACATGCCGGACTCACGCAGGTACATCATCAAACTTGGAACGTCTTCCTTAGGCACTTCTATAACATCATCACCAACAGAGTTGGAGAATTTGAAGTTCGCTACGTTAAAGCGTCCCGCGAGGTTTTGTTTAATTGAATCAAGCTTGCTCATATGGGCTCTTCCAGTTGTCCTTCCAAGGACGAGGTGTGTGATCACCGATCATTTTTTGCAAAGCCATAATACCGTCCATAACCGCCTCTGGTGTTGGAGGACAGCCCGGGATGTACACATCGACAGGGATCACTTTATCAACGCCCTGAAGAACGTGGTACGCACGATAGAAACCACCAGAACTTGCACATGCACCCATGGCGATTACGTATTTTGGCTCAAGCATTTGTTGGTAGATACGAACAATGACTGGCGCCATTTTTTCCGTAATCGTACCCGCAACTACCAGAAGATCGGCCTGACGAGGAGAGAAGCGCGCAACCTCTGCACCGAAACGGGCAAGGTCATACTTCGGTCCCATCACCGACATGAATTCGATACCGCAACAAGCAGTACCATAAGGCATTGGCCACAACGAATTTTTGCGCCCCCAAGCTACGATGTGATCGAGCTTACTAGTGAACGCAATATCGCGCGACATATCGTCTGCTGCTTGAGTTCCGAGGGCGGAACTCTGCACTTGATCTTTGTGCATAAATACACCTCTGCAATTTCAATTAGCTATCATTAAGTAACTAACGAAAAACCTTAATCCTGACAACTAGATACTCATTGTAGTCCCGTGACTGGCGATCTTCAACGCGCCTCAACAAAATCATGGGGATACGCAAATGAAATTGATTATCCTCTCGCCAGACAACAAACTCAACTTTCGGACCCAAAATCAGTCGAGAAACTGAAAAGCTATTCACTGCTCAACCACATAACAAGGATTGTTTTGAAAGGAGTTTTCATGAAGAAATTGGCCACGCTCACAGCGACTGCCGTTCTTGCATTCGCGATGGGCGCACAAGCTCAGCACAAAACCCAGGATTTGCTTATTAAACTGGCACCTGGTTACGACAACGTCGAACTTTTCGGCGCAAAAACCGAAAAAATCACTGAAAACCTGGTTCGCGTGCGCGCTCCCAAATCAATGAGCCTGTTCTCTTTGATGAAAAATCCTGCAATTGAATATGTGCAGCCCAACTACCCAATCCGCCTGTTGGAAAGCTATCAGATCCAGGATCCATTGCGCCGCGCCGCTTTGGCAAAAATGTTGCGTCGCAACCCACAGCCACAAGCTTTGGCAATCAAAGACAATCCAGAAGTTCCTGACGCTCCGCAATCTACTTCAGGAGCAGACCCGCTGTTTAACAAACAATGGGGCATGAACAACATTGGCGTGGTGGAAGCTTGGAAAGTGACCAAGGGCAATCCAGAAATGGTTGTCGCAGTGATCGACACCGGCGTTGATTACACTCACGAAGATCTATTGCCAAATCTATGGAGAAATCCAAAAGAAATTCCAAACAATGGCGTTGATGATGATGGCAACGGCTACATCGATGACGTTGTGGGCTGGGACTTTGTTTCCAATGACAACAAACCTTATGACCTTTCCATGGAGCCATTGGATATCTTGTTCAAAGGCGGAAATCCAGGCCACGGCACACACTGCGCAGGTAACGTTGCCGCTCGTGGTGACAACGGCAAAGGTGTTGCTGGTGTTGCTCCAAACGTGAAAATCATGTCTTTGCGTTTTATCTCTGAAAAAGGCGGCGGCACAACGGCAGACGCGATCAAAGCGATCAAGTATGCGGTTGATAACGGCGCAAAAATCATGAGCAACTCCTGGGGCTCGGAAGGTGAAGATCCAAATTCAGGCGCAGAAAACAAAGCCCTTCGCGATGCGGTTCAGTACGCACAGGACAGAGGCGTGTTGTTTATCGCGGCCGCTGGTAATGGTCACAAAGGTGTTGGTTACGATAACGACAACGATGCCGCTCCAGCTTACCCAGCAAGCTACTCACACGACATTATTATCTCTGTGGCAGCTATCGACGTGAAAGACCAATTGGGTTCATTCTCCAACTGGGGTAATCGCTCAGTTGATATCGGTGCTCCAGGCGTGGTGGTTTACTCTACGACTGTGTTTAGCAACTACTCTGATGTTGTAATCGACAAAATAGGTTTCAAAGCAACTTGGGATGGCACTTCAATGGCGACTCCACACGTTGCAGGTGCGGCAGCACTTTACTGGTCTGCACACCCTGAAAAATCATGGCAGGATGTTAAAGCTGCGATCCTGGGTTCAGCGAAACCAATTCCAGCTTTGAACGGCAAAGTAACATCTAATGGTAAGTTGGATGTTGGCGCACTTTTGAAATTCTAATTTTTTAAAAATGCTAAAGTTAAAAAGGGAGCCACTTCGGCTCCCTTTTTTTATTCTGTTTTTCACGCTGTCATTCAACAGCTTCCCACACGCTTTCTGATAAGTAATTTGCCTCCGATTTGGAGTTCTTAAACGATGAACCTTTTAAGAACAAACCCAAATACAAGTGAGGACTCTGTGAACATTCAAAAAACCGCGACGACGCTTTTGATTTCAACTTTTCTTGCAGCACCAGCCTGGGCCGAAAAATTCACCATCGACCCTGCTCACACCACAATTACCTTCAAAGTTCAGCATATGATGATCGCCAAAGTGAAAGGCCGCTTCGATAAATTCGAAGGCACTTTTGATTTTGATGAAAAATCCCAAAAGTTGGACAATGTGGCGGTGAAAATTCAGGCTGCCTCCATCAACACCAATCAAAGTGATCGCGACAAGCATCTGAAAAGCCCGGACTTCCTGGATGTTGCAAAATTTCCGACCATTGATTTTAAGTCTACAAAAACAGATTATGAAAACTCAAAACCTGAAAAAGTACAGGCCAAGCTGACCATTCACGGAGTCACCAAGGAGGTGGCTGTGGATGTTGATTACAATGGTGCCGTTACAGATCCTCAGGGCAAACGCCGTGTGGGTTTTGCAATTGAAACCAAACTGAACCGCAAAGATTTCGGGCTGGTTTGGAACAAGGCCATGGAAACCGGTGGAGTTTTAGTCGGTGACACTGTTGAAGTGGAAATCCAAGGCGAAGCTCTCCTGGCCGGGAAGGCAAAATGAGGTACTCACCGTCAAACTACAAGGTGGGAATGTCCCTGCACAATTCTCACTTTGCCTACCTTCAGTCACAGCCACACACCGATGTGGCGTGGCTGGAAGCCACCACAGAAGAATATCTTTCATCACAGAGCCATGCGCTTGAAGTGCTGAAAAAACTTCGCCATGACTATCCCATCGCCCTGCATGGCACTTATCTTAATATCGGAAATCCCGAAGGACCTGATCTGCGATATTTGCGATCCTTGCGAAACCTGATTGAAAACATTGAACCCTTTTTGGTTTCTGATCACATAAGCTGGAGCGGAAGCCATGCTCACAACATGCACGGCCTTTTTCCAATGCCTTTCAATGAAGAAAGCCTGCAGGTTGTAAGTACTAATATCGACATCGTACAAAACCACCTGAAGCATTCTGTAACTCTGGAAAACATCGCAACCTATGTGAACTTTGCAGATAGCGACATGAGTGAGATTGAATTTATCAGTGAGCTCGCCCGTCGTACGGGATGTGGCATTGTCCTGGATCTAAGCGCCTTATTTGTAAATTCCATTAATCACGGATTCTGCCCAAGAACCTACCTGAAACAGGTACCTATGAACCAGGTGAAACAAGTGCATCTTTCAGGACCTACTGAAACGGAATCACATTGGCTTGACAAGAAGGCCACGGCGATCACGACGCCGATCTGGGGACTGTTTCAACAATTGGCTCCGATGATTCGTCATCTGCCAATTGCTGTTGAAAGAATCAAAAATGTTCCTGACTTTAATGAACTGGAAATGGAAGTAATCAAAGCTTCATTCATTTTGGAGAGCTCTAATGACAATCAACGAAGCACTGCATTTGTTTAAAAAAAATGTTCTTGATGGTGAAGCCGATGCTCAGTCCATTCGTGACTTGCGACCGGTGGGCAATATCTCTTTGGATCAGGGATTTGAGATCTATCATGATATATATCACTCCAAACTTGGTGGCTCCCTGGGGAAAACCTATGAAGCCGTGGCCTGGGTTCTGGGAAGGGATTTGTTTCATGATCTTTGCGTCAGATACATCGAGTCCCAGCCCTCGGTGAATTTTCATCTGTCGGACTATGGTTCAACCTTCAGTGAGTATCTGAACAACACAGCCCGCACCCGTGGCATTCCGTTTCTTTCAGATCTGGCGCGCTTCGAGTGGATGATCAAGGAAGTTCAAAGTGCGGCCTCCCCCAATCCGCTGCCTGCAGAAACTATTATGGAGCAGCTGCATACTGCGAATTTTCGACTGGGGTTTGTCGAAGCTATGCGTATTCACCAAAGCATGCATTCTGTTCTGGAGTTGTGGAATAGACGCAAAGAGCCTGCTTACGTCTATGAAGAAATCAACTGGAGCCAACCACAGAGTCTTTTGATTTACAAAAAGAATGACGCCGTAATGGTTGAGCCCATTGATCCCATTCATGCCGAAGTGATTTTAAAATTGCAGCAAGGCCAAAGTATTTCCGAGGCCCTTCTGGATTTTTCGCAATCAGTATCGGCAGAAGACAACACACGACTTTTCAAAACACTGGTAAAAGCCGGTGTGATTGAAGATTTTATTCCGCTATAGACGTGTTGAAGGCAGGGAGCTGCGCAAGTCCTTGGCGGTCCCCTGCATTCGCACTGTCATGCCCGCCATACCACGGCAGGTTTCAGAACAATGACGACATGCCTCAGCACAACGAACCATCAAAGGATCATCGTAAGAGGCACAAATAGCCGCGGAGGCCGTGGAAAGCTCAAAAGAAAGCTCACACGCCTGATGGTGAAACTCCAAATCAGCAAGCATCATTTTGGAGGAGAGCTGACAGGCTTCCGCGCACATTTGTAGAATTGAAACTTGTTTTCCCGAGACACCCTGCTGTAGCAGGTAATGTAGAGCTTCCATGCACGCTTTCGTGCAACTCATACATGCTTTGATGCATTTCGCGGTATCGCTGTCTTGCAAAGGATTCGATGCCATAACTACCTCCAAATTAGAATTTAAGTCTTTGCTTCATTCTAATTGAAAATAAATGCGCATCGCTAAAAGTGTCAGATTGCAACAAGGCCCCTTGTTTCCCATCAGGGGCCCTGCAACTTGGACTAACCTTCAGTCCCCAGGATTTCTGTTTTTTTGATCATTTCTTCCAGCGTGGCTTTGAAAGCCAACATTTGCTCTTTGCTGAATTGCTGATCCCAGAAACTTTTTACGCTGGGATACCACTGAGGAAAGATCTCTTTCAAAGTGGTGTTACCTTTTTCAGTCAGCTTGATCACGAAGGAACGACCGTCTTTCACGTGCGTCTCGCGCAGGATCAATTCGTTCTTTTCCATGTTGTTCAGCAAACCCGAAATAGTCGCTTGAGTAACTCCAGCCATGGAAGCCAATGCTGAAGGGCTTAAACCCTCTGGATTATTTCTCAACATATAAAGGAGAGTAAATCTTCCAGTAGAAAGGCTGTACCTGGACAGAATGTTTTCAAAGTGATTGTCCAGTTCGTTTGCAACTTTCATGAAAAGAAGATTTGCATGAAGAACACCTGAATCCACCTCATCTGGGTGCAGGTTCTCTACGGATGCCTTGATCTCTTGTTCTGTCGGCAAGTCCTGAATAAATAATTTCGCCATTTTATCTCCTCTGGGTAGTTATTTTCTTCTTAATAAAATCATTTTACAAAAATCTGTTTGTCAGGTTTCTGTTAGTTTTTCTGTTTCCAATCACGCGACGTAATCAATCGCGAGCCGCGCTTGGAGAAAATATAACTCCAAGTCCACTCTGTGATTACAGACAATCTGTTTCTGAATCCGATCAGGTAAAGAACATGAACGAATAACCAGGCCAGCCATGCAACGACTCCTTTCATTCTTAAGGAGCCATATTCGGCGATTGCTCTGCGCTTTCCGATAGTGGCCATCTGGCCCTTATCCAAATATTTGAAGGAGCTTCGGACTTGCCCTTCGATACTTTGTAGTACCATATTACCAACAAATTTGCCAGCTTGCATAGCCGCAGGTGCTAAGCCTGGAAGAAATTTTCCAGGAGAAATTTCAAAGTGAGCCATGTCTCCAATAACAAATGTGTGCTGAAAATTCTCAATTGAAAAATCTTTTTGAACAATAACTCTACCAGCGCGATCCTTTGCGACTTCGGGAATGAATTTCATTCGAGAAGCCTGCACTCCTGCAGCCCAAAAAACAGAACGCGAGGGTATAAACTCACCGGCGATTATCAATCCGTTTTCATTTATATTTTCAACACGTGAGGAAATCCTCACTTCAACGCCCATCTCGTGCAAATCACGCATGGCGCGCTTGCACAGATCATCATTGAAGGAAGATAAAATTTTAGTTCCTGCTTCCACCAATAACACGCGCGCATCGGCCGGGTTGATGTGATTGAAATCCTTTATCAGCACCGTGCGCGCGATATCTGCAATAGCTCCGGCAAGTTCCACTCCGGTGGGCCCCGCTCCGACGATGACGAAATTCAGCAGCGCCTTCTGTTTCTCCACGTCCGGCTCATTCTCTGCATCTTCAAATGCCTGCAAAATTCTTCTGCGAATTTCTGTGGCCTGCTCAACCGTTTTCAATCCGGGCGCATAGTCTTCCCACTCGGGATTTCCGAAATAACTGTGCTGCGCACCGGTGGCGACAATCAGATAATCAAAATAAATCTCATGATCTTGCGATGACACGGTCTTCCGCTCAAGATTCACACTATCAACACGACCCATGTGAACTTCAACGTTATCAGTTCCAGAGAATTCCGCCCGGATGGGAACAGCGATATCGGAAGGATTTAAACCGGCAGTGGCAACCTGATACAAGAGTGGTTGAAACAGATGATGATTGCGCTGATCAATCAGGATGACGTGAACTTTTTCTTTGTTGGCCAGAGATTTCGCGGCATTAAGCCCCGCGAAACCTCCACCAATAACTATCACTATTTTCTTATTATTACTTTTCGGGTGATGTAACGGCATAGTCGCTGACTCCACTTTCTCGTGGGGCGCCAGCCGTGGCATCATCTATAATCGGTTCGTCTTTCTGGGCAGAAGTCAATTTGCTGCCAAGTTTATTTGCCCATACTCTGAAGCGATCCACATAGGTGAATACCGCTGGCACCACAATGAGGGTTAAAATTGTCGATGAAATCATACCACCGATAATCGCGAAACCCATTGCTGTACGTGTTCTTGAAGCTGGATTCATGCCGATTGCCACAGGGATAACACCCGCAATTAAGGCAAACGATGTCATCAAGATTGGACGAAGACGTGTTTTACCCGCTTGCACCAGGGCATCCGCTCTGGATTTTCCCTCGGCCATCAGTTGATTGGTCGTATCCACAAGCAGGATACCATTCTTACCGGCAACCCCTAAGAGCATGAAGAATCCAAATATCGCAAACAACGACATCATTTGATTCGCCAAGAACAATGCCAGGAACGCACCACTCAGAGCCAATGGCAAGGCCACCATGATCGTCACTGGAGTGATGAATGACTCATACAAGGAAGCCAGAATCAGATAGATGAAAAGAACTGCGAACAACAATGCCAAGCCTGCTGAAGATGCCAGATCCGCAGAGTTTTCCGCCTCACCACCAAGATTCAGACGAACACTTGCCGGGAATTTGGTGTCACCCTCTTGAGTCATTTTCATAACGTCTGCAATAGCCGTGGACAAACCCACTCCCGGAGCTAATGCCGAGCTGATCTGGATATAACGAGCACGATTCATACGATCGATTGATGCCGGACCCGACGTCAGTTCACCGTTGGCAACGTCTTTCAAACGAACCAGCTTGCGATTGATATTCGGAACGAAGACCTGATCGAAGTTTTGCTTAAGGTCACGCTGGTCATCCTGCAAGCGCACACGCACTTCGTACTCACGGCCTTTTTCACGGAACTTAGCTGGCGTCATACCTTCGACTTGAGCACGCAATTCACCACCCATAGTCGTCGTATTAATACCGTAAGCTTTCGCTGCTCCCGGTTTCAACTGAACTTGCAACTCGGGTTTACCAGGACGGTAATTCGAATCGACGTCCTTGAAACGAGAATCCGCTTTCAATGCCGCAATCAGTTTCGTCGCAGAAGACTCCAGGTCTTTTGGATCCGGAGACATGATATTCAGAACCACTGGCTGTTGAGCCATACCACCCGTCGCATCGTATTTTTTTACGACCGGGTTGGCATCCTTGAACTGAGCCAATTCTTTACGAAGTTCATCACGGAAAAGTTCTGTTTTCATTCTTCCTTTTTCGTTTTTCATTCTTACGTAAAAGGTCGCTTTATTCGGCTCACCATAAATGTTACCGATAATTTTAGTTGTGAACTCGATCGCAGGATTCGCACGCAGAAGAGCATCCACTTTGTCTGCTTCAACCTGCATACCATCCAAACTTGTACCCGGAGCCATCTCCAGAGTGACACTCAACTCCCCGGCATCATCATCCGGTACGAATCCGCCCGGAACTTTTGTCGCGGTAAAGATGGACAATGCGAAAACCAGCAAGGTCGCCACAATCGTGGTGATCGGGAAACGCAAAGTCACTTTAAGAAGTTTCTCGTAGTACTTTTCGAGCATCGCCTGGAAGCGGTCGAAACCACGAACCATGCGACCCAAAGTTTTGTCATACAAAGACGTCGGCTTATGGTCATGACCGACACCATGGCCGCCATGTCCTTCACCTGCAAAGTAGGCCGTCAACATCGGGATGATTGTCATCGCGACAAACCAGGAAATGATCATCGCAAAAACAATCGTGAAACCAAACTGTTTCAGGAACTGACCGATCGTACCAGACATCGTTCCCACTGGAAGGAATACGGCGATAACCACCAGGGAGATGGCCATAACCGCCATCTGAATCTCGACAGTCCCTTTTTCCGCCGCCACCAGAGAGTTTTCACCCAGCTGCATACGTCGATAAATATTTTCCACGACGACGATGGCGTCATCCACCAGAAGACCCACGGCTAACGTCAATGCCAGCATGGATACGATGTTCAAAGAGAATCCTGCAAGTTTCATCAACATGAAGGAACCAATCAATGATACTGGCAATGAAACTGCTGTGATCAATGTAGTGCGCGGACTTCCCAGGAAGAAGAACACCGTGATCACTGTCAACAGGATCGCGATCAGGATGGTTTCATTCACGTCGTAAAGATTGTCTTTGATCTTTTGAGACGCGTTCGTAACCATTTTTAGCTCAAGGTTGCCCGGCAATTTTTCAAGCTCAGGTCCCATGGCATTCATTTGCTTAATAATATCGTCAGCTACTTTCACAGTGTTGGAACCGGATTGACGGTAAACCTGCAAGAAAATCGCTTTTTCGTTATTCAGGAAAGCACGGGATTTTTCATCCTCTAAAGTATCTTTCACAGTACCCAAATCTGAAACACGTGTGGGAACTTCATTCCCGTAAAGATTCACAAGAGTGTCAGCCACATCCTGCGTATTGCGGAACTCACCCAAACCACGGAAAGTCAGCTCCATACCGCCCTGATTGACTTTACCTGAAGGAATATTTTCCCCCATGGCTCCAACCTGTGCAGCAACCTGAGACACGGAGATCTCGCGATTTTTTAGTTTTTTGCGATCCAGATTTACGTGAATTTCTCTTTTACGACCACCCAGGATATCAATGGCACCAACGTTATTCACCTGCTCAAAGCGGGGGGAAATCACGTCATCCGCAATATCGTAAAGTTCTGCTGAACCGATATCGCCTTTGGCTACCAGTGCCAGCATCATGATCGGCGTATCAGACGGGTCAAACTTTTTAATGACCGAGTCATCCGCTTCATCAGGAAGTTTGGGTTTTGCGATGTTCACTTTGTCACGGATCTGTTGTTCCGCATACTTAACATCCACATCGGAATTAAACTCTACGATAACCTGCGACACACCTTCCATGGATTTGGAAGTCATACGCTTGATACCGGAAATAGTACTGATCTCGTCTTCAAGAGGACGTGAAACCAAGGTTTCAATCTCTGAAGGACCGGCACCCGCGTAAACCGTTTGTACGGTCACAACCGGAATAGAAACGTCAGGAAACAAATCCACTGGCATGGATTTATAGCCTGCCCACCCGACGATCACGATCGCGATAGTCACACAGGTGATAAAAATCGGTCTGTTAATGGATAGTTTAGGTAAGCTCATGACTATTTCCCTTCCTCAGGAGAGGCTTGGTAAAGTTTGATTTGAGTTTGTAGCGCCAGGATATTTGCCGCTGATTTTACACGGCTAAGTGCTGCTCCGGAATAATCCTGTTCAAACAACAAGACTTGATAAGTCGTTGTACGTCCCTGACGAAGACGTGTGTTTTCAACATCCAATTTTGTCTTTTGGGCTTTTTCAATTCTACCCAATAAAACCAGGTTATCGCGGGCATCGGCAATATTCTGAGTCAAATTGATCCAGTCCTGCTCTTGAGAATACAATGCGTATTCACGGTTGTACTCTGCAGCTCTCACTGATTTATCCGCACCCGACTTGGCATCGTTAGCAGCTCCAATGTTCAAAGGCATATTAAAGCGTAGACCCACGTAGCCAGTGTCGGTATCTGTATAACCGGCATTCTTCATCGCTTCAGAATAGGAGTCATCACGACCATTCAAGGCGTATGTTGAATAAATATCCAAAGTTGGACGATTGCGCTCTTTGGCAATCACCGCATTCGCTTTGGCAGTTTGCAATTGAGCCTGAGTGGCTTTCACATCATAACGTTCGCCCGGGCGCGCCTGAGGCACTGTGATCTTTTCCAGCTCGGCATAAGGAACTGGTTCCAGATTGTCGACAGGTGCCGTTGCCGGTCTATTAAGGAAGCGGTTGAAGTTTCTTAGCGATTCACGTTGTTCATTTCTGGCAATTTGCAATTCCAGACCACGTGCTTCCACCAATGCACGAGCTTGAACCACGTCTGCATTTTCGCCCAGGTTCATTTTTCTTTTGCGCTCAACATAGTTCAGAATTTCATTCGCAGACTTGGAAGCTGTTTCCTGAATTCTTACGACATCGCCCCACGCTGACAATTTCCAATAGGCTGCTTCGGCCTGAGCCAGATAAGCTGTCGACTGATAAGAAGATTGATATTGTTCTGCATAATTGCCCTGACGGACCAAAACCTCGTTTGCACGAGCGGTACGACCGAAGCCATTACCCCAAACCGGCAACGACAATTCCAGCTGCGGAACTGCATCCCAATATTTACTCATGGTGAATGCGTTTCCCGCATTATCAAACTCAGTGCGAGTCGCCTTATATAGAAGGCGTCCCTGCAAACCGAAATCAAATTGCTGACTGACGCCCAAACTATAAGTATCCGTGTGAACACGGTCATACATCTTTGGCTGACTTGGTTTACCGTCAGATCCTGTATTGAATTCTGCAAAAAGTTTTGGAGTAAAAATCAAGTCCGCTTCACGCGCCTCAAGATTCGAACCCTCTGCCTGAGTCGTTGATCCTTTATAACTATTACTGTCAGTTTTAACCTGCTCTATATATTGGTTCAAACTGATACCTTGAGCTTCTGTTGCTGCCACTGCGATAAACGCAAAAGCCAACGCTGCTCTTAGCACGAAACAACTTTCACTATTCTGACCCGACTTCTTCATGGGGTTACTCCTACTAAACCTTTACAAACAATCACCACAAGTAATCACTTGCTTACATACATATAATTACGGCATTTCCTCGAAGTACTCAAGCAATTACTTACTTGTGAATAGTTAACTTTCGTGATATATTTACTATTGTCTAGTACTTTCGGCATCTTAACTTAGTTAAGGAAAAATGTTTAGGAGTTCAAAATGGGAAACGAAACTCAACTTAAATCGAAAAATGCAGTCCAAAAAGAGACTGCATCTCGAACTAAGTCAAAAAAACGAGACCGATCCGCATCTGAAGAACGCCTGCTTCAGGCCGCTGAAGACATCTTTTCCAAACATGGTTTTAAGGGTGCCACTACCCGCATGATCGCTGATAAAGCCAAAATCAACGAATCACTTATTGGCCGCTATTTTGACGGCAAAATGGGCTTGTTGCTGGCTCTGATTGAAAACCATCTTAAAGACCATCAAACGGTGGAGCTTCCCTATGCACCTCTACCCACAGTGTCCGAAGAACTGCGGGCATTAGTGGACTATATGTTCCAACAACATTGCCAAAAGGACGAGGAGTTTTTCAAAATCGTTCTGGGCCAATGTCTTGTAGATGCAAAGTTTTTGAAACGCATTCGCGAGATTGCTCCAACAAAAAATTTCGTACCCCAAGTCATCTCTCGACTAAAGGAATTGCAGAACAAAGGCCGACTGCATAAAGAGGCCGATGTTGAGCAGATGATTGAAATTTTTAATACCTATTTTCATGGAGCGATGTTCTTCGATAAAATTCTAATGGGCATTTCGATCGAAGAAATCCAAAAGAAACTACATTTCTTCGTCGAAGGCTGTGCTCGGAGTCTTGAGCCCCAATAGATCCACCCATTGAATTCCGCCTTCTTCCGGCGGAGTGGGAGCCGGCGGCCCCGGTGGTGGCTCAGGCTCCACTTGCTCTTCCGGTGTTATTCGCGTGTTAACGTTCGGTGGCACCACTTCATTGCCAACCAGTTCCTGCTCACTTGGATACTCCCTGGCATCGCGCCACAAGTCTTTGTGGTAAGACAAAATCAAACTACCACCCTGCAAAGCACTTAAGATCGGCTGCAATACTTCAGGCTGAACTGCAAAACAGCCCTGACTCCACCCCAAGCGTCCATTGCGCAGAATAAAGTCATCACTGACATACTTTGCACCATGCAAAACAATCAATCGGTCTTTGGCGTTGTTGTTGGATCGATCAATGCCTTCCAACTTTAATGAAGGGCCATTCTTCCAGCTGTTGTACGTGCCTTTGGCAAAATAAAATCCCAGGGAACTTTTCCAGGAATCTATCATATTGGAAAAGCTGCGGGACTCGAGCACGCCAGAATTAACACCGTGGGAGACATAAGCTCTATCAACAACACCCGTATCAAACTTTAAAAATAACAGCCGTTTTTGCGTCGAAGGAAGGGAGTAATCCACGATCACTGCCGATTTAGTATTGGGAATTCGTCCCGCATTGTAGTCAAACATTCTGAACAGAAGATTCAAAGGTTCATCTGGCACACCCTGCCCTAACAATTCCTTATAGAGATTTTTTCCTGAAGTAGTTTTTCGATTGAACATTGAGCCCGGACCATAGGCAGCCAGAGCCACGTTAACTGATGTCGCCAGCGACAAAATAAAAATGAAAATTTGCACGAGTCTCATCCCAACAGCTTTGCAAACCAAGGATCGAACGGCAACGATGGACCCACATCCCTGCCGTTTGATTGAGATAAAACAAATTTACAAATTTTAATCTTTCTTTTTGATGGCCCCCATATAGGAATATGTCCACGGGCGATAAGCCATCAACACTCCTGCATCCACAGTTGCCGTATTGTGTTGAACATCGAAGCGCGAATCTTCCTGCATCTCCATAGCGATCTTTTCAAGCTTGCCTTTGTATTTGGCCAGTGTGGAGGGACTTACTTTTAGCAACGTAAAGCGCACGAAATCCTCGGGCTTGAAATCGTACATCAAATAGGTGGCTTTCATCTGCTCAAACAAAGCACGCCCGATAGGCCCATCTCTGCGAAATCGCAAAAAACCCTGACGTTTGAATTTCACTTTGTCGCGGGGATGAAGCTCAATCAAATTTAAGCGATCCAACTGAAACAGATACTTTTGCGCTTCGGCTTTTGTAATCTGATACTCTTTCTCGATTTTTTGCGGGGTGCGCTCATCGTGCAGCAGCATATAATAATGTAGAAGACGAGCGTTCTCGGCTAGAGCACTTTCCTGCTCCTGCGTAAGCAGATAAACCTGATTGCCATCCTCTAAGTTCGCTGACTTAACAACTTCGGAGAAACTCAAATCGGCAACGCGGCAGATTTCCTCTAATCGCTCCAGACTTAAGCTTTTACTGGATAATATGCGTTTAACGCTGGATTCGCTAAGCCCCAGTGCTTTTGCCAGATCGCGATACAGGATGTTTTTTGATTTCAAAGCTCTTTTTAACGATGCCAAAAACTGATCTATTTGCGACATACCAGCCTCCAAGAAGCAGAGTACTGTATATTAATACCCGAGGCAAATCTCTTGTAGAAGGCCTGAATACCCATTAAATTCATCGTCGATGCAATCCTCAGAAAATGCCCTTCTTTTTAAGCGACCTCTTTTGTTTTATATAAAAAATAATCCGCGGGCTTTCAGTCTGGGGATGCTGTTCCTGCTTTTAACCAATGCCTTGGATGGAATTTATCCGCTGATCATGAAACACATCATCGACAGCATCGAAGCCCAGGCACCGATGAGTGAGATCAGCAAAACCTGCGCGATTTTCGCCCTGGTCATGGCAAGTCTTGCAGCCACACGCTTGGGCTGGCGCGCCTTCTTCGGTAAATTTCATACTTACGCCGCTGAACACATCCGCCAAAGAATTTTCCGCCATTTAACTTCACTGGGTCCCAACTTTTTCCACAAGAACCAAGTCGGCGAGCTGATGAGTCTGTTAACGAATGACGTTCAATCCTTCCGTCAGGCCATCGGGCCCGGCCTTTTGATTTTGGCCGATGGGGTAATCATTATCGCCATCGTTCTTCCGATCATGATCACAATGAACTGGTCATGGACCTGGAAAGTCCTGATCTTCCTGCCATTGGTTCCGCTGATGATCTGGAAAGTTATGCGCTTGATTCACACTAATTATAAAATTCAACAGGATCGTTTTTCTGAACTGACAGGTGTAGCTCAGGAAACCGTCGGTGGTATTCGCGTCATCAAAAGCTTTTCCCAGGAAGACAATCGCACGCAATTGTTTAATGGCGTCAGCGCAGCTTTCGAAAAAGCCTGTAACAAAGTTGCCAAGGTAGATTCACTTTTTGTTCCGGTCATGGAGTTCGGGGTCACATCCGGAAGTGTCATCCTATTGTTCATTGCCAAAGACGATCTTTATGCGGGAACTGTGACCATCGGAACATTCTTTGCCTTTCATCGCTACATCCAAAAAATGGTCTGGCCAATGACGGCGCTGGGCATGGGTTTTTCAATGATGCAAAAAGGCTATGCCTCCTTTGATCGCATTAAAGATGTCTTAAAAACAGAAACCGACATCCCGGATTTGGGTCAGATTGAAATCGGCAAGTTTGAAACACTCGAATTCAGAAACGTTTCGTACAAACATGCCAGCAGTACCGTTCATGCTCTTAAGAATGTTTCGTTCACACTGAAAGCCGGCGAAAGCCTGGGCATCATGGGACCTGTAGGGGCCGGCAAAACAACTTTGCTGAATCTTTTGACCCGCATGTATCCGTTGTCAGAAGGCGAAATTCTGATTAACGGTCATCGCATCGAAGATATCACTCAGGAATCACTACGTCGCACATTCCTACTGGTACCCCAAGAGGCCTTTTTGTTCAGCGAAACTATTTCTGAAAACGTCAGTTTTGGATTGTCTGAACGCGCTTCCGACGAAGCTATCCTGCGCATGACAGAGACCGTGGATTTGACCCGCGAGATCCAGTCACTGCCGCACCAATTTGAATCCCAACTGGGTGAGCGCGGAGTCAATCTGTCTGGCGGACAAAAACAACGTCTGACGATTGCGCGCGGCTTGATCATGAAAACTCCGGTTCTGATTCTGGATGACTCGTTAAGCGCGGTGGACACACGTACTGAAAAAGCCATCGAACAGGAGCTGGGGAAAAATCAGGGTTCGATGAGCCGTATTATTGTTGCCCACCGTTTGTCATCACTGAAGACTGTCGACAGACTGTTGATTCTGCGGGACGGACAGGTGGAAGCTTTGGGAACTTATGATGAGGTTCTGAAAGTCAGCCCCACATTCCAAAAAACAGTCAGCATCCAAGGTCAGGCGGTGAATCATGAGTAACGAAAACTTCATGAACGAAGACCTGGTAAAAACCAAGGTCACCTATCCGATTCTGTTCAAACGACTATGGCCCTATGCCCGGCGCGAAAAGACACTTTTGTTTCTGGCGATTTTTGCCGTCTTTGGTGGAGCCCTGGTGGCCCGCCTGGTTCCGGCCCTGATTGGTTATGCCATCGACCACGGTGTTAAAGGAAAGAACTATCAGCTGTTCACGACGGTGGCCTTTGTCTATCTGGGCCTGGAAATTCTGCGCACGTGTTTTTCTTTTTCAAACAACCTGTTGTTTCAGCTGTTCGGAAACAGAATGCTGTTTCATCTGCGTGAAGACTTGATGAATCATGTCCAAAGACTGCCTTTGCAATTCTTCAACAAAACCCCCACCGGGCGAATCGTAACCCGTCTTACCAATGACGTGGCCTCGCTAGGGGAACTCTTCACAGAAGGTGTGATCACCGTATTTACGCAGTTTGTGGTGATTTGCTCGGTCGTTATTGCCCTGGCATTGATTTCCTGGAAGCTGACATTGATTTCACTTTTCCTGGCGCCTTTGTTTATTTGGGCTTCTTTTTACCTAAGTAACAAAATCCGGGTCATCCTTCATGAGCAGAAACGCAAACTATCCGTGATTAATGCCTTTTTGGCGGAAAACCTGAATGGTATTAAAGTTGTGCAGCTGTACAACCGCGTTCAGCGCAATCGCGATCGCTTCAGCAATCTGTCGACAAGCTATCGTGATACAAATATGCGCTCGATCTATGCCTATGCACTGATGCAGCCGATTATGAATTTGTTCAATGCAGTCACCATCACCAGCGCACTTTATTTCGGTGGCTTAATGAGCGCCGAAAACTCGATTGCCATTGGTTCTTTGATTGCGTTCCTGATGAACATCCAGGACTTCATTCCACCTCTTCGGGAGATTCTAGAAAAGTACCAACAATTCCAGAACTCGCTAACCAGTGCTGAGCGCATCTTCACTCTGATGGACGAGCACAAAGAGCACGAACAGGCGATCCTGCACTCGCCAAAAACAGTGCGTGGTGAAATCGAAATTCGCGACTTGAACTTCCGCTATGAGGAAAGCCTGCCGCTGGTTTTGAAAAATGTGAATCTGCATTTCAGACCGGGCGAGTCCATCGCATTGGTTGGACGAACCGGAAGTGGCAAATCCACGTTCATTTCACTGTTACAGCGCTTTTACGATGCTCCGGAAAAAACCGTCTACATCGATGGGCTGGCCATCGAAAGCATTCCACGCGAAGAAATCCGTCACCATGTTGGAGTTGTTCAACAGGATAACTTTATTTTCCGTGGTACGATTCGCAATAATATCGGCCTGGGTGACCCTAGAGTGACTGAAGAACAGATCCAGGCCGCCTGTGAAAAGACCGGCTACATGGGGCTATTGAAACGCACGGGTCGCGATCTAAGCAGCCCGGTCGATGAGCGCGGAGCAAACTTGTCTGTGGGCGAAAGACAGCTTATTGCCTTTGCCCGCATCCTGGCATTCAATCCAGATATCTTGATATTAGATGAGGCAACTGCAAATATTGACTCAGAAAGCGAGCATATTATCCAGGAAGCCACCCGGGAAATCACCAAGGGTCGCACCAGCATCATCATCGCACATCGCCTATCCACTATTGAACAGTGTGATCGTATCGTCGTTCTGAATCAGGGCAACGTTGCGGAGGTTGGAACTCATCAGGAATTAATGGCCGCCAAAGGCATGTATTATCAGTTCGCGTCTGCAGGCGAAAAATCCCCGCTTATCGCAAATCCGGATTCATCAGAGTCCAAAATGGAAGTGGCAGAGTAGTCTTAAGACCCTCTGCCACTTTGAATTTAAATTCCTGTTTAAAACTAGGCTGCTTTTGGTGTCGTGAAGTTTTTAATGCTTTCACGAACTGACTGACTGACCGTCGTAAACTTCACACCATATCTTACAGAGTCAGAGCCTTTAGGCGCCAATTCCTTGATAAATTGTTTGCTTACGATCTGGCAAACCGCATTGAATGGCGGTACTCCGTCACCTGGTTGGAAATGCAAGAACAGTGATTGGCCCGGTTGTAAATTCGGATTATCAATCATCACACCCGCACCACCCGCACTGATTTCCAATGCCTGTCCGCGGAAAACTGTCTTGTTATTATGAACAATCAAACTTGCACCGTAAGATGCGCGTGCATGTCGACGACGGAAGAAGATTTCTGCCAGACCCGTGTCAGCAGATTGCTTCATCGCACGGATTTTATCCGGCGCGAACTCTTCGACTTCAGCCACACGTGCCCAGTTGGCCATGCGTGCATGCCATATGTAGTCGTATTCAAACAAAGTTTTCTCCTGAAGCATTTGTACAACTTCAACCGGAGAGAAAGGACCGTAGTTATTGCCTTCTTTAAGAATGAACCACTCTTTATCCTTTAGGCCTTCCACCACTGGAAGCTCTACAGCTTTTTCAGAAGATTCTTCTGGACGTGTGGTCGGCTTGCTGGAAACCTTTGCCGAAAACTCAGGATGTTCCATCAACATAACCCAGTCGCCTACAGTTTCGTCGTAGACGTAATCAGTCCATTGATGTTCGTGGGATTCAACTTTTTGCAGGACAACTTCAAAAGTGTAAGGTCCGATATGAGTCCCATTATTTGAAAGATAATACTGTTTTCCCATCGTTCAGTGCTCCTTGAGCTTCTCTATCGGTTCAAAAAGCTGACGACTTAACTGTCGGATATTAGACAATTTACCTCAAAATGTTCCACAAGTTTTCGTCGAACTTCTGGGCAACACACAGTCTCTGGATCAAAGTATTGTAAACAATGATTGATTTCTCTATCTGAGACAGAGCCGTTCTTTAGTAGGGCCGACACAAAAGCCAGACCCGAAAATACATGCCCTAATTCATTTACACCCTTGGGGTAATTCCATAGCCTTTCCCTAAAAGAAGAAGTTTGGCTTAAGGATGAGCAAATGAGTTACCAACTCGTTTTAGTTTTACTTTTAACCTCTTTGATTTCACTGCCCACATTTGCAGGGAGTTGTCCTGCGCTTATGCCCGGAAGTGATTCGCGGGCCGAGTGGCGATTAAGCAACCGGCAACCTTCAAGGGCCGTTGCCATTGTGGTTCACGGCCTGAATATTAATCCCGGAAAAATGCGCACGATTGAAAACGCACTTCTTGGCGACAGAATTGATGTCCTGCACGTCTCCCTTTCCGGGCACAACAACAATATCAATATCTTTAAACGAGTCTCTGCAAAAATGTGGGAAAGAGATACGCTAAGGGCCTATTGTCTGGCCTCACAACGTGCAAACAAATACAGTATACCGGTTTTTTATGTTGGCTTTTCTTTAGGTGGAGTCATGGGGGTTGCGATTTCCAGTAAGTATGAAAAAGTTCACTTTGATAAGATGGCACTTTTTGCACCGGCTCTTTCGATTCGCAGAGCTAATTTCCTAACGCGCCTTTTGAACAGCTTAAATCCCCTGGCCCTGATTCCAAATGTGATGAATCGCGACTATTATGCCAGCGCACTGGGCACTCCGGTTTCAGCCTATAAAGCGACGCTTGATACCAGTGCCTATCTGGCAAAGCATACCAATAGAAACCGCATCAATACCTCGACATTGCTATTTTATGATCGAAGAGATGAACTGATCAGTCCCACTGGAACCTTCGAATACATGCGTGCTCACCGACTGACCAACTGGAAGACCTATCAGGTTGAAAAACGACCTTTCAGTCGGGCCTCGAGGTTTCATCACATCATGATTGATCCGGCCTCTGTGGGTGAAAAAAAATGGGCCGACATGAAGTCCGCCCTGCTGAAACATTTTGAAGATTGACTACTATTCCATGCCGCAGGCTTTTTTCCATTCCGGCGTCGGCAGAATCATTTTTCTTTCTTTTAAGTCGAACAAACCAAATGTAAATATCGCTTCACTGGCAACACTGCCATCATCTTTGATCATCTGTTGCTTCATGTGACCGACTTTACCCTGATAATCCATGATGCTGGAAACAATGGTGATGGTCTCGCGCAGGCGAATCTCTTTTAAGAACTTGATGTTCACTTCCAGAATTACCGGCCCCTGCTGTATACGGTGAATATCTTTAAAACCAAAACCTCTGGGAGTGATAGCTTCCCAGCGTGCCTCCTCGTACAAAGACAAATAGGTGGCATTGTTCACATGTCCATACGAATCAATGTGCGTTTCCCGAATCAGAAGTTTGTATGATCCAAATTCTCCCATGCAGTCCTCTTTTCACTTTCTTACTTCAAAGCCTCGCGGATATGTGCCGACGCCAAATCAAGAATCCAAACCACCGCTGCAATCACCACAATGATGCAACCGACTTCGCGCCACAGGGCCTGACCTTGATACTGAATCAGCATTGTGCCAATTCCGCCTCCGCCCACCATCCCGATCACTGTCGCCATGCGAACATTGATGTCCCAACGATAGAGCGTAAATGAAATATACGGCAGAACCACCTGAGGGACAATCGCATACCAGACCGTTTGCATTTTACCGGCGCCCGTCGACTGAATGGCTTCAATCGGACCGTCTTCCACGGCTTCCACCATTTCAGAATATTGTTTTGCTAAGGAGGCCACAGAATGAATCATCAATGCCAGCATCCCGGCAAAGGGGCCAATCCCCACCCACACGGAAAAGATAATCGCCCAGATCAATGCTTCGATGGACCGAGTTACATTTAAGACCGTGCGAAGTATCAGATATACGGGATACGCAATCGAGCCGCTCATGATGTTCTTCGCGCAGACAAAACTTAATGCAAATGCAAAGGGAATCGCGATCGCCGTTGCCAAGAAAGCCATAAATACAGTTTCTACAATATTCAAAACCGCTTTGGGCAAAATCTCCCAATTGGGATTGAAAATTCCCTTAAACAGGCGAACCGCGCCTGCAAACCCATGTTGATCCAAAAGTTCCACAAACGAGAAATCCGTTTTTATCACCGCCACAGTCAGTGACACAAACAACAGCACCAGCAATTGCAGCCCCCAAAAACTGCGATACCAGGGGGATGCCTCTTTCGTCTGCAACTGTGAATCAAAAAGAATTCCGCCCAATGTTTGTATGTGCATGCGGCGCAACCCATACGCAATACCGGCACCGATCAGAACAAATCCAGAAATGAATAGCAGATCTGTTTGCAGACTCAAAAGCTGCTCTTCATGAGTGACGAACAACCCCACACTAAGCGAGCACAACAAAAATGCAACGGACAGGGAATCAAAGACTATTCGGCGAAACATCCTGGGCCCCTTCTCCGTAAATTTTTTGAAACCATTCCTGAGTGATTTCCTCGGGACGACCCGAGAAAACGATCGCGCCGTCTTTCAGGGCTATGACCCGGGTTGCATACTGGCGGACCAAAGACAAGAAATGCAGATTGGCGATAACCGTGATGCCCATCTCCTGATTAATTTTTTTCAGATAGTCCATCACCACATGGCAGGTGGCTGGATCCAAGGAAGCCACCGGCTCGTCTGCTAAAAGCAATTCAGGGTTTTGCATCAGTGCCCGCGCAATCGCCACCCGTTGCTTTTGTCCACCGGATAGTTGATCCGCACGCAAATGGGCTTTTTCAGAAATCCCCACAAGCTTTAGATTTTTCAAAGCTTCTGCTTTTTCCCCGGCCGTAAAAATTCCCAGCAGACTGGGCCAGGTTTTCTTTGCTCCTAATGCCCCCATCAAAACATTCTTTAAAACACTTTGTCTTGGAATCAGATTGAAGTGTTGAAAGATCATTCCAATTCTGCGTCGTAAAGACCGGATCTGGCTTGCACCGCTCAGGCGAACAACATCAGTCCCGGCAAAAGAGATATCACCGGCAGTGGAACTCTGCAGTCGATTCAGACAACGCATCAAAGTGGACTTTCCGGATCCACTTAAACCGATGACAACCAGGAACTCCCCTTTTTGCACATCAAAACTGACACCACGAAGAGCCTGAACTCCGTTGGGATAAGTTTTGCTTAGTCCCTTTACGGACAACAAGGCCTGACTCATTTACCACTCTCCGCCGGCAACATTTGCTTCAACATTTCACGAACACTGTCATAGTCCGCGTCCGTGGCTTTTTTTAGATTGGTAGCCCCTAACATCAGATCCAGGGATTTTCTTCCCTCCGGAGTCGCCACCCATTGCAACAGCACATCCACGATCTTTTCTTTCATTTCTTCCGGCATGTCTTTTCGAAACACGATGGGATCATTTGGAATCGGCTCTGAGAGCTCGATGATTTTTACTTTACTTTCAACATCAGGATACTGAAGTTTCACCAGTCGGCGGGCATCTTCGATGCGCCCGTCCTGAGGGGGACTGTAATAAGTCGCGCCTCCGTCCACTTGTCCCTGGTAGATCATCGACACAACCGCATCGTGATTCATCGCAAAGACGATTTCCTTAGGCTCGATTTTTTTATCTTTTAAAGTTTTAAGTGGCAGCAAATAACCTGACGTTGAAGCCGGGTCGACAAAGGCCATTTTCTTTCCGTTAAAATCCTTCAGCGTCTTGATGCCAGAATTGCTACCCGCCAACAGCTGAGATTGATAGGTTGCCAATCCATAGCGAATGACTGTCAATCGCGCTTCCACGCCGTATGATTTATGTGCCATATAATATCCGTATGTGTTTATCGTCGCCACATCCGCACGATTTGTACCGAAGGATTCCACAACAGCGACAAACGACTGCGGTACCGTAATCTGAAATTTATAAGGAGTAGCTTTTTCCAGGTAGTCCTTCAAAAGCTTGGAATTGTCAGCAAGGACCTTGGCATCCACAGAGGGAACCAGATGAAACTTAATGGGATTTTCCGCAGTACCCAAAGCCGCTTTCTTAAAATTGCAGCCCGTCGCGCTGAACACGAGTATCAGTAATGTGCAGTTCAAAAATAGCTTCATGAACCCTCCAGTGATATTCTAGTAAAGGACATGTTCCGTGTTAACAAAGTCTTTGCCTTAACTGGACCCTAACAGCTACGATGGGCCCATGATCGATCAAATTCTTGTCAACATTCAAACCTTGGTTTCAGAGGGCAAGAAGTGCCTTGTGGTGTTTGACCTGGATTCGACACTATTTGATGTCAGCCCTCGAATTGAAAAGATTCTGAAGGACTTTGCGGCAGATCCTGAAAACCAAAAAAAATTTCCCGATCAAGTGCCCCTGTTTGCAAATATTAAAATGGCCCACACGGACTGGGGTTTCACAAATGCTCTGCAACGTGCCGGGCTGGATGGACACCACCCTGCCTTTCAAGAAGCTGTTATGCAGTACTGGAAGAGTCATTTTTTTTCCAATAATTACTTGAAGTATGACAAACCCATCGACGGCGCCATTGAATACGTTAAGGCGGCTTTAAAAGCCGGGGCCGACATCGCGTATTTGACCGGCCGGGATGTGCATCGCATGGAGCCTGGCACTACGGCGCAACTTCAGCAGTGGAATTTCCCATTAGGCAAGCAGGCTGAACTTTTCGTTAAACCTGATAAGGCCATGGACGATGCGGAATACAAAACAGACTGGTTTTTGGCAGATTCCCGCAAAGATTACGCCAAACTTTATTTCTTTGATAACGAGCCCGTCATTTTGAATCTAATGGGCAAGAAATGTCCTCATGTTGAGAGCATTTTTTTTGACAGCACCCACTCCGGCAAGGCAGAACCACCTCCTGACCTGCCACGAATTATGAATTTTGTTTTGAATCAAAGGAACTCCTAATGTTGTACCTTGTAGCAACTCCGATCGGCGACACCAGTGAAATTTCATTGCGAGCCTTGCAAATCCTGAAGGATTGCGAAGTCGTGATTTGCGAAAGCACCAAAGAGGCCTCCAAACTTTTGCGTGTACACGGAATCACAGGCAAAACCTACGAGGTTTTGGATGAGCACTCCACACCTGATGACAAGGCCGCGCTGGTTCCATTGTGTGAAAAGAAAATGGTGGCTTTGGTCACCGACTGCGGAACTCCTGGTTTCTGTGATCCGGGTGCAGACCTGGTTCGCTTGTGTCGTCAAAAAAATATTCCAGTAAAATCAGTTCTGGGCGCATCTGCCTTGATGGGGCTTTTATCGTTAAGTGGACAACGCCTGGACGAGTTTCTTTTTCGCGGATTCATCCCCGCGGAAACCGAAGCACGTGCCAAAGCCTTGCGCGAGTTAACCAAAGAAAAACGCGCCATCATTTTGATGGACACTCCTTACCGTCTTAAAAAAATGCTGGGGGATATGAAAGATCATTTTCCCAATCGGCGCATGCTGCTTTCCTTGAATTTATCCCAGGAGGATGAATTGAATCTGGAAGGCACCATCGACCAAATCTCGAAAAAAGTACCTTTCGACAAGGCAGAGTTCATGCTGCTTTTGTACCCTGCATGAGCCATCTTCCAGTTGATGATTTTATTCCTGACATCAAAAGCCAGTTTCAAAAAGGTTTGAATCTGGTTTTAACAGCAGCCCCTGGTGCTGGTAAAACAACACGTCTGCCGCCTGCTCTATTGGATGTGGTAAAAGGAAAAATCATTGTACTGGAACCACGTCGTATGGCGGCTATTGCGGCCGCTCATCGCATTGCCGATGAAAATGGCTGGACTGTTGGTGAAGAGGTCGGCTATCAGGTGCGCTTTGCCAATAAGACTTCTGCTAAAACACGTTTGATATTTATGACCGAAGCACTGCTAGCGCGACAAATGCTGGATGATCCGGAATTATCTGACGTGGATCTGGTTATACTGGATGAGTTTCACGAAAGATCCCTGCATGTCGATCTGTCTTTGGGACTGCTGCGCGAACTTCAGGAACTGGGTCGCGAAATTAAACTCTTGGTTATGTCGGCAACCCTGGAGGCAGAAAAGATCTCCAGCTACATGGGGAATGCCCCGATCGTGTCGGTGCCAGGAAAATTATTTGATCTGGAAACGATTTACCAAAAGAACTCCCAGATTCTACAAACCTTCCCGGTGTTCTTTGATAATCTGGCTCAGACAGTTCGCGAAGCCGCCGGCAAATCCAACAAAGACATTCTGGTATTCCTGCCCGGCGTTGGTGAAATTGACCGCGCTAAAAATGCCTTGGAAGACTGGGCCGCTGGAAAAAGTATTGATTTGGTACCACTGCATGGCTCACTGAACCTTGATGACCAGCGCCGCGCCTTACAAAAAGGACAGCGTCAGCGCATCGTGCTTTCCACTAATATTGCAGAGTCATCCGTCACGCTGGATGGTGTTGCCACAGTCATTGATTCCGGCCTGGCAAAAAATATGAAGCAGGATTATCGCACAGGATTTTCCCGTCTGGAACTGGGTCGCATCAGTCTGTCCAGTGCCATTCAACGTGCGGGTCGCGCGGCCCGACAATTTCCCGGCGTAGTTTATAAAATGTGGACCAAAGTGGATGAGCACTCATTCGCAAAAAGCGAGACAGCTGAAATTCAACGAGTCGATCTGACCGAGAGCCTGCTTTTTCTGGCAGCTCAAGGCGTTTCAGATTTTCAAAAGTTTTCGTGGTTTGAAAAACCAAGCTCTGCAGCCATCGAAAAAGCCACGCAGTATCTTATTTTGTCTGGTGCCATTGATCGCGAAAATAAAATCACAGCCCTAGGCCGAAAGATTCTGCATTTTCCGCTGCCTGTTCGATTGGCGAAGCTGATGTTGGTCGCCGCTGACCGGAACTCCCTGGAATTGGGATCGGAACTTGCCGCCATTTTACAGGAACGGGATTTCATTCGTCGTGAAGCCCAAAACTCGTTTCAGGGTGACAAGACCGAGTGTGACCTGACGGTGCGCCTGGATCTTTTGCAGCAGTTTAAAAAATCCGGCAAAGCCCCGCGGGAAGCAGGATTCATGGCCTTGCAAACTGTCTCGCAATCTTCAGCACAGATTTTAAATCTGGCAAAAAAACTGGGGCCCGTCCAAAACCTAAAACCAGAAACATCTGACATGGAAATGCGCACGCTGTTGCTGCGATCCTTCCCGGATCGCCTGTGCCGTCGTCGTGGTCAATCCGACCGTGCCCTGATGGTCGGTGGACGTGGTGTAAAACTTCAAGCCGAATCCCTGGTGAAAACTTCGGACTTTTTTGTCGCCCTTAATGGTGTCGAAGGCAATAGCGATGCGGAAACTATCGTGAGCCTGGCTTGTGGTTTTTCGAAGGAATTTATTCTGACTCATTTTAAAAACGAGATTCAGAAAATCCGTGATCTGACTTTCATTGAAGACAAGGGACAGTTTTTCGTTCGCGAATACCGTTCACTGTTTGGCTTAGGCCTGGAAGAACCTTCACTGCTACCCGCATCTTCACAGGACGTCGAAGAAAAACTCCCCCAGGTTCTGGTGGAAAAGTGGTCTTTGGTTTTAAAGAACAATGAAAAATTGGGGGAGTGGTGGGAGCGTCTGGAGTTCTGGAGCAGACACCTGCAATCGGCAACCTTTGAATCTGAGTTCAGTTTTTCCGAAGATCAACTGGAAGCCTTCAAGCTGGATGCCTTTACTCAGGCCAGTATGGGTGAAAAGAAACTGCAAACTGTCTTTGAAAAAGATCTGGTGTTTTTCTTTGAATCCGTTTTTCCGCAGGATTTCGTTCGTTCCTTCAACAAGGAACTTCCTGCACGTATTACGGTTCCCAGCGGCAGTCAGATCAAGGTGATTTATCCACCTGACAAGGCCCCTTATCTGGAAGTTCGTATTCAGGAAGTTTTTGGAATGATGGAAACTCCGAAGGTTTTATTCGGAAAAACACCTTTGACGTTTCATCTTCTGGGGCCGAATTTCCGTCCCGTGCAAGTGACGTCAAATTTGGAAAGCTTCTGGAAGAATGGTTACCCGGAAGTGCGAAAAGAACTTCGTATTAAGTACCCGAAACACCAGTGGCCCGAAGACCCTGCCGATGGCACCCCGGAAGCCAAAGGCCGCCGTCGTTTTTAACAGATTTTGGTCTTAGAATTGCTCCCCTAAAAAGCAGACATTTGAAGTGAGTTATAAGTCAGGCCCATTAGTTTTAATGGCCCTGGCTGTTTAATGCGTAGACACCCGGAACGCAAAAAGGGGCCTTTGTGCGACTAATGAAAACAACATTCATAACCATGACTTTCAGTCTGTTAGGTCTGCTGTTCTTTTTCAGCCCCTCGGCTCACGCCAAGGCCCTGTGCGAGAATGTCTTTAATGATGTTCGGGAGTTTACTGAACGCGAAGCCTTGATCGCCGATCCCGCCCTGAAAGTTCGCTATCGCCACGTGGAAATCGACAAACGCGAATTCTTCGTGTCTGATGTCATGGGAAAAACCGATGATATTCTGTTGAGCTTTGCACCTTTCGGGCATGCCTATATCGTGAAGGACACAACTCGCCTGGATGGAAGTGTGTTGAGCAGAACCCTGGTCAATAATCACATGGCTGAGCTGGATGCTGGCATCGTGATACGCATTAAACGCGACGGATTAAGCAGTGATTTCTTAAAGGAATACAAAAAAGCTTGGGGCATCACCTGTGCCAAAACAGCGTGCTCGGCTCTGTCAAAGGTCGACCTGTTTGCAGGTCCCGAAGCGAAGCAATATTTCACGCCCGAGGCACTACTAACAACTATTCTGCAAAAGGGAATTTACGACAGATCCGGAAACGCGGTTCCGTTTGATGTGTACTACATCGGCAAATTCGATTTGCCAGTAACACTTCGTCGTCTGACGGAATCCAGTGCAACAATCAAAAAAGACCAAGTGACCAAGGCCGCCGTTATCGCGACGGGTGTGACTACGATCACAGCCACACTGCTTTACCTATTTAGCCTGGAAGACGACACCGAAAAATCTCCAGCCGGCAGCGCACCCTAAAAAAGGCAAAAAAAAAGGGAGCTTTTTCAGCTCCCTTTTCAATCATAATGATTTTATTCAGACTACCCACGAAGAGAGTAGTAAGAGATCACTAGACCTGGATCGAACGAGAATGGAACTGCTTCCATGTTCGGTTCGTCGATCAAACGACCTGTCTCTTCGCCGCCTTTTTCTTCTTTCGTCATGAACGTTGGAAGTGGAAGACGAGGAGCTTGCTTCGCAGACATGTAAACTTGGTTTTGGTAAGCATCTGCTTTCAAAGAGACGATATCGCCAACTTTGATGATTTGAGAAGAGATGTTTACTTTCTTACCGTTCAACATAACTTTACCGTGAGAAACCATTTGTTTCGCTGCAGCGATAGAAGGTGCGAAACCAAGACGGAATACAACGTTATCCAAGCGTTTTTCCAACAAGTTCACCAAAGACTCAACCCAGTTAGAGTTAGAAGATTTTTGAGCTTTAGCGATGATACGACGGAATTGCTCTTCACGTAGTCCGTAGTGGATACGGATTTTTTGTTTTTCTTCAAGTTGAAGACCGAACTCAGAGTATTTACGACGGCGTTGACCGTGTTGACCTGGAGGATATGGTCTTCTTTCCAAAGCACCAGCTTTGCCCAAGCCCGGAAGCTCAGTCATAAGACGTCTTTGAAGTTTAAAGCGAGCAGCTTTGCCTTTTCTTTTCATATAAATAAGTCCTTTTTAAAGCGAGCTATCGTGATAATGGAAATGCCTACCTGTTGAACAGGATTTCCTCCCAATACATTCTAATTGAAAACGTATTGAGAAAGCACTCTATCTTCACGAAATGCATACTAAGTTTTTGCCGCGGTAAAATCAGATAACCTATGGCAACGGCGGGTCCTTGTCGTATTTCCATATGTCGCGATTTTCACTCAACATTCCACAAAGCCTTTGCTAATGCAACTGCCATGAAGCGACTTACAAAACTTACTATTATCTCGATCCTGGCGGTTTCTGCGGTAACGCAGGCCAAAACCACGACGCTTCTGTTCTGTAAAGACATCTCCCAGCCCGACCTAAAAAGCCTCACAATTCAGGAAAACTCCAATATCCAGCAACCCGGCCTTCTGGAGCTGATCGAAGAACACAAAGACGGCAGCACCAAGGAACTTTATGCCATGGAAAACGACTATGAAGAGGGTTGGATTCCGATGTCCCCGAATGAAGGAACTTCCAGAGTTCTTATTCGCAAGGAAGGTAAATGGACGGTTGCCCAGAATAAAGGCGACTACCGGGTCTTTAACGAAGCGACTTGTGTAAAGTAAATTTCAAAGACAGTTGATAGGAAGCCCTCCACATTTTAGGGAGGGCCCCTGAAGCCAGCCTACCAAGCGGCAAGGCGGCGGCGACGGTTTCTCTTACGGACCGGAGTAACAGTACTTGTACTATCAAGTTGAGTGGTCGTAGGAGCCGTTTCTTCTACCTGTTTCATAGCCGAACTCCTTTCGTGCTAGTTTCAATCACACCAGCCGAATTGGCCAATGTGGTTTAGGTACTCCCCCATTATCTCAGAGCCACGGAGCGTCAAGCGACAGTTTTAATATTAGTTTTTGATCATGAAACCGAATTGCAAATGGATGTGAGGGTATTCGAATTGGAGCCCGAAAAGGCTTCGGCCTGGTTTAAACACTACGCGTTGCGTTGTAGATTCTCTTTCTATTCTTTAAAGAACAGGTCTTTGACGACCCAAAGAGGCCCCACCAGCAGGAACTGCAGATCCTTGAAAAAGGACGGCTTTTTACCCTCTATCTTATGGCCATAAAACTGCCCTATCCAGGCAAGCACGAAGATCACGACCAGCCACAACCACAGTGGTTGCAAAAACATACCCAGAAGATAAAGCAGAACGTAGCACACGACCAGTTGCCCCAGCATTACCATCAGGGGCTTCATTCCCAAGGTGGAGTACCAACCCAAGGCGATCGCGATAAACAACTCACCCAGGCGGATGGGGCCCATTTGCACGGGAATTTGCAATAGCAATCCCACGACCGAAAAGAAGATCAAAGGGACACAGATTTTATGAATGATTTGATTCGTACGATTCTGATGACTTTCGCTGTATTCAGCAAACCAGTCCTGCAGAGTCATGACTTAACCTGCGCAATGGGACCGATGACCGTGGCACCGGCTGGCACCTCTTTCACGACCACAGCGTTGGCACCGATCATGGCACCATCACCAATCAGAATAGGTCCCAAAACTTTGGCCCCTGCCCCGATCATAACTTTATTGCCGACAGTGGGATGGCGTTTTACCGGGTCAAACTTAATTCCACCCAAAGTCACACCGTGAAAAATAATGCAGTCATCGCCGACAACGGCAGTTTCACCGATCACGACACCGAAGCCATGATCAATCACCAGACGACGCCCCAACTGAGCGCCCGGATGAATTTCAATTCCTGTTAACCAACGGGAGATCTCTGCCACCAGGCGTGCCAGAAAAAACAGTTCCGCTTTATAAATAAGATGCGCAAGACGATGCAGGATCAAAGCTTTGGGACCAGGATAGAGTAAGGCGATCTCCCAACGAGATTTAGCCGCAGGGTCATAGGCCTTATAGGTATTCAACAAAGCTATCAAACGATTCCACAAACCAAACATCAATACTTCTCGTTCAAATCATCAAGGAGGAAATAACGATCAAATAATTCGTTATAGCGAGACCACTTCTCGCCCGAGCCGCGTTCACCATCCACAATGGACTTCAGGGTCGCAACTTTGCTGTCAAGGTCATCGACCATTGCGATCAGCATTGCTTCCATGAATTTGGGACGCTTCGGAGAACCGTACTCCAACTTACCATGATGACTCAAGATTATATGTTTACAAATATCGCGAAGTTCTTCGCTGAACCCCAGGATGCGAGCTGATTTTTTATCTATAAGCTCGCAAGCCAGTTGCATGTGCCCCAACAAACGACCGCGGTCCGTGTAGGAGACACCGTTATCATAAGATAGTTCCCAGATTTTTCCGATATCGTGGAAGATTGCTCCAAAGAGCAGCAGATCCCGATTCAGGAATGGATAGTGGGAGCCCATAAAGTCCATGATTTTGCAGATCGAAAGAATATGCTCAAGCAGTCCGCCCACCCACGCGTGGTGAATGGATTTTGCCGCCGGTGCACGCAGGATGCGGGGACGAATCTCCGGATCCTCCAGCGTATCCAAAACAAGTTGCTTCAGATGATCATTGCGCATTGTGCGCACCAGGTTGATCAGCTCAACCAGCATGTCTTCCGTATCACGTGCTGCCTTAGGAATGAAATCCTCGAAGTTTACTTCGGAATTTTCCACGCGCTCCAGACGATGAATTACCAGCTGTTTGCGATTTTGAAACAACTGCACCAGGCCTTTTACTTTCAGCACATCGCCCGTTTCAAACTGACGGGCCAATTCTTCAACGCGATCCCAAAGACGGGCATCAATGGATCCCGTCGCATCACCCAACTGCAAACCCATAAAAGGTCGGCCGTTTTTACCCACGCCGACTGTCTTTTCCTTCACCAGGAAAAGCATTTCGACGGTGTCTTTATCTTGAAGACTATGAACGTTTTTTTTGTCCATCAGGGTGCCTCACAAAAAAGATTCTTATGGGCTGGATCCACAAACGAAACCTGCGCCACATAAACAGTGTCACCTTTTTCTGCCGAGAACAAGAAAGTTCCCCCCAGCACAGTGATGTGTCGTTCACGAGTGGTGTTGACCTTCAGGCCCTCACCCTTCATCGCCAGATTGTATTTGGTTGTGATATCCAGAATCTGATTGCAGCCTGCTCCATAAACTATTTCACCCAAACGTCTTTTGCGCGCATGGCTGACGAAAAGTACTTTGCTTTGTTTGGCTTCGGTAAACGCCGGAAATTCAAAGCCCACATAAAAAGAACCCTGACGATCATTTACGTACTGGGAGAGATCAATCTCTCCTCCCCCGCGGGGAAGTTCGAATTTGATGGCTTCTTCTTTTAGTACGCCGGGATTTTTATCGACTAAAAACACTGTGACGTCTGAAAAAACGACTTCCTTGGTGCTGGATTCCGCTTTCTCCGATCCCTCGCCGTGACCTTCACCATGAGCATCTGGAGCCGCTTGAAAGGTCAGCATATCCCAGGCTTTCGTGGGAATTTTTAAATCAGGCGGCACGTCTTCGAACTTAACGACTTTGTATTCTTCACGATGATAGCCGCCAGGATCCTTGGAACATCCACTTAAAATTACGAAAGCACTCAGGATGAAAAGCACAAAAGGCTGATTCATTAATCAGCCTCCAGTTGATCCCGCATTTCTAACAGGGGTATAAACGTGGGTTCGGCTTGAAGTCCCGCCCGAGTATAGTTAGAGGCAGCGTTTCGGTCTTTACGTTTCAGCACAACCCAGGCCAGACCGTAAAGGGCTGGTCCCGAGGCAGGATTCTTTTCGTAGACTCTGGTGAAAGCACCTTGTGCACAATTCACATCATGATTGGCTATACAAATATCACCCATCAAACGGTCACGAACATTTAAACTTGTCAGCTCAGGCATCTTTAAGATCGCGAGTGCTTCAGGTGCCCGCCCCATTTTTTTCAAATAGGCGGCTTGAGCAGCCAGCACATAGGGATCCTTGGGACCTTCGCTGATAGCTTCTTTCAAAAGCTTGTCAGCATCGGTGTCGCGATTGATTTCCATCAGACAAATCGCACGAACGGCTTTGAATTCTGCTGAGGGAATACTGCGGGCATAAACTTCGCTGCAATATTTTTCCAGATAATCCCATTGAGTGAAGCGCCAGTCGACATTCAAAGAGTGCGTGTAATGCTTTGAAGTACCCGGAGTTTCATTCAAGAACTTTACGATGGCCTGGTTCATGGCATCCACGTCACCCATGAAATTATAAGAATAAATCAGGAATAAACTAAGCTCTTGGCGCAACAAATAAGCCTTATTCAAGGCGTGTTGTAAATCAGCGACCACATTTTTCAGATAAGACAGATCGGATGTGGCTTTTGCCACTTCCATGGCCGCCATCGAACGACCATAGATCGCCATGACATTGCCCGGATCTTTGCTAAGCACGTTTTCGAACTTGCGCATAGCTTCGTGGTAATTGCCCTTTTTCATTTCGACGATCGCCAGGTTCAATCGCGCAGCAATATTAAACGGCTCATGACCAATTGCTTTTTGCAACGTGTTCTCGGCCTCTTTTAAATCCCCGTCCATCATATAAGAAACTGCGATTCCCAGGTAGGCATCCACAAGATCGCCACGCTGACGGTTTTCCTGAACGATGGCTTTTTCCAGAACACGACGACCTTGCAAAGTCTGACGATCTTCAGAAATCAGTACTGGCGCCATTTGAATTTGCGTGTCCAGATCTGGTTCTTTAATCATGGAAGCGGCTTTATAAGACTGTAGGGATTTATCATATAAGCCCACGCTCTTATAGCGAATAGCCTGCGAAACCAATTCATCATAGTTGCCAGAGGTTGCTGATTGACGATTCCCCAGTGTCACATAAATACCGAGGGCGACAACGGCAGCAATCCCCATCACGGCCCAACGAAGGGCATTGGATTGCTGGCGAATTTTACCCTGAACTCGGGCATCATGGGCCGTGCCGTAGCTGACACCCGCTCCCGGCAAGGATGATTTTGCCACAGGTCTTTCCGTCGCAGCAGAAATGTCCTTCATTTGCGATTGCACCGGCGGCACCGGAGTCAGTGTATGCTCTTCACGATCTACAGTCGGCTCCGTTTTTGTGAACGAAGTGTTGTGTGGAATCGATTGAGTCATGGTGTTTTCAGGTGAATTATCCTGCTCTTCTCGAATCGTGCGGATGATATCCATGAAACGTTGATTTTCACGAATATAGCTCCAGCGACCCACAGGAAGTCGGATTTCATCGATAATTGAAATTTGCCGAGTCTTCAGAAGCGTTGTAACTTCTTCGATAGAATATGGACCAAGCACTCTGGTTGAGGATTTAATTAGCCAAACTTTGTCTGTATTGGAAACCTCAACCGCCATACCTTAAAGCCCCTTCGTGAGGAGCAGTTTTAAATCGTCGTTGGTCAGCAATAGACCACCGCCGACATAGGCGGAACTGGCATCGTTCTTATTGAAGGCATCATTCCAGCCGGCATTTAGGTACAAACCACGATAGAAGAAGTAGCTGATATTTCCGCGCAAGTTTGTCCGAGTAAAATCGAAGGCTTCAACTGTTGCTCTCATCTTACGACGGAAGAAGTAGTAATCCACACCGAAACCACCGCCATTTTCGATCACGCCCCCTTTAAGAGTCAGATCCCAGAAATTTTTGGCGAATAGCAAAGTGAACTTCAGTTTGTTTTCGTATGTTTTCTTCTCGTAGTACTCGCCAGAATTTTGTGGCGGAGCCCCGCCCGAATATTGGTAACGGGTTGTTTCCACGACGCCCACCGGGTCATCCACAATGGCAAGGTAGTAGTAACGATCCAGGCCCGGTTGGATTTTCACACCCACCGTCGTTTTCCAGTTACCAACTTCACCCAGATAGTCTGTTCTGAAATCGAAAGCTGTTTCAATACTGTTCGCAGCACCGACCATGTTGTTAAGACCATCAATGGCGCTGTCGACTTTTTCGGCCGTCGCTTCGTCACTGATAAGCTTACCGATCGTGCCCTCACCGCGATTGATTTTGCCGGTGATTTCATCCAGGTTTTTCATAGTTTCAGACAAACGCGCCCAGGTCTTTTTGATGCCTGTGTCACTGTTGTCGTTCATCACTTCACGCAGACTTGATGTGATGTCGTGAACCTCGTCCACGATGTCGCCAATCTTGTCTTTGTTTTCGGTCGTCATTTGCGCCAGATCCTGAGTGATCGTTTCCACGTTCTTCACGATGCGACCCAAGATGTGATTGCGTGTGCCGTTTTCAGATGTTGCCTGCTCCAGGTTCTTTGCCACAGCTTTCAGCGAAGATGTCACTTCACCGACTTGCTGAACCAGATTTTCCAAAGAGCCACCGGCTTTAACGCTAAGAATTTGTGCATTGTCAGGAAGTGGCGGGTCTGTTGGTGAGCCTGGATAAACCTCTACGTGGGAATCCCCCAGGATACCTTGAGCTTTGATTTCAATACCTGCAGAAGTCGTCAAAGGAACGTCGGACTTCACCGTGATATCAACGCGCGCCTGTCCATCTTGCAACCGGATGTCTTTAATGACACCCACCGGGATACCCGCTGAACGAATTGCTGAATTTTTAACCAGACCACCGGCATTTGGAATCAGGAACCAGGCTTTTTTGGAGCGACCAAGATACGAAGGATCTTCGCTGACCTGCATGGACATGACGGCAATCAGTGATCCTACAATGATCACTAAAAGACCTACTTTAAACTCTGCAGCGCGAAGCCAATTCATTGATGTTTCATCCCTTTATTCACAAACCTCTTAACCAATTCAATATCGGTATTAAAGAAGTCCTCTGGAGTCCCGAATAGTAAAACCCTGCCACTATCCAACATCGCGATATGATCCGCAATCCTAAACGCAGCGGACAAATCATGCGAAACCATGATTGATGTCAGTTGCCCATTACGTTGCCTATGTGTCTCCAGTATCAAATTATCTACCATTTCAGTCAGAATGGGATCTAAACCCGTGGTCGGCTCATCATAGATCAGGATTTCTGGATCTAGGGCGAGAGCTCGAGCCAAACCCGTCCGTTTTTGCATACCGCCGGATATCTGGCTTGGAAGTTTTCTGTAATGCTTGGGGTCCAGCCCGACTTGATGAAGTTTGTCTTCAGCAATACGAAGGACTTGAGTTTCCTTCAAGTCCCGCCGGTGCTCGAACAACGGAAAACAGACATTTTCCAAAACCGACATATCATCAAACAATGCCGCAGATTGAAAAAGCACCCCGAACTTTTGCCGAAACTTGGTGAGTTCGTCCTCGTTCATCTGATTCAAATCCTGACCCAAAACTTCTATGGAGCCTGAGGTCGGTTTATACAAACCCAAAAGATGCTTTAGCATCACGCTTTTTCCGGTTCCGGAAAATCCAATAATCGCCGTCAGACTCCCCTTTGGAATTTCAAGATCAATACCTTTAAGAATGAAGTCATTACCATCAAAGGTTTTTTTCAGATCTTTTATTTGTACAGCCGGTTGCTTGAACATTATGAAATCCCCATCAGGCTGTAGTAAAGACGGATCAAATTTGTCAGGAAGTAATCCAGCATAATGATCATGACCATGCTTTGAACAACGCCCTGATTAGTGGCCTCGCCGACGCCTTTTGCTCCACCGGTGGTGTTGAAACCACGGTACGTGCAAATCAGCGCAAAGAAAATTCCGAAGACAGCTCCTTTGATCAGGCCCTCGTTGATATGCTTCACTTCAATCATGTCGCGGATTTTTTGCCAGAAAATGGCTTCATCCAGCTGCACGATCTTCACGCATAAAAACCAGCTGCCCATCATCGCCACGAAATCGAAAACCGCAGTCAACAATGGCATGCAAATGAAAGCCGCCACCATTCTTGGAGAAATCAAGTACTGCTTGGTATTCACACCCATGACTTCCAGGGCATCAATTTGTTCATTCACACGCATTGTACCCAGGCGAGCCGCCATGGCTCCTCCGGCACGAGCTGCCACGATCAATCCCGTCAATACCGGACCCAACTCACGGGTAATCCCCAGAGCCACAACAGGTCCCACCATGTTCACGGCATTAAACATTTTAAATCCCAGATAAATCTGCATCGACAAAGCCAGACCGGTAAATCCTCCCGTCAAACAGATGATCCAGATCGACTGATTTCCGATGAACTCCATGTGCTTGATGATTTCCGGAAATCGCGAGGGCTTGGCAAAAATCAGACGGACACTTTCATGGAAGAACAGCATGATGCGACCGGTTTCTTCCACAAAACTGCGGAAAAACTCGATGACCGAGGCGCCGATCCAGGAAATCCCAAAAGCTGCTTTTTGCACCAGTCCCTGTGAACTCACGGAGTCTCCTTACCGATGTAAACACGAGGCACACGCTCGCCCACACTGGTGAGCATTTCATAGGAAATCGTATGAGCCTGGCGTGCAAGTTCGTCCGCTGAAAGTTCATGACCTTTCAGATCACCACCAAAAAGGATGACTTCCTGATCTTTATAAAGTTTCAGGTCGCCCTTCACCACGTCAGTCACATCGACCATCAGATAGTCCATGCAAACGGTTCCCACCACCGGAACTTTATGACCGGCAAACAGCACATGGGCCTGATTGGAAAGAAGACGGTGATATCCATCGCCGTATCCGATCGAAATAACCGCAATCACGGAATCACGTTTTGCCGTCCACTTTGCGCCGTAAGAAACGGTCTCGCCCGCTTTTACTTCGCGAAGATTGTTCACCACAGATTTTAAATTCATCACAGGTTTAAGACTGGCCACCGGAGGGTGCCCCAAGGAACTATAACCATAGATCATCAAGCCAGGACGAAGTCCCCAGTTCTGCAAATACAGCGGATGATTTTTATCCTGCTGACCTTTTTGCTCCATCTCCAGCAGGTTCAAAATCCCCGAGCTGTTCAGTGCATGACAGAACACGTTCATGGATTTGAAAACTTCAGATACTTTATTCAGCTTATGCAGTTGCTGCGCGCTGGTCTGATCTGTTTCCAGAGCATTTTCACCAATGTAAAGATGCGTGCACAGTGCCTTCACTTCGATGTGCGCATGACCATTCAGACGATCAAAAACTTTTTGCGCTTCTTCAGTGCGGAACCCCAGACGATTCATGCCGGTATCAAACTTCACATGCACGCTAACTTTTTTGGTCGCGACCTGCTCTAAAGCTTCGATCTGATCCCAGGTACTGACCACGGCAGTCATGTTGTTATCGAGGATCGCCTTGGCTCCCTTGGCATCAAAACCGCGGAATACCAGAATATCCACTTTCACACCGGACTGTCTTAGCAACAATCCTTCTTCAATCAGGCAGACGCCCAATTGTTTGATGCCCAGCTTTTCAAGATGCAACGCAAGCTTAACGTCACCGTGACCATAGGCATTGGCTTTGACCATCGGACAAAGGAACCTGTTCGGAAACGCCTTTTGCAAGACACGTATGTTATGTGTCAGGTTATCTAAATTAATTTCCGCAAAAGTTTTTCGAAACATTTCCATTAAAACTACTAATCCTATTCAGCCGGAATTTCGAATTCAGGCTTGTGACTTTCAGGGGCTTTGTACAAGCAAATCTTGTTTCCACCCTTATCAGCAATATGCGCCAAGGCCTTCCCTGCAGTTTCATCCAATGTTTTTGGAGAATCACACAAAGAAGGGTACTCGCTCACTCCCAGACTGATCGACACTTTCATTCCGTTATCCAGGAAAGTGCTGCCCTCAACCACACGACGAACTCTTTCAGCTCGAAGTGCAGCCCCCTTTTTAGAGCAATGAGGCAGTACCATTGTCAACTCATTGGCCGCCGTTCTGAAGTTCGTATCGTTGGTCCGACTGGATTTAGAGATCACAATTGCCAGTGATTTAAGCAATTCGTCTCTCACCGCATCTCCCAAAGATGACTCGATCTCATAAAAATCATCCATCGAAATTTTCACGATGGCCAATGGCTGTTTCAAACGACGGGCGCGAGCCACTTCGTCTTCAAGAACTTTAACATAGTGATTGCGATTATAGAGTTCTGTGACGAAATCTTGGACTTCCAGCGTGTCGACTTTCTTTTCCAGAACAAAATGTGAGTAACAAAGATTAAACAGGGTGTACTCATCATTCAGCTGGGCCACAGCCTGGGCATCCAATCCACCGGAATATACGAAAAGTCCTTCCAATTGATTGCCGCCGTAAAGCGGAATCGCCTTCGGTGGCTTTAAGTGGAAGGCTTCCGTCAGTAGCTGCGCAAAACTTGGCGGAATCAACCCCAATGCCAGTTGCGAGCCCAGGTCTTTCATCTCATCCGTCGTCAGCTGAGCACCAACACCCTGAATTTGCGCGGAATCAATTCCGTTCGCATGAGTCGCTACGAAACTGCGAACCGAAGGAAGAAATTTGAAAAAGACGCAGCGACTTTCAGAAATGCCGTTCAAAAATCTTTGAACCATGTCTTCTTTGCTTTGAGCAGAACGATAGTCAGCGATACGCATCGGGTAAGCCGGACGAGCGGCCTCTTCCTCCTGATGCTTCAGATTTTTCAGTGCTTCCTGCTGAACAGATTCCAATTCTTGCTTTGAAGCTTCCAGGTCATCGATCAGCTGCTCATTCTGAAAACTAAAGTACAACTTTTCGCAGGCTCGATCCACAGCCCACAGGACCCGGGATTCCAAAGCCACTGCCTCGTCTGAAATCACATCCATGAATCCAAAACGTTGATATTGTGAAAGAATATCAAACTGCCCCAAACTTGAGATCGCGATGAAACGAATTTCATCGTTGATCTTTTGCACATGGACCACGAAGTCACTTAATGCACCCGCCATTGTCGCCGTCCAAAATACCAGCAAATGCGGCGGACTGTCCTTAAGACGCTGTTCTAATTGCTCGGGGTCCTGGATGAAATACGCATCATAGCCCGCCTGCGAAAGTGAAACTTTCGCAGCAGCACCCTGATCCACATCAGTGGTGAAAACGTAAATGGTAAATTGGGAGCTATGATCGCGAATGTCCAATTAAGTCCTCTTTCCAGGTCTGCGAATTTCAACTTGATAACTGTCGGCTTTGGATTTGCGAACCGGCGCAAGGCCCGCTGATGGTGCATTAATCAAATTCACCGGTGTGAATTGATCATCCACCGCAGAGGATACGATAGTTTTATCTTCGGAAAAATCAGCTTCACCAAATTCCACTACCGAAGCCGGAATTGGTTTCTGCGAGATCGCTGGTTCAATCACTTCCGGAATTGGGGTCATTTCGTCAGCAACGGCGGCAGCTTCCTCTGGCATTTCCAAAAGTTTATCGATGTTCACATCCAAAGGCGAATGGTTGCCAGTTGATGATTGCATTTTCACCTCTTTGAATTCGGATTCGGCAGCTTCACGGTGCGGAGACTCGTCACGAAGCTGCAGGACTTCACCTTGAATTTGAATTTTCTCGACAACAGGCGCTGGAGCCGCGATCGGAGCCGGCGTCTCTGCTGTCGCTTTCGGCGCTTTCATGACACTGACGGATTCCTGTTTTTTGAAGAGGATGGAAACCTTGGCGCCAAAGCCGCGTTGAGATGTCACCTTCACTTCAGCATTGTGCTCTTTCAAAACACCAAAGGCCGCCGATAATCCCAGGCCCATATGATTTTTAAAGGAGCGCGTGGTAAAAAACGGATCGAATATTTTTGAAAGATTTGCGGAATCAATGCCTTCGCCGGAATCTTCAAAAGTCAGATGAACTCCGGAAGCGTCCTCGAAAAGATCAATGGTCAGTTCTTTTTTCGGCATGCGCTCCATGGCTTCAATGGAGTTCGTGATGATATTTTCGAAAGCTTTAACCAAAGCATCGGCGTGTAAATCCAGCGTACTGGTTTCCTGGAAATTGCGAACAACCTTAACGCCTTTGTTTTGCAGTTCAGACTCCAGAGATTTTAAAGCGCGCGCCAAAGGCCCCTCCACTTTCATGGAGTTCTTTTCTTTGATCTCTTCGCCGGCATAACCCAAAAGTTTGTTCAGCACTTCGCGGGCGGCGCGGGTTTCGCGCAGGATGGAATCCGTATTTTCAACAATTTCACCCTCTGGATGTTTCGCCAGAATCATTTGCGAGTACCCCAAAATAGAGCTTAGAGGTCCACGCATCTCGTGCGCCAAAGCCGAAGCCACACGCATGGAAGTCTGAACTTTTTCATTCTGTGCTGTTTCGGGATCAGCCACCACAGACTTAACCGGTACCGGTGCTGCAGCTGCCTGCTTTTGCGCCTTCACCAGATCCGTTTCCAGTTTTTCAATTTTGTTTTCAGCCGGGGCCACCACCCACAATACCGCAGCGATCCCCACAAGAACCAGGCCCATGCCCATCAACAGGAACTGCCACCACAAACCCGTGCGACCCTTCAGGGCTTCTGTCAAAGGTGCGGAACTTAGCACCCACAGATTCGTGTGTGGAACTTGCTCGAACATTCCGAAAACCTGTTGCTTGTTGGTGCCAGCAACCACACCACCACCATGCGTGGCTCCGTTTTTAGCGATTTCTTTGTACATCGGATCATCGCGCATCACAGTGCCAAGATATTCCGGAATGGTGTGACCCACCGTCAGACCATAGGTCGTCACGATAGAAAATGAACTTAGGCTGCCGCGCTCTGAATCCACTTGTGATTGAAAAATTTCACCGGAGCTGAAAAGCGCATAGCCGCGATTCCCCTCCATCACAACCACCGCAACATATCTTCCGCGATTGGTATCCTGAAATGGTTTGATAAAAAATCTCATATCGTTGGTGCGATTTTCAATTTTACCCAAGGCCGCTTTAACAAAAGCCGGGTTCCAGTTTGCAGCTTTGGAGTTATCACGCGTGATAAGCACTTGAGGTTCGATTTCCGAGCCGTTAATGGCTACTGACGCCACCGCATAATACGGTGCCAGAGAAGACCAGTTGATACGGTTTTTTTGAAAACTATCGGCATTGAACGTGGCAACCAGTCTTTGCAGAGATTTAAGCTCCCCCGACAGAGAACGGGAAATGGAACTGATTTGAGTGCGTGTTTGTGCCTCAACCCAACTCATGCGATCGCCGTATACGAAACTATCTGTTCGCCACAAAACAGCGCCAATAAATAGCGCCGCGACTGCGATCAACACTGCTAGGAGTTTCACTTTCATTGAGCCTGTTCCTTCCTGTCACATCTCTAGTACTCGCCGCGGACTAGCGCACGCCTGAGCCTTTGATTTCATTGTAGTTTTAGAAACTGGTAAGAATCAAGCAAGACTCCTTTGCCAAAGGCACTAAAAGGAATTAGAAAGTCAGCATTATGAGTACCCACCGCAGTGACGTTTTGATTATTGGCTCTGGCTCTGCCGGTCTTGCCCTCGCTCTGAAAATGGCTTCCCAGGGAAATGTCATTGTCCTTGCCAAGGAGAAGATGACCGACACCAACTCCTCGATGGCACAAGGTGGGATTGCGGCCGTCATGTCGGATGAAGACAGTTTTGAGTCCCATATTCAGGACACCTTGGTCGCAGGAGCCGGCCTCTGCAAGGAAACAGTCGTCAATAACTACGTCCACCAAGCCCCTGAACGCATTGAAGATTTACTAAACTGGGGAGTTCATTTCGACCTTCGCAAAAAAGGCGGCGAAGAAGCCGACGAGATCGATTTGACGCGCGAGGGCGGACATAGCTTCCGTCGCATTCTTCACTTCGAAGACCAAACCGGCTTGGAAATTCATCGCACACTGTTGGCGCGTGTTCGCGAAAATAAAAACATCACTCTGATGGAACGTTTTAATGCCATCGATCTGATTGTGAATAAAGAAGTCGATCCCAACGACATGAATCCCGTCACCTGCATTGGCGCCTACGCGTTGGATAAAAACTCTGGCGAAGTGCACACATTTGTAGCAAAAAGCACGATCCTTGCCACTGGTGGAGCTGGAAAAGTCTATCTGTACACCTCCAACTGGGGCGGCGCTACCGGAGACGGAATCGCCATGGCTTACAGAGTGGGCGCACGTATTGCCAATCTTGAGTTCATGCAGTTCCACCCGACTTGCTTGTATGATCCCAGCTCCCGCAACTTTCTGATTTCTGAAGCCTTGCGCGGTGAAGGCGGTGTATTGATCGACGCCAAGGGCGAACCGTTCATGCACAAGTATCACAAACTCGCATCCCTCGCACCACGTGATGTGGTCGCACGCTCCATCGACAAAGAGATGAAACGCACGGGTGCTGAATGTGTTTATCTGGACATGACCAAACTGGATGCCGACTTTTTGAAACAACGATTCCCCACGATCTATGCAAAATGCATGGAGATGGGAATTGATATGACCAAGCAACCGATTCCTGTGGTTCCCGCTGCCCACTACCTGTGCGGCGGCGTTCTGACAGATGAATCTGGTCGCACGGATATTCCAGGTCTGTGGGCCATTGGTGAAACAGCCTGCACGGGATTGCATGGAGCAAATCGCCTGGCCTCCAATTCCCTTTTGGAATGCCTGACCACCGCGCACAACTGTTCGGAGCAATTGAAAGCAGGCTGGGCTGATTCCAAATTCTTCCCAACCGCTCCCAAAGCCTGGACACACCCGGAAGAGTCCAACGATGACGAAATGATTGTAATCTCCCATATGTGGGAAGAGATCCGTCGTCTGATGTGGAATTATATGGGAATTGTCCGCTCCAACAAACGACTGGAACGCGCTCAACATCGCTTGGAAAACATTCTGACGGAAACCAAGGAATACTATTCCAACATGAAAGTTCACTCGGACATTCTGGAGCTGCGTAATATTGCGATTGTTGCCAGCCTGTCTGTGGAGTGTGCGCTTCGTCGCCAGGAAAGTCGTGGCATCCACTACAATATCGATTATCCCGAGCAACAAGACCCGCCTCGTGACACTATTGTCGTCCGCGGATTGATCTAGACCTAATACCGGGCCCCGAATGAAAAAAGAACCTTGTTTTCACTTGGGGCAAGCGGCAATCTAAATTCATATGTTCAAACGCGAAGAAGGCTTTTTTAAAAGTTTCGATGGCACCAACTTGTTCTTTCAGGTTTGGGATAATCCCAATGCCAAAGGCACAATCATCATCACTCACGGCCATGGCGAGCACTCGGAATGTTATCACCGTCTGACCGAGGCATTCAAAGACGATCAATGGTCTTTTTATGCCTGGGATTTGCGTGGCCACGGTCGCTCTGAAGGGCACCGCGGTTATGCGGCCCACTTTGATGATTACTGCCAGGATTATAAAATCTTTGTCGACAAAGTGTGCGCCATCGAAAAAGTAAAAAAAGGACCGGTCATTTTATTCAGCCACTCTATGGGGGGATTGATCGAGTTCAAAGCTTTGTTGCGCAATTCAGACCTAAGATACGATGGCCTGGTTGTCAGCGCACCTCTTCTGGGGTTATCGATGGAAGTTCCACTGATTAAATCCACAGCAGCCTTTATGTTGAACAAAATCTTGCCCAAACTGACTTTGGGAAATGAAATCAACAACAGCGCGCTAACCAGCGATCCGGATGTTATTCGTGAATACGAAAACGACCCCCTTCGTCACGTAAAAATGTCTCCGGGTGTTTTCACGGGCATGCTGGAAAACTGGGACTTTGTCAGACCCCGTGCAAATGAAATTAAGAAACCTGCCCTGTTTATCCTTCCTGAGAAAGATCCGGTGTGCAGCACGCCAGAGGCATTGAAGTTTTTCGAAAACATGGGCAGCAAGAAAAAAGAACTTAAGGTTTATCCTAATGCTAAGCATGAAATCATTAACGATGTAATGCGCAACACTGCATTTGCTGATATTAAAAGATATCTGGATGGCTTTTTGGAGAACCGCGCATGAAATATATTCTAGCACTTCCATTTTTACTGACACTCTTACTGACGGGCTGTGCTTCTTATGAAATTACAGATACCGGTCGCGCACTCCGCACCGAAGATCAGTATTTCGAAATCGTCCAAAAAAACTCTGATCGCACAACCAGATACTCGGGCCTTTACAACGTTCTGGAAATGCAAGCAACTTTGCTAAGTTCGGAAGTCCTGGAAGCTCAACTTGATCAAAAAACACGAATTTATCTTTGGGATGATAACAAATTTCAAACCGAAAAAAATCTGGTGGCAAAGCGCTTAAGCACCGAAACCGAATTCTTTCTAAGCTTCTTCACTCCAGAAAAGAAGAACGACGACCTAGGCACACCTAAAACACTTTGGAAAACCTTCCTGGATGTAGAGGGTCGTAGATACGAAGGAAAAGTTATTCGTATCAAGTCAGCACTGGCGGAACTAACCAGTCTTTATCCAACTCACAACCGCTTTTATACTGCATATAGCCTGATCTTCCCTGTCTCTGAAAAATCCATCGAGGGCAAAGAGATGAAAATCACGGTGACCGGCCCCGTGGGATCCGGAACTCTGAACTTTAATAAAAAATAAAAAAGGGGACATCAAGTCCCCTTTTTTTATCTGTGAAAACGTCGGCCAATTTCAAAATCAAACACCGGTTTTGCAAATTTCGCAGCCTTTAACACTATCCCTGCCATTCCCGAAGGCTTCAGCACCTCAAGATCATGTAAAATCGCTTCGCGCACCATTTTTACGTACTGTGATGGTGAAAGGGATTTGTCAGGCAACTCGATCACACTTCCGAAGGCGGTCATTACTTTATCGTACATGCGGGTTTTAATTCCAGGAGGCACCAACAACAATGTCGTTACTCCGGTCCCCTTCAGCTCCACACGCAGGCTTTGCGTGAATGCCGCGACCGCCGCTTTGGATGCCGCATAGGTGGAGTTGGCTGGTAAATCCATAAACGCAGTGATGCTGGAGACATTGATAACTTTACCGCGCTTGCGCTCAAGCATCCCTGGCAGCAAACCATGAGTCAGTTGAATCAAGCTGCTGACGTTGACCTGAATCATTTCGCAAATTTCATCGATGGGTTGTGATTCCAACAAACCACCGATCAACTGACCCGCATTGTTGAATAGAATATCAATTTGCGTCCCTTGAAGCTGTACCAACAATGAATTCACCGATTCACGCTTTGAAAGATCAGCAATCCATACCGTAACGGACTTTGCCCCTTCGGACTTAAGCTCGTCCACAAGATTTGAATCTTCAGAGCGCACAACCAGATGCAAGTGAGCTTTGTTTTCAGCGCACATCTTTGCAAACGCGCGCCCAACTCCTCTGTTTGCACCAGTAATCAAAATATGTCGACCTGTGATCTCCATAAAAGGCTATCCTTCCTTAATTGACGTACTGGCAGGAAGTCCCCATGACTTAAGAATTTCCTGTTCATCCTGAGCTGAAGTGGATTTTTTGAATTTTGCTCCGGACTTTCCGTTGACGCGCCTTTGGCAGGATGGCCAGTCACGATGACGATACACCAGCCCGCCGATATTACTTAAATAACTGAATGCTGCTTTCTTTTCTGTCGGAGATCGCATTTCCGGTAATGAGTGATCTGCCGGCACTTCCAGAATATTCACCGGATAGTTCTTCAAACTGCCCGTGTACAAACTGATGTGATCATCTTTTGAAAATGCCACTGCGATTTCGTCACAACGTTCATTGCCGGGAATGCCGACGTGGCCGCGACTGTAACGCCAGTCCACTTTACCCGTGGCTCCGCGGGCTTGGACCAATTGTCCCAACTCTTCCCACAGATCCCGATTTAAAACTTCAGCACCTTCGGCTGTTTTCCATCCGCGTTTTTTCCAGCCAAAAATCCATTGGGTAATCCCGCGAATAACGTAGGTGGAATCTGTGTAGAAATGCACAACTCCAGAAATATTCGCTACGAACTTTAACGCTTCCAGTGTCGCCGTCATCTCCATGCGATTGTTTGTGGTGGGACGATCGCCGCCACCCAGCTCGGTCACAGAGTCATTTTGCAAAAGCACAACAGCGCCCCATCCCCCAGGACCGGGATTCCCTGAACAGGCGCCATCAGTAAAAATTTGAATATAGTTGCGAGTTGTATTTGTCACACACTGATCCTCGAACGGACATAGGTTCGAGTCAATCAATGACCAGCTACGTTTTAATGTATTCGGCGATCTGAGACTTCATACGATTGTTCAATTCTGCCAATGACAGAATTTCTTTGATTTTAACAATTTCGTCCATTGGATACACCACAGCCAGCTTCACGGATTTTACTTTATCCAAATACTTCATTCGATAAAGTGCCCAGGCATAGGCTTCCAATTGTTTGAAGGCTGTTTCCGAATAGCGCTGTGAACCGGTTTTGTAATCCACCAGCCACAATGTATCATCCACGATTCCCCAAAGATCGATCTGCCCCTGCATTAAGGCGTTCTGCTCCGTCAGTGCAAAGCCCCACTCCACAAACCCGTTTTCGATAATTTTTAACAACGGCAATTGTTCAGTTTCTGCGAGGAAGATCAGCGGTGCTTTTAAGTCCTCGTCAGAAATTTCCAACAAGTCCTGATACGAGGTGAACTTCAGCGCTTCAAAAAGTCTATGAGCCGTCGTCCCTTGTTGGGCTCTTGCCAGGCCTGGTGCTAGTTGAGACACAGACATTACGTGCGAAGAACCTTCTGCAGACTCTGGCGCCACAAGTGCGGTGACGGAGATGTGTTTTCTTTTATCTTCTTTGCGAGCTGGGGACCATGGCTTGCGCAGTTCTTTGACTGCCAGTTCCTGCTCTACCAGGGTAACCGGTTGTGGGTTTTCTCTGCGTACCACGTAGGAGAAATCTTTTTCTTCGTGTAGACCTTCTTCGATATTCAACGGACACTGTGTGGCCCAGGACTTTTTTCCGACTTTTTTAAGATCCCATTGCAAGGTCACGCCTTCTTTGGCCCGGGTTAAAGCCACGTAAAGTACGCGCAGGAATTCTTCACCTTCGCGACGACGCAGTTCTTCCATGATTTGATCAGCCAGGATACTGCTTGCCAGCATCTGCGTGTCTTCATCACGAACCTTCAACGTCCATTGCCCGGTCTTTTCCTGAAAAGAAATAACCGGAGCAAAACTTGCTCTTGGATCTTTGCCCATGCCCGGAAGAATCACATGATCGAACTGCAAACCTTTAGAGGCATGCACGGTCATGAAATTCACGCGCTTGGGCTCGATAACCGGAGTGGCATCAGAGTCCTCGCCACCTTCATCGGTCGACAACGAATCCAAACTGGAATCCAGGAAATCCAGGAAGTTGAATCCGGGACGGCGTTCTTCTGAACTTAGCAGATAAACGACTTTCCACAGGTTGGCCTCGCGGCGGCCCGTGGAATCAATGCGTGCCGAGTAATCAAAGAAACCTAAGTCAATAAGTGCAGTTTTTAAAGTGAACGACAAACCTTTTTCTTCGCTCATCTCTAAAAGTGATTTCAAGATCGCGATTGGATGAGTCGCGGAACGCGTCTCCACGGTCTTTAAGGCTTCACGCCAGAAAGAATGTTTAAAGCTGTGACAAAGATCCATAATATCTGAATCTGCCATTGCCAACCATGGCGAGCGTAACAGTGCCACTAAATTGGCATTGTCATGGGGATTAACCAAAAACTTCAAAATCGCCAGGGCATCGATCACTTCACGGCGCTCGTAAAATCCACTGCCACTGTGAAGTTGCAATGGAACTCCGTGATCCTGGGCCACTTTCGCAATGTCGGCCAGAACTTTGTGGGTTCTGGAAAGCACGCAAATTTGCTCGGGATTAACGCCTTCTTTTAAAAGCTCCTGAATGCGCGCTACAGTCCCCAGGTATTCCTTGGAAACCTCGTCCTCATCTGTAGTTTCAGTGACCAGCACTTGCACCACGGGATCTGCAGGACCTTTCTTTTCTTTGTCCGGAGCCGGAGTCATCGAAGCGAATTGCTTGCCATCCAACTTTGTGAAGTAGTGATTAAAAAATTCCAGAACTTCAGGGGTGGAGCGATAGTTCACCAGCTTAACCTGAACATCGCCTTCCTGAGATTGAACTTCAGCGACTTTTTCCTGAAACACTTCTGATCTGGCACCGCGGAAAAGATAAATACTCTGCTGGGGATCACCCACCACAAAGTAAGGCTTTGCCCCAATCAGACTTCTTAAAATTTCAACCTGAATCGGACTGGTATCCTGATACTCGTCGACCATCCAGAAATCCCATTCCTGGGAAAAATTCTGGGCTGATTCCGGGGATTCCTTGATAATTTTATAGCTAAGAGTTTCCAGGTCTGCCATGGAAAGTAGACCGTTCTCAAGCTTTTGCTGCATCAGATCCCTGCAGAAAAGTTGTGCAAGTTGCTCGAACAGCTCGCAGTTTTTCTGATGCTTGGCCCAGTAGTCCGGACGATAGCGTGAAGCCTCCAAAAGTTTATCGATACGGTCACGCAGCTCTTCCAGTTCTTCATTCAAGCTACCACTGAAAGGAGGATTCTTTTTCAAATAGGACGGCTTGGTGATTCCGTCCCACATTCCCTGTAACAAGCCAAAAAACTGCCCCAGGTCTTCGGCATCCCAGTTGAAGGAGTGCAGGGTAGCCACATATTCCTTCCACTTTTCATGCTCCGTTTCCTGATCAATCTCGACACACAGACGGCGCAAACGACCGCCGATATCTTTAATAATTTTACGTGTTTCAGTTTCCTGCTCTGCCAGAGTGATGAAGCGCGCCTGCGGAAAAACTATTTTCTCTGAGAAATAGTGCAATAGCGCACTTTCGATGACACTGAATTCGTACTCTTCTAAAAGTTCCTGCAGGGCCGGATTTTCCAGGATATGCTTACGCATGATCTTGCGGGCCCCGCGACGAATTTCACTGTCACTCATGATTTTATAGTCAGGTGTCAGTCCAATGAAGGCCCCATAGCGGGACAAAAACAGGCTTAAGACGCCGTGAATAGTTGAAATCTGTACTTGCGAGCGGGAGTTGGCGAAATGAAACAAGTCTTCGCGCTTTTTCTCCAAAGCTTTTGCGGAAAGACGCTCTTTTAATTCCTGAGTGGCTTTACGGGTGAACGTTGTCACCACGATACGTGGGAACTTCTGATGCTTGGCTTTAAAATCCGAGGCGAAATCCAAAAACAAAGCCGTTAGCGTCGTGGTCTTACCTGCTCCGGCACCGGCACGCAGAATTGTATTTTTTAATTCAGATGTGGTGCTCGACATTGTCGTCTCCATTCACAGGCATTGCAAGACTGAGTGTCCACAGGTTGAGGGCGGATCTCCCCTTGTCGAATTCGATCCAATGTCGTCATCAAAATTTTAGAGAACTCCTGCAGATACAATTCTTTCGCTTCCAAGGTGGCATTCTTATCTTTCGTGCGCGTGGCCGGATACAAACTGCCAGCGAGATCATTCACACGGAAGCCCTTACGATCAAAGGTACGGAAAATATAATAGAACAAACCAATGACTTCGCCATTCAGGTCTTCAATCAGGGACTTTTCAATCACCCACATATAGAACAGCAATTGAAGTTCTTGATTCTTTAACCAGGAACCATGGGCGGAAATGCCACCGGTGGAGCTTTTATAATCCAGCAGCACCAGATGACCATCCTGATCAGAATCCACGCGGTCGATGGAGCCCGAAATGCGGAAAGCATTTTCAACGGGTTCTTTTCCCAAAGTCCCGGTTTTAGGATCCAGATAGAATTCGAAACGCTTTTCGCGAGCCAAAGTTTTAGTGCGACTGTATTCCTGACGCCATTGCTTTTCAAAATCCAAAAATCTTTGCGCCAGCAATACGTGTTTTTTACGTAAAGGCATCCACAGACGCTCGTCTGCGAAAAGCAGTCCTTTTTCTTTGCGCGCATTTTCCAGAATCTGTTCGATTTCCTCAGGTTTCCAATCGAAACGCATGGGTGTATCGGCAGTTTCCTGGGTCAGCTTTTCAAACAGCGCATGGGCCAATTGCCCGCGCGTGCGATGATCAATGTCTAAATCGACTTCCGGAAGATCCTTCAGTTTGAAGTATCTTTGCGCTGCAAAGATAAATGGACACTCCAGATAACTTTCAATTGCCGAGGCAGAAATATTCGGAAGTTTTTTTAGTTGCACCAGTGGCAACTCGGCTTTTCCAAGATCCTGTTTTATTTTGTATTCAATTTCAGATGAACGCGATTCAATCCAGGAACGATTCGAAGTTTCCTGAGAATACTGAAGCTCATCCCAGCGGGTTTCCAATGGCAAAGTCAGGTGCTCGTGCGCATGCCCTTCATTCAGGCCCATCCAAAATGTGGATGGCGAACACAGAGTTCCGGAAAAATCAGTTCCACCGAAGCAGTAAATATCGTGAGCAGAGTCTGCCTCTGCCAGAAGCTTTAATTCAAATGCCAGATCACTTTGATCCGGATTATCCAGATAAAAACCAATATCCTTTGAAAGATCAAAATAGTCCGTACCCGACAGCTGAGTTTTATTGCGGGACTTCAAAGACTCATCCGTTAAGCCTACAAAAATACGGTAACGGGCCTTTTCGCTGTAAGCCGACATCAGCTTGGTCACTAAAACCCCAGAGCCGTCGCCTTTTTCCACCGAGTATTCCTTGGCGGCGACGATGCTTTCAAGATAACTAAGCCATTCTTTCCAGATCAGCTTGGTGTTGGCAGTGGCATTCTGCAACAGTTCACGCAGAACTATTTGCACCACTTCCGTATCGTTCGAACTCCAGAAACTTAAAGCCTTACCGACAAATTCATCACGCGGAACCAAACCCGTCAGATCGATCTGTTCAAAGTAGATTTTTTGAATCAGTTCGTTGCGGGCCAGGTCTTCATTCACATAAAGACTTTTGAAAAGGGCTTTAAAGTCCTCGTAGCGCAAAGCCTGGGATTCGTGTTTGTCGAAAAATGAAATCTCCAGATCCGACGAAGACAATCGACCGCTTTTTGCCCGCAAAGTTGCCAACCAACGAGTCGCTGACGGCAAGCTTTGAACTTTGTGTGTGATGTCCTTTTGTACCGGGATCCCTTCTTCTTTTAAAAAAGACTGAAGAACGGGCCAATACTGCTCGATATCCGGAGCGATGACTGCGATATTTTCTGCCGGCACGCCGGCTTCTAACCATTTACGAACTTGTCCCACTGAGTTTTTTGTTTCAGCAAGCATTCCTGAAAAACGCAAAATCTCTTTGATCTTGGCTGCCGGCTCAACCGCCTGAAGACTTTTGATGGAGTTGCTTTTGCCGCGCAGATCCTCGTATGGCTTAAGAAGATATTTGAATTCCTCGGACCAAGTGGGAGTCGGCTCCAGAACAATCACATCAATACTGCGGGAAAGGGTGTGCAGGATCTCGGCTTCCACACGCGAGATCTCCCCACTTAGATCCACGATCAGGGGAATATCCCAAACGCGTTCCAGGTTATTGAAAGACTGCAGGTAAGCGGTGATCCAGTCAGCTGTAATGATGTTGTATTGTTTGATCAGAAACTGCGAGCAGATGTAAGCGCGCTTCGCCCACTCACCCCAGCGGTTCTTGGATTCCGGATGAGTTTCAAACCACTCCGCCAGCATGCCCATTCCATTTTCTGAAAACAGAACAGGTGCCAATTGGTCGATGTATGAAAAGACCGTGTCTTCCGCGGAAGAGTTTACCCCTAGGGCTTCGGCGTTTTCATCCAGAATGGTGCGTAAAATAGAGCGCGCGAATGGATCACTGACCAAACGCAAACGCGGTTCAAGGCGTTTTAAAAGAAGTTTCCACAAATCGCTGGCACGCAGAACAGATTCGTCCACGTATTGTCCATCACGCGCCAAAATCTTTTGCTGCAATTCGAATTTGGTGCGCAAATCCGAAACCAGCCACGATTGAGTTCGTGGGTCATAATTTGTAAATAGCTCGTTGATTTGCGAGCGATTTTTAATGGGGACAATTTGTAGCATCAGGGTTTACCGGCGTTGTTTGAGCTTTCTTCTTTTACCCTGATTATCGGTGAATTTGAAGTCAGCATCAAAGCCTAAATCAATGCCAACGCTGATCATATAACGATTCTCTGCAGTTTGACCCGGATAGGCGCCAAGTTCCTCGGTGTAACTTACAGCATCAATGTGAAAAATAAATAGATTTATGCCCACACCGTAGCTCAGATAGCCCTGACTGAAGCCCGCCCGCAAATCGATGATAGGCAAGGAAACCTCAGCTCCCAGATGCAGTTTTTTACCAGTTTCAATTTCCGGTTCCAATAAGTGGCGTGCCTCGCCGCCAAACGCCAAATCCAAACCCGGCAAATCCAAAGTTACACCAGCACCAAGACTTAAATTTTGCGTGATGTGAGGTGGAGCATCGTCGCCGGCGGTTTTTCTAAATGCTGTATTACCAACATCCTGCCAAACCAATGCGACCGTAGGTTTTAACAACGGCAAGTCGACTGTTGTCGCAATTGCCAAATCAAGGCCGTAAGCCTGACCCTTGTCATCGAACTTATCACCAATCGCAGCGAATGAGTCCGCGTTCGCAACATCCGTCAAACTTAGCTCCTGGGGAATCCCCCCCCAGCGATCCACTCTTTTTGCAGCAAGACCTATATAAGTACCCGGTGCAACGTTGAATGCATATCCCAGATAGTATCCACTATCTTGTCTAAAATAAGTGTCAAACTGAGGATACGCCGGATTGTGAAGTTCCAATGAGACTTCGTTATCCATCAAGTATCCCACTGCAAAATTTCCGATAGCCACAGCTGATTTTCCGGTCGCCTGCACCCACACACGTGTCCCGAACAGACTGTTGTAAGAATTCGGATCATTGGGGTCGATGTTTTGAATCGCTTCCAAATCCTCTGGAGAAATGGAATTCAAACTGATTCCGACATCCACAACCTTGATATCGACACCTTCAACTTTACCCAGTGCCGCCGGATTATAGAAAACCGCATCGGCTCCGCTCACAAACGGAATATAAGTTCCACCCATCCCTAATGAACGCGCATTGCGGGCGAACTCTGACAAGGACTGCGCCATTGTCGTTGAGGAAACCGTCAGAATAAGAGTTAAGGCCAGGGAGCGTAACATCTAAAACGAAGCCCCCGGAATTTTGGTTGAAGGACAGCACAATCCAGGCGGAGGACTGTCCGTAAGAATGTCATAGGACCCCAGGGTTCCAAAGAAAGCGACAGAGTCATCAATACTGCAGGTACCAAATCCAAAATCCGCAGAGTCCATCATGAATCTCATGGCGTACACCATTTCATCGCTGACACCAGCAGGAGTTACCATTGTTGCACAACTCACCGCAGATCCAGCAATGGCACTTAAGGCACTGTCACAATCATCACTTAAATCACCGATGGCATCGACTGAAGTTCCAGCACCCAATGCATCCGACAGAGCCGCAAAATTTTCCAATACCAGACCGAAACCAGATGCCACTCTTTTCATTGCGGTGGAGCTCATATATTTGGTCATTCCTAGTGGTGGGTGTCCGAACTCGTCTCGAATCGTATCTGGAGGCGCCGGATTCGGTGCATCCGGCCACCGAGTCAGCGACCCCGACGCATCCTCATGACAGACCGTCGCATCGGCATCAATACTGCCATTTTGATCTCCAGAATCCAGATTGGCAGCCATGTTCGTACCCATGCGAGCCACACCTAACAATGCCAGAAACAGATTTTCTTTAGTTGATCTTTGCGCAGCCGTTCCAATTCCCTGAAGCACACCAATCGCCAGTTCACAGTCATCCGGATTTACAGTTTGCCCGGCCCATATCCCCATGAAATATCGGAACATCTGCGAGGAGGCATTATTGGTCATTCCTTGAATTAGGTTTGCAAACAGCAAACCGCAACTGCCGGCGTAGGCTGACGCCAGTACGAGTTTAACATCCCGACGACTTTGATAAGTTGAAGAAAGCTGATTGTTGATGATATCCACCGTGGTTGCCCACTCCATCTCATCAAGAGCTTTTTTCGCGTCAATATATAGCGCCTCATCGGAATCCTTATTGGCAAAATCCGCAAGAACATTTTCAGAGCTGCACGATGCAGTCATCGAAAAGGTTGTTATTAAAATGAGTAAACGCTTCAACACGTACATGCCTATCCTTTAGAACCTCAGTGAAAATTTCATATTGTATCTGCGATCTTCTCTAGGTGCGGTCGAGGTGCCGATTTCTTCGCCGTAGCTGGCGAACTGCCATGCCCATCTCTCGGATGCGATTTCCATCCCTGCGGTCCAATACCTTTGATTATAACCTGCACGCAAAAAGAACACATCGCCGAAGTTAAATTCCATCCCTCCGTGGATCAATTTGGCCTTATCCTCTTCATCGGATGATGTTAATAAGCCACTGTATTGTAAAGTCCACGACGAGCGCACATAATTGGTGTGAATAGGGAATAACGCCGCTGCAATGTCCAGATCTTGCTTTACCAAATTGGGACGATTGGAAGTTGCGGAATCCTGACGAATTGAATCTGTTTGATTAAAGCTGGTTCCACCCACATCGTGCAAGACTGCGGTGATCGTGGGAATATATGTCCAAGGTGCTGACAACATCAAAGCAACATCTGTTGATAGCCCCATGCCAGAGTTCGCAATGGCAGCATAATCCAACGCTCCGGCACTGCTTAGTGTTCTGTTATCTGCTTCAATACGGTCGATCAGCTTGGTATTAAAACCCAGCTTTATCCGCCCATCAAAGAATCGGAAATTAAACCCCAGCACCAGCGCCAGGTCACTTCTATAGTAGGTGTCGATGGTTGAACCATCGGAGCTCATTTCGGCATCCAACAAATAATTGTTATAAAGACCGATACCGAAGTTGCGCATAACCAGGGATGGAAATATCTGTCCTTTGGCGTGATAGTATTTGCCACGATTGGAATCCAAGGCACCTTTAATATCTGACAGGTTAAATGGATTGGAAATTCCGCCCGCTGAATACATAGTTGAGGCATTGGCGTTCATCTCAACTTCAGGATCTAGAACCGTGCCGTAAAAATCACGAAGCTTACCAAGAGCTGCCGGGTTCACAATCAAAGCTGTTTCATCGTTCACGACTGCAAGACAGGCTCCGCCCATCGCTTGACAGCGCACACCTGAATAGAAAGAACGTCGTTCTGCCGCATTCACATCAAAAGTGAAAGCGATCAGCAAGACAATTTGAATGATGGTGATCCACAAAATCCGTTTCATAGTTCCACCCGTTCGTTAAACTCGCGAAAAATCAAAATTTTCCGTCAAACTTCTTATCGGTTGGGACCAGCCTCACATTGAGACGTATCAGATAAATACGGAGGTAAGTCCAGCATTAAGCCCCCCGATAAAAGTCCGATAAGTAATCATATAGCAAACAAAAAGGTCTACGTCCGAGGAGTTTTGCGATGGTTAATTTTAAAGTTACAGCTTTGGTGGCTGGTCTTTCGTGCGCTGCCCTGCTTGCAGGTTGTGAAGGCGCTCAATCAGAAAAAGATATGATCATGGAAGCCCAGTACTGTTTGGATAAGGCGACCTCTTTAACAGCCCAGTCCTGTGTATCTGGGATCTCAAGCTTAACATCAGAAAATGCATACGCCATTCGCTGCGCTGCTGGATTTCTTGAATCTGGAGTAACAACAGCTGAGAACCTCGCTGAGGCATTCACCGCTCTTCAAGAAGACGGCGACACAGCAACAATGCTTTCTATTTTAAATTTTAATGGATCCACTGGTTTAGCAAATACCACGGCAGAGTATTGCACAAAATCGGGTTCGCCTGGATTGGCGCTCATGGGAGCCATGGCAAAAAGCGCGACAGCCCTTGCCTCTTCAACATCTGAATTTACTTCTTGCTCTGGAGGTATTGCGAGCTGCACAGATGCTGAAATTTCGAACTTGATTACTGAAATTGAGGGTGTTCTGACTACAGGAAGCGCAGGAGATCCTGATTTTGATAAAGCTGTCGAAACCATCACCGCCGTTGCTGGATCTGTTCAAGCAGTCTACGCGTTATCATGCGGTCAAGTCGGAGCAAATCAAGACATCTGTGGCCCGATAGACGAAGCCCTACAAGCCGCGACAATTACTCCTGAAGAATTAGCTGCGCTGACTCCAACTCAACTTGAAGATCTTGGAAAAGAACTAATAGCAAAATGGAAATAAAAAAACTCCTCGAAAGAGGAGTTTTTTATTTCTAGAAGTCCAAGTTAAGTCTTGTTGCATACACCCGGCTCTCAACCGGTGTATTTCTGGTGCCGACATCGTCGGCATAGCTGACTAAATCCAGATTGAAAATACCAAGTTCAGCTGACAATCCAGCAGTCCAGTAGCCTTGGCTCAAGCCCACACGATAGTGTCCTTTCCACCAGCTATAGACAAACCAATCGAACTCTAAACCCGCGTGGACACCTTTTCTCCAGTTGAAATCAGGATGACCCAAGTCACGTACATCCAGAACCCCACGGCCACCGAAAATCCATGCGCTTGGATATTCCCAGCGAGATCCAACGTCGAAAACTCGATAAAGCTTTTCTGGAGCCGGATTAACAGTTTGCTCTTCTTTATTGATCAACTTAAGAGAGTTATTAAAACCCGTCTCTGCAACGTTTCTAACTACGGCACCAAAAGTCGGACGAGCCATTTGCAAAAAGCTCCAAAGTCCTTCACTTGGAATCTCCGGTGTCCACAACATTCCGATATCAGCGTCGATTGTATATCCCTCAGACAGATCTTCTTTTCTAACGATCTGATCGCTGGTTGCCAAATCAGTGGACTGAATAATCTTGCTGTAAAAGCCGCGGTTAACGAACTTCGCAGTAAGTCCCATTGAAAAGCGGCCGTTGTTAAACCAGCTAAAATCATCACCATACGACAACGCTAATGTGGAATCGGCATACACTTTGGTATCGATTGCCGCCGCAATACTTCGATGCATTTGCATTTGCACTGATACGTCGGCGGGAATAAACGCCACACCCCATTTAGGACGAACCCAAACACCTTCCATCGGTGTGATACGAATTCCGTAATTGTCACCATAGTGACGTTCGATCAAGTTAATATAGGCCGTGTTCTTGTCCACTTCGGAAAGATTCGAATCCTCGATCTCTTTATATTCATCATAGAAGTCTTTAGCACCTGGTGTAGCTGCAATGCTCATTGATAAGTTAATCTGACCACTTTCACGGCGAGCCAACCCTGCCGGATTATAGAAAATCGCAGTGTAGTCGTCAGCGACCGCGACAAACGCATCCCCCATCCCCAATGCACGAGGTGCCTGGTACTGATGGTGAATCGTCGTACTCATTGATTCTGCGGCAAGTGCCACTTCCGTCAAAACTGATGCGCAAAGAACGGTCGAGAGGAGAAAAGATCCTCTTTTGAACATAGATTGTCTCCAATTTACTTTTACAAAGATTGTAGACGTAATTTATACTTTTTCTTATGCGAGTTATTATTCTGCCACTTTTTTTGACCTTGGTCTTGTTCACAAATATGAGTCATGCAGCTCCCTCTGCGAAGACTTCTTTAGATACTCAGCCTCTGACTGGGGAAGATGATCCATATTTGTCTGATAAAGCTGCGGCACTAAGAACTCCTGCGCCGACTTGGCAGCTGGGAGTGTTTGGTGGATTTGGCGGCGGTCACGTCGTTGAAAATGACGAATGGCCACAAGGACTCACCTACGGACTAAGAATCGCCACTCTAGAGCGAGAGCGCCCTGCGTGGGATCTGCACATTGAATTTGGCGAAGACAATAATATCGGGATCTTTGGTGCGCATCGCTGGAATCTTGAAAACGATCGCTTTTATCCCTATGCCCGCCTAGCGGTAGGAACTTTTTTGGACCCCGATGATGAGCTTGGAAATATCGTTCAAATCAAACGATTCCGCGTTCGTGGTGGTGTTGGCGTCGGAGAGACCTTTTTCTTTGAAATGGGCGCGGGCCTTGCGGTTGTGGGCGTGGATCTTTACGCCATTACTGGGTACGGCTTTAATTTCTGACAATTTGCTTCATTACCTGTTCCCTCGTTGCATCTAAGTTCTTCCGTTGATATCTCTTCTGGACCTAACAGAGGAGATAAAAATGAGATTCTTCGCACTTGTTATGACCCTGATCGTGGGCTCCGCTGCCAGCGCCAGTTCACTTGGTGAACTTCGCGGATTGGGCACAATGACTGTTTCTTACGATCAATTCAGCGGCAAAAAGACAGTTCGCAAATACGAAAACTGTAAAATCGCGATGAACCTAAAACGTTCTGCAACTTCCATCACGATGGACTTCGCAGTGATTGATTGCCTTGCAACGAATGACTTCCTTGGAACTTACGACATCAAAGGTGACAAGCTGGTTGATGCTAAAGGAAAAGTGAAAGGCCAGGTTTTGGCTGACGGAACTTTCCAAATTTCTGAAAGAACTTCCCAGATCATTAAAGGCACTCGCACTGATTACCAAGTGGGCGGCATCAATCCAACTCCAAGACCAGGTGATCCCTACAACCCTGCTCGCTGCACGCCGATCACAAGAACCAACAATGTGGAGCTTGTGAAAATTGTGAACTACAAAATCAAACAACAGGAAGACCTCACATGGAAAGTGGAGCGTTCTACATCTGAAGATCAGCTGGCATGGGCAAGCAAAAGCAACGGAATCTGCCCCGGCACTTCCTACCGCACGAAGCTGGGATCATCGACATACATTCAAGTCGTTCTTAAATAACGAAAAAGGGAGATCTAAGATCTCCCTTTTTTTTATCCGCGATGCACACTTCTCAATGACATATCGCCGCACCCGCTACGGGTGTACAAACTGACACCCCTGTCCACACTTCACCATCGATCCAAGCGGCATCACGACTTAGTGCCGCATCCGATTCGGATGTATGAACTGACACCTCTGTCCGCAACAAGAACACCAAAATTCCCCATAAGTTCAAATTGACCATCATTACCAATGGCATAGGCATTGAATCCGTAGATGAGCCAAACAGAGGTTACCATGGAAAATCAACAACTTGCCCTTAATTTGCCAATAAGTTTCCCAAATTTGGGAAACAATGATATGGTGGTACCAAGTGTTTCGCGTCTATGAATTAGAAATAGTTCTAAACGAGCAACACTTCAGCGAGGTGTGGATCGATCCTCATTACGAGGTCAAGCATAGTAGCTCCATCAATGACGAACTGATTTTGAATTTACTGGTTCGCCTTAATAGTGAAGAAATCGATCCCGTAGCCCAGTCCCACGGATTTAGCTATTTTGAAGTCGATACTGAACACAATCGAAAGCTGTATCGGCTTATTTTAGTAATCCCGTCTGACGGGAGCTACATTGGAATTCGAAATGCCTATAGGAGATCGAAATGAAGAAAGCGACTAAACGTCCTTACAAAATCAGCAAGACGCCTCCTCCAGGCTGGCCCACTGAGGACCAATGGAAAGAAATCGACAAGAAGCTAGAGAAAAAACCCGCATCAAAGGCACTTCCCTCTGACGCCGGACCAGTGGAAAGAACAAAGCACGAACTGTGTGCGCAATTTATTAAATACCGCAGGCAAGAGGACATTAACCAACGTGAACTGGCTCAGCGCCTTGGGGTAACAGATTCACGTGTGAGTGAAATCCTTCATTACCATCACGGACGCTTTACTATCGACAAGCTGCTTGAATTGCTCGCCAAAATTCGCCCCGAAGTGAAGATTCGAGTTGCCTAGGGAATCCAATCTTTTCTGAGGTAAGTCCGTACCTTTCACTTCCTTCATGCTATTTCCGCAGCGGAAGTGAAAACGACAACTTTGAACGCAAGCACTCGACTGATTCGAAGCACCGCCAAAAGGTACGGCATACCTTTGCAACTTAATGCCATACCGCCGCATCCGAATCGGATGTGGATCTTGCACATAAGCAATTTGGGTGAATTAGATTAAAGGGATTTTAACCACGAGTCGAGGCGGTCGACTTCTTTTAGCAGGTGTTGTTCGTCGCGGTTGTTTTGCAGGACAAAGTCGGCTTCGGCTTCTTTGCTTGAAACGGGAATTTGCGAGGCGATGCGCATGTCGATTTCGGATTCGGTCAGTTGGTTGCGGCGAAGCAGACGTTCCTTTTGTTGATTCTTGGTGCTGGTAACCACCACAATCTGGTCAAACTGATCCCGCGCGCGGGTTTCGAAAAGTAAGGGGATATCGTAAATCACCAGAGGCAATTTCATATCTTCATACACCTGACGACGACGAGCGATCTCTTTACGAATCAAGGGATGAGTGATGGATTCAAGAACATGAAGCTTGTCAGGATTGCCAAAAACGATCTGACCGAGCTTTCTGCGGTCTAGACTTCCGTCTGGTAGCAGCACATCACCGAACTCTTGCACGACAGCCTTAAGTCCAGGTGTACCCGGTCTTACAACTTCGCGGGCAACCTCATCGGCATCAAGAACGTTATAGCCACGATCGCGCAACATACGACTGACTGTGCTCTTGCCACAAGCTATACCTCCGGTCAGTCCTATCCATTTCATAGCCAATTCTCCTTAAGCTGCCATTCTATTTTACCGATAGTCCATCCAAAGGGGAACATGATTTCATGTCTCAAGCTGTAGAACAATTCGGTAAATACATTCTATTGGAAAGAGTCGCTGCTGGCGGTATGGCCGAAGTGTATCTTTCCAAGTCTACAGGCGCTGTAGGTGTGAATAAGTTTGTTGCCATCAAACGTATCCTTCCCCAGTACTCTGATCACCAGGAATTCATTGAGATGTTCAAGGAAGAGGCGAAAATCGCCGTCAACCTGAACCACGGTAACGTAGTCTCAATTTATGACTTCGGTGTCGAAAAGAGTCAATTTTTCCTGGTCATGGAGTTTGTGGAAGGCCGCAACCTTCGCCAGATTCTGAATGAACTTAAAAAGACGACGACCTCCTTCACGATCGAACAAATCGTATACATGATGAAGGAAGTGGCGGCGGGTCTGGATCACGCGCACCGTTGTATCGACGGTACAACTGGCAAGCCTTTGAATATCGTTCATCGCGACATGAGTCCGCAAAACATCATGGTCAGCTTTGAAGGTGAAGTTAAAATCATCGATTTCGGTATCGCCAAAGCAGAAACTCAACTTGAAGCTACAAAAGCCGGTACTTTAAAAGGTAAATACGGCTACATGAGTCCCGAGCAGGCCGATGGTCAAAACATCGATCCTCGCACGGATATTTTCTCGATGGGTATCGTTTTGTGGGAGCTATTAGCCAACGATCGTCTTTTCACTTCCAACAGTGAAGCCGCGATCCTGCGCAAAATCCGCGAGTGCCAAATCCCTAGTATCCGCAAAATCAATCCTTCCGTTCCTCCGGAACTGGAAAGAATCGTTAATAAAGCTTTGGCTAAAGATCGCAGCCTTCGTTATCAGACGGCAGCGGCTTTTCATCGTGATCTGAACAGATTCCTGAATACACAGTACCCGGAGTTCTCTCCGCAGGATTTCTCGGTATTCATGAAGAATGCGTTTTCGGCAGCGTTCCTTGAACAACGCCGCAAGCAGGTTGAGTTTGCAAAAATTCAATCCACGGTACAGCCAGGCGAAGACAAAACAGTTGTCACACAAACTGACACACGCATTCCACCTCAAAGCATCCCGACTCCTCCAAAGGTTTCGGCCGCTGTTGAAGATGGTAATCTTGACATCGACACTTCCACAGACATCCGTGTGGATTTAAATGATTTGAAATCGCCGCCTAAGCCAAAAACTTTCGGCAATCACACAGTCACAAATACCAACACCAGCACGCAAACTCGTACGGGTGGTATATCTCGCTCGCCTAACAGCAGATCCGGTACTGCACCGGGAATCCCATACAAAAAATCATCCAATGCGATGACATGGGTTTTGCGTGGCGCGATCGCGATCGTTGGTGGTGTTTGTATATTCTATGGACTTCAGAACTTCCAGGGCGAGAAATCTGCCATTGAACAATTGGGCATGGCTCCAAAGCACACGCCTGTTGAACCTGCACGCTCTCCGGTAGCAGCGGTAACTCCCGAAGCTCCGCAAACCACAGAGATTGCAACTACAGCACCAAACTATTCGGTTTCAATTTACAGTACTCCATCCAAAGCCCGCATTGTCATCGATGGTGTGGATACGGGTGAGTTCACTCCTTACAGCATGCAACGAAAGGCAAATACGCCATTCAGCTTGCGTCTGGTTAAAGAGGGCTATACGGACCTGGTTACGACAGTAACTCCGACTTATGAGGCGTATTCATTTACTGGCTCTTTACAAGTTCTTCCAAGAGTGGCATCTGTTTTCATCAACATCGTGAATGGTGGCGCAAATTCTGAATTAAGAATTGCCGGTGTTCCGGTGGCTATACGCTCTCAACACGAGGGCTATACGATTCAAGCAGAGGTCGGAGTTAAGATTCAGGCTTACAATAAAGTGACAGGTCTTTCAGCGGAAAGAACTGTGACTATTCCAGCCAATCAGAAACAAACGATCGAACTGTATTTAAAATAGTTTTCTTTACAGAGCTTTTGCCAGAGACTAGCAACAGGAGCATTTCATCATGAAGACGAAACCTCTGACCTTAGGTCATTCCATTTTGACAATGACGTCACGAGATCCCCAAGCCGTGGCTGTGAAATATAAGTCCGGCAACAAGTGGGAAGAAAAATCCTGGAAACAATATTATCAAGACATCGAAACGTTGGGTGCTGCCCTGCTTTCCATGGGTATCAAACCCGGCGATCGTGTGGCCATCATGGCCAATACTCGTTACGAGTGGTCCGTAGCTGATTACGCCATTTTTGGAATCAAGGCGATCACTGTTCCAATCTATCAGAACAATATCGCTGAAGACGTCGAGTTCATTCTGAATAATTCCAAAGCGCGCTTTCTAATTACTGAAAGTCGTGGTCCTTTAAAAACTTTCGAATCCATCCGCTCCAAATGCCCGCATGTCGAAAAAATCATTTTGATGGACACGACTCACTCCCCTTCTGAAAACATCTCCTGGAATCAGTTGATGAAAAAAGGTGCGGAGTATCTGGCAAGCCATCCTGGCTGCTACAAAGATCTTTGCGAGACATTGAAATCTGATGATATGGCCACTATCCTTTACACTTCCGGTACAACGGGATTGCCAAAAGGCGTGGTGCTAACCCATTTGCAGGCGTTCAGCGAAGTCAGCGAAGCCTTCCCGTTTGCAGGAGCCAATCCTTCAGACACATCATTGTCGTTCCTACCTTACGCCCATATTTTAGGCCGTATCGAACATTGGGGTCACCTGTACATTGGCTTCACTATGGCCTATGCAGAAAGCCTGGAAAAGGTTCGCGGCAATCTGGCTGACATCCGCCCGACTATTCTGGTTTCAGTGCCAAGAATATTTGAAAAAATCCACAGCGCGATTTTAGCGCAAGTACAAACCAAGCCTTTGAAGTTGAAGTTATTCAACTGGGCAGTTGAAATCGGTCGTGAGGTTGGCGAGTACAAACTTTCTGGCCAAATTCTGCCGGTGGGCTTGTTGGCAAAATACGAACTGGCGAAAAAATTAGTCTTAGGCAAAATCACAGAGGCCTTTGGTGGTCGTCTGCGTTTTGCCATCAGCGGTGGCGCGCCGATTTCAAAAGAAATCGCGATGTTCTTCCACTCTGCCGGAATTCTAATTCTGGAAGGTTATGGCCTTACTGAAACCACAGCCGCAATCACTGTGAACACTCCTTTCAACTATCGCTTTGGCAGCGTAGGTCGCCCGATTGGCGACGTTGAACTTAAGATCGCAGCCGACGGCGAGATCTTAGTTAAATCTGCAAAAGTAATGCGCGAGTACTATCAAAACACAGAAGCCACTGATGCGGCCTTCACTGATGGCTGGTTCCACACTGGCGACATCGGCGAGATCACGCAAAGCGGTGACCTGCGCATCACAGATCGCAAAAAAGATCTGATTAAAACTGCCGGTGGTAAGTACGTGGCGCCACAGCGCTTGGAATCTTTGTTGGTTCTTTCCCCGTATATTTCCCACGCTCTAATTCATGGCGATCAAAAGAAATACATCGTAGCTTTGATCTTCCCGGATCAGGCAGCAGTTACGACTTTGGCGAAAGAAAAAGGCATCAAGTTTACTGACTGGAATGACTTAAGCAAAAGTGCCTTTGTTGACGAGTTGATCCGTCACGCTGTAGCCGACGCCAACAGCAGTCTGGCCAGCTACGAGAGCATCAAAAAGCATGTCATCATGCCGATTGAGCTGACAGTGGAAAATGGCGAGCTGACACCTTCGATGAAGTTAAAACGCAAAAAGCTGGATCAGAAGTTCAGCACCGAAATCGAAAAGATGTATGCATAAAAAAAGCCCGGTACAAACCGGGCTTTTTATTTCAGCGAAAATCTAAGTTCAACTAAGGTTCTTGCGCACAACCAACATAGATGAAACTTGTCCCAATCCGCGCACCCGGAACGTTTTCAGGATAAAGCGCTTGATCTTCGCTTTGATAGATTGTGACTGAGCCGTCATTGAAGGTAAGAGCTAAGGGAAGTTCAAAGTTTCCTTTTATATGCAGCAAGCTCACGGTGCCGTCCTCTTTCAGACTCACCTTATAGCGTTCATCCTGGGTACTTTGCCCCGTCGTGAATTCAGCTTTATCGCCCAGCTGCACACCATTTTCATTCAAGAAATAACCCAGGCCCGCAGCATATACAGCCATACAGGTCTTGCCTGCTGCAATTGATTGAGTCGATGCCAGGATTATTAGAATGGAAATCAGGTATTTCATCGCACACCCCTAACTGAAGCTTCAGGATGTAAAGACCTTTGCGAATCCCATTCCATAGGCAAATGCAATTGGGTGCATTTGGGCACGTTGCATGTGCCTAAGAAATGGAAAGTAGCGGAACATTGTCACAGTTCTGAACTACAGAGCCAAGATAGCTTCTGCGATTTCCATGTCGGAAACAGCGGCTTTTGGTTGAGCTGTGCGAACAAGTTCCAAAGCGCGTTGCAGACTTACACCGCGAACTTCACCATCTGTTCCAAGAAAGATAGCAGCGTCGTCTTTAGCGTCCACAAGAACTTTGTACTGCTCGTTAGACATGGCCTTTTTTGTTGTAAGGAAAGGACCAGCTACAGTCCAAATTGGAGCCATCGTAGTAGCCGCCGCAACAGCACCGGCAGCATCTTTACCATCAAGAGCTAAGGCACCAGTTGAAGAAGTAAGAATCGCAGTAAAAATCACCATTTTTTTCGTGAACATAAACACCTCGATTTATTTATCGGCGCATTTATATTCCGCAGCCACTGAGTTATCAATGGCTGCAAAATGAGGATGAATTTATTCATCATTTAATTTGTTCGAAAATGTTCACCCGTGGTGACCGGGCTAGAACTTAAACTCCCCGGCTTGAAGCTCATCAAACCCCTGGAAGGCCTGCTTCAAAGTATCACTAAACACTGTGGAGCGTCCCTCGGCCACATCATAGGTTTTACATGGGACAGAGAACACAACCTTGAAGGCCTTACACTTCACGCGCGTATTGCAGCTGCTATTATTGCAGGAAATTGAAGTTCCCTCGAAGAAGCTCATGTAAGGTTTGGAGCGAAACTCTTCGTTCAAGATAGCTGCCTGGCAGGCTTTGTATTTCGCCTGGGAACGATCTGAAGGACACATCCAATCAGCCAAGGCCTTAGCGAACTCTGTACGAGTGGACGCCGGTGTCGCCGCCGTGTTCGTCGGATAAAGCATCGTCAAGTGAACCAACGCACGTGGGATCTGCGTCGCATCCGGTGCGAAGACCTTATAGAAACCCAAACCACGGCTGAATCTGCCGAAGGAATCATGGTACGGGATATTCACTGGCTTTAAGCGAACACAACGACCGTCAGCGCAGCTAAGATTGTTCTTTGTAAGTTGAGATGTGCTGGATTTCCAGGACAGGTTTGCAGGATAGAATCCCGGATCGTTGTAGTACCAGTTGCCATCGCTTTTTAGATTTTGGAAGTTAGATCCCGCGAAAGAACCAAACACCGGGCGATTCCAAAGCTTCGCAGCCGTAGGCGCCAGGAACCAGGCTGAGTTGCAGGAGTGAATAACTGCAAAGCCATCAGTTCTAATAAAGCGGCCCAACAGAGCAAAGGATTCATCATCATGATCCAGGCGTTTGTATTTGGTTTGCAGACGGAAGCCGTTGTAAGTGTTGGCGTGACCATAAAACTGCAATGAGCTTGCGCGCACACCAAGATTATTTAAAGTTTGTACCAGACGCTCGCCCGTCAGGCCGTCTTTGTCTGCACGACGAAGGGTCAATCCGCCTTTAGTAAGCAGACCACCTTCGTACCCAGCGCTATTGTTAACTGCTGCGATAATCACACGTTGTCTTTGTGGAAAACGATCCCGGGAAATGCGCGCCCCAAGAACTGCCGAGTGAGTGAATTGATTACCTTGATCCCCGCCAAATCCCGCGATGTAAATGTCTGTAGCGACATTGGGATTCAAGCGAGCAGGTTCCGTTGCTACCAGATATGCAGATGCATCCTGAGCGGAAAGAATAAGACCTAGAGACAATACAGAGAAAATCCATTTCGTGAACATAGCTGTAACTCCATTTCTAAAAAGGAGTTTGGCTATAGCACAGTGACTATTTGATGCCAAAGCTCAAGGGTCTTATTAATTTGCAATGTAAAAAGAACTCTATAAATAGAAGCGAAATCCAAGGGATAAGAAGCCACCAGAAAGGTTCAGCTCTCGATTCGACGCGCCATTCATCACTGTTTCACCCGCTGTGACAGGGCCGTTAAATGTCGAGTAGTCCTTAGTGTATTTTAAATGATCCACACGCAACTGACGATAGCCGAACTGAAAAACATAAGTCGTTGAATCCGATAGTATACCTTCGTAACCCAAGCCTGCCGTTAATTCAGTAGCCGATCCTTTGGATTCAATCGCCGTAGCTGCCCCGGGGTAAGCCGCACTCCCCGCCGCTGTCAGAGTGTAGGAGTTGGATAGTTTCACATCCGCGTATCCCACCCCCAAGGAAATAAAAGAACGCGAGACCGGATCTCCCTGAAGATTGAACTCCACGGTGATTCTGGGAGCAAACGCCAACACTTCGCTGTCACCTGTAAATAGCTGCGTGCCGCCTGTGTCTGTTCCAGAAAATCCCTCTACCATGGAGGGCTTGATGATGCCGATACCGAAGGCCACGTTTACGAATTTTCGTGAAAGTAAAAATCCAAATTCGCCACCGTAAGTGTATTTGGATTCACCTGAAACAGAAGTTCCAGTGGCTTCACCGGCATAACCATTCGAGCTTAGTGATGAAGGACCACCCGAAAGAGTGAAATAAGGTGCCATGGAATCACGGGTGATATCCAAAACCTTGGCCTCCGCAGAAGCCACTAACAGAACAAGAATGCTACAAAGGAAATAAAACCTCACCGAGGAGTTACTCCGCCATCAAATCCACGACGACTTTGGAAGTCGTTTTTTTGCCCGCCACCTGATAAACGCGCACTTTCGTATTTGGCTTAAGATCCATAGTCAGATTCAAAGAGCTGTCCAGAGGGTCCATGCTAAGAGCGGTTTTTTTAACTGCGAATGAACTTTTCAAACGATAGTTCAAAGCAACTTCGTTCACCAATGAAGCTGGCATTTGCGAGAACGACAAAATCAATCGTTGTGGATTGTTCTTTAGTTCTGCGTGGAAGTATCCTGGCCAACCTTTGATTTTTTGGCCATTCTTATCGCCTACGTCAAATACCACGCGCTCGACTTTTTTGCTTTTATCCCCAGTTCTGCGCACATCTAAAAGTGTAAAACCACTACCGGCGATACCACCGAAAAGTTCACCTTTTCCTGAAAGAATCTTAGGTCCCGGTTGCACCTTTTTAGATGGAATAGCAGCACTTGCCGGAAGAGCCAAAAGTAGAGACAGCAAACATCCCATGTATTTCATTATCGATTCCTTTCGATAGACAAACTTACATTCCGACTTATCGGAGTGATTACTTCCTAATGCTGCCATTCAAAATCCCGGCTGCCTACTATTTTGCGGCGCGAGGTGCCCAAAAGCGGCATGCTCACTGCAAATTCTGCCATCCAGATCGAATATAAGTGAGTTTCAAGGTGAGACACTGGGGGCACGGGACTTGAATTACAAGGCGGTGTTGAAGTTTTAATTTTTGAAGGAGTTTCCATGAAAAAGCTCTTCGTAGCTCTAATGACATTGATGGTAGTTGCTTGCGGTGACAGTGGCGGCGGCGGTGGCAACGGTGTAGCCACCACTCCTGTTCAAGGTGACACTCGCTGTATTACTTCGAGCACTCTGTGCAATAACGGAGTTTACAGTCAGTACACTGGATGGATGCCATATACGTTTCCAAACGGTGGCGTGAACAATAACTATCTGAATTACTTCCAATCTTATGGAGTTTGCGGTTGTCCACTGGGATACGCTCCGGCCTACAACTCTGTAATGGGTATGGGTTGCTATCGTGTACAAACCGGCTTTAACTGGAATATCTTCTATCAATTCCAGTACAACAACTACTCATCAATGCCTTATGGATTCTACGCTCCACAGTCCGGCTATAACTTCCAACAGGTTTCCAATATCCCTGGTGGTAACGGTGCAAACTGTTCCGGAAACATCGCAACAAGCTGCTTGATGAATCAAGCGAACTCTTGCGGTGCTGGCCAAACTTGCCAGGAAGTTTTGGTAGGTTCTGGTTTGGGTGTTTGCACTACAGGTCAAAACTACAACTGGGGTTACCAACAACCTGGTTACAACTATAACTACAACTACAACCCTGGTTACTATCCATACGGTGGCGCAGGTTTCGGTGTTGGCTTCGGCGTTGGATTCGGTTTCGGTTTCTAATCTTTGATTTAATAAATTCTTAATAAATTAAGAGGAGTGCGGCCTCCTCTCCGGTTTTTACCGGTTATATGCCGCATTATTCATGGGCTCTTAGCGGGAACTACCTCTAAGAGCCCTTTCATATTGAGGCGCAGCAAATGCGTCCCGAAGTATCACCAAAAAGCACCAAATTTTAAATAAAAAACATACCGGCAACTAGAGGCTTTTTTCCTTTATTTTGCGCTATTCTCAAGGGATAACCAGAGGCGTTTTATTAGCTCTCAACCAGGAGTATTCTTATGAGTTCCAACAACCCCTTTTTGATGCCTTTCACTGCCAAAGATCAAGCAGTGCCATTTGATAAAATCAAAGTTGAGCACTACTTGCCCGCTTTGGATGAAGCTGTGAAATTGGCAAAAGCCAATATTGAAAAAATCAAATCCAACACGGCAACTCCGGACTTTGAAAACACGATCTTTGCTTTGGAACAAGCCACTGAATTGGCCGGCGTCATCGCAGGTGTCTATGGCAATCTTGAATCTGCCAACTCTGATGAATCATTTCAGGCTTTGGCCAAAGACATCTATCCAAAATTGACTGCGATGGAATCAGACATCTCTTTGGATGAGGAAATTTTCAAACGCGTAAAACAAGTTTATGACAATCGCAGTTCCATGAAGCTGAACGCAGAACAACTTCGTCTGCTGGAAAAAACTTATCTGGGATTCACCCGCAACGGTGCTTTGTTGTCTGCGGCTGACAAGGAAACTCTTCGTCAAATCGATCAGGAGATGTCGGTACTTGGTCCCAAGTATTCCGAAAATGTTTTGAAGGCGACCAATGCTTTTGAAATGATTTTGGAAGATCACAAAGACGTTGCCGGCATTCCTGAAGGTATTCTGGAAGGTGCGGCAGCAGCAGCGCAGGCTAAGGGCAAAAAAGGCTGGTTGTTCAATCTGCAAATCCCTTCTTATCTGCCATTCATGACTTACGCGAACAACCGTGCTTTGCGCGAGAAAATGGCCAAAGCATATACTTCACGCGCTTTCGGTGGCGAGTTCGACAATCAGGAAATCGTAAAAAAGATTGTAACCCTTCGTGCGAAGCGCGCCAATCTTTTAGGCTTTAAAACTCATGCGGAGTTCGTGTTGGCAGAACGTATGGCGAAAGATCCAAAAACAGTGGGAACTTTCCTGCACAAACTTCTGGATGCTTCCAAAGCAGCAGGACAACGTGACGTTTCTGAAGTTTTTGCCTATGCCGCCCAGTTGGATGCAATTCCTGAATTGAAACCTTGGGACTTCGGTTATTACTCCGAAAAACTGAAAGAGGAAAAGTACGCTTTCAATGAAGAAGATCTGCGCCCTTACTTCAAACTTGAAAACGTAGTTGAAGGTGTGTTCCTGCACGCGAAGCAACTTTACGGTTTGACGTTCAAGGAAAACAAGGACATCCCGGTTTATCATCCGGAAGTGAAAGCTTACGAGATTTTCGACGAAGCTGGAAAATACATGGGCTTGTTCTATACAGACTTCTTCCCGCGCGAAACGAAAAAAGGCGGCGCATGGATGACTCAATACCGTGCCCAAGGGTTGTTTGGTAAAGAATTGAAACGCCCACATATCAGCATCGTGTGTAACTTCACGAAGCCGACTCCAACGAAGCCATCGCTTTTGACTTACGACGAAGTTCGTACTTTGTTCCATGAATTCGGTCATGCTTTGCACGGAATGCTTTCTGATGTGACTTACCAAACTCTTAGCGGCACCAGCGTTTACTGGGATTTCGTAGAGCTACCATCACAAATTATGGAAAACTGGGCTGGTGAAAAAGAAGGTTTGGATTTGTTTGCCCGTCATTACGAGACAAATGAACCAATGCCTGCTGCGCTTATTGAAAAACTAAAAGCCTCCCAAAAATTCCAGGCTGGCTATGCTTCCTGCCGTCAATTGCAATTCGGCATGATGGACATGGCATGGCACACGGCAGATCCGTCTCTGATCACGGATGTGGATGCATTCGAAGAACAGGCCACGGCCGAAACTCGTTTGTTCCCGAAGGTCCCTGGCACTAATAGCTCTTGCAGCTTCAGCCACATCTTTGCAGGCGGTTACTCTGCAGGATATTACTCTTACAAATGGGCCGAGGTTTTGGATGCGGATGCATTTGAATACTTCAAGGAAGAGGGCTTGTTCTCTCCGGAAGTAGCCCGCAAGTTCAAAGAGTTTATCTTGAGCAAGGGCGGCACAGAACATCCTATGGACCTTTACAAGAAATTCCGTGGCCGTGAACCAGATCCAAATGCATTGCTAAGACGTGATGGATTGATTTAATGAAAAAGACCGCGACAAGTACGAAAAGCAAATTGGTTATTCCAGCTAAAAGCAATATCGCTTTGGTCTATCGTCTGGAAACTGACCGCGCCGTAGCGCTGGCAAAAAAGGTGGCCGAGTTTTTAAAAAAACAAGGTCATCAGGTTTTCACGGCTCCAGGACAAAGACTGGTGCCGGGAACGAAGCTGGCGTCGACTAAAAAACAGCTCGACTCATTGTCGTTGGTTATAGTTTTGGGTGGTGATGGCACTTACCTTCGTGCGGTTCGTATACTTGAAGGACGTGATGTTCCTATTTTGGGATTCAACATGGGTTCCCTTGGGTTCCTGACGGCCCACAGTGCAGATGCCACCATGGAAGTCATCGAAGACACTTTGGATGGCCAGATGGAACTTCGCCCCCGTTCGATGATTCACGCTAAAATTCTGCGCAAAGGAAAAGCCAAAGGCGAATTCCACGCACTGAATGATGTGGTCATCGAAAGAGGTTCGATGTCACAGCTGATCCATACGGCAATTTATTCTGACAAACACCTGGTTAGTGAAGTGAAGGCCGATGGTTTCATCGTTGCCAGCCCTTCGGGATCAACGGCGTACAATCTGGCCGCTGGCGGTCCGATTCTGCATCCCGAAGCCCAAGTGTTGGTGGTGACTCCGGTCGCGCCTCACAGCCTGACGTCACGCCCTTTGATTGTGCCCGATAAGAACCGTCTTTCTTTTCAGCTGGACGGGAAAACCCACAAGGCACATTTCATCGTCGACGGACAGAAGGTGGCCGAGATCAATGCCGATGACGAAGTCGTATTGACTCGCTCCCCTTACGATCACTGGATGGTCAGACATCCTGATCACAATTACTTCCATTTACTTCGTGAAAAACTTAAATTCGGAGACCGGACTTAATTATGCTTCTAGAGCTTAAAGTTTCAAATTTTGCGATCATCGAAAACCTGCACATCACTTTCAAGGATGGCTTGAACATTCTTTCCGGTGAAACCGGTGCAGGAAAGTCCGTTCTGCTAAAAAGTTTATCCCTATTGATGGGCGGCAAAGGCTCCAGCGACACCATTCGCACGGGTTCTACGCAAGCTACCATCGAAGGTTCCTTTGATATCAGCAAACGCGCTGACATCATGGCAAACCTTAAGGACATGGGCATCGATGCTGACGAGGACGTTCTGATCGTTCGCCGCGTTTTAAGCTCTGGTGATAAATCCAAGGTTTATCTGAATGGCAGTCTTTCAACTTTAAACAGTCTTCGCGATATCGTGGCTCCGTTGGTGGAACTTGCAGGTCATTCAGCTCCGTTG